>JAICTV010000172.1 GCA_025936175.1 Phycisphaerae bacterium
ACGAGCAGGTGGATCGTGAGCTGAAAGTCGTCGGCGACATCCAGCGCTCGCTGCTCCCGCGCGAGCTGCCGAAGATCCAGGGCGTGGAGCTGGCGACGTTCTATCAGACGAGCCAGCGTGCCGGCGGCGACTACTACGACTTCTTCCCGATGGACGACGGCAAGTGGGGAATCCTGATCGCGGACGTGTCGGGCCACGGGACGCCGGCGGCGGTGGTGATGGCGGTGACGCACTCGATCGCGCACACGCACCACGGCCCGCCCGCCCCGCCCAGCGCGCTGATGACCTTCGTCAATCGCCACCTGACCGCGCGCTACACGAACGGGAACGGGACTTTCGTGACGGCGTTCTACGGGATCCTCGATCCCGAGAGGCGCGAGATGATCTTCGCGTGCGCCGGGCATCCGATGCCGCGGGTGCGGCGGGGAAAGAGCGGGATCATCGAGATCGCCTGCGGCGACGCGGGCGGGCTGCCGCTGGGGATCGATCCGGATGAGCGCTACGACGAGTCGCGGATCCGCTTCGAGGCGGGCGATCTGCTGGTGCTGTATACAGACGGCATCACCGAGGCCCGTGACGCGGCGGGCAACATGATGGGGCTGGAACCGCTCGACGCCGCCCTGCGTCCGTGCCAGACGGCCGAGCGCGCGGTGGAAAGGATCTGCGAGGTGACGCGGGCATTCGCGGGGGCGAGAAAGCCGGACGACGATCAGACGCTCGTCGCCGCGAGATTCTCATGAGGCGACGGGCGTATGCCCGGGCGGAAATGGGCGCGGAAATGGGAAAGGTGGAGCGGCTGACGGGGTTGTGTGGAAAGGCTTACGGAGCGAAGGTGGCGTTTGTGGCCGGGTTCGGTGGACAGGTCGTGGAATGCGTGGCATAGCAAGGGAAAACAATTGCAGTTAATGATCCTCTCAGTATATTTGGGCGGTTGTCGGTACCGGAGGCAAAGGGCGGAGGGCGCCCCGTAATTGTCGCGTGCGTGTTGGAGGGCGGCAGTTCAAATCCGTTACGGTACCGCACGAGGTTTCAAACCAACTTGGACTTTTGGAGCAGTGTGAAACGTCCCGGACCGTCGGCTGTTCGACGATCGGCACCCTAGCCTGCGGCCTTCGTTC
This sequence comes from Phycisphaerae bacterium, assembly GCA_025936175.1. Lineage (GTDB taxonomy): Bacteria > Planctomycetota > Phycisphaerae > Tepidisphaerales > Tepidisphaeraceae > JAICTV01. Next base: position 1,119 of record JAICTV010000172.1, read on the forward strand.
CCGCCGCGCGCGTCGGCTTGTCATGCGCACGCGTGGCGAAGATTGAAGGCGTCGGCAGTGCTTCGGCGCGCAAAAGGGCGCGTTCGCACGGCGCAAGCGAGAGCTTCGCGCCGCGCTGACGTGATCGCGCCAGGGTGTGACGCGTCCGCCTGGCAATCGGGCCAGCAGCGGATCACGGGCACAGGCCATATTTCACTGGACAGCCCCGATATCGGGGCGGGAGTCGAGAGATGAAGCGTTCTTCGAAGCGGAAAATGTCGGTGGCGGTCGCCGCCGCACTTGGCGCCTGCGGCGCCGCCGGGCAGATCGCGATGGCGACGACGGCTTATTCGGACAACTTCAACCGGACCGGGATCAACACCGGGACGTACACGTACACGACCGCGGTGACCGCAGGCGACGGCGCCGCGGACGTCGGCGCGACGTTCAACGGCGTCCCCAGCGATCCGAACCTGCTGACGCTGACCAACGACTCCAGCGCCACCGCCCAAGCCAACGGCATCGTCTACACCAGCACTCCGACTTCCGCCTACACCGGGTTCAATAACAACCTGGCGCTGAACACCGGCAACGTCCTGACCTGGACGCTGAACATGCAGGACATTCGCAACGCGCCGTCCGGGTTCAGCACCACCGGGCTGTACGGCGCGGCGGTCGTTCTGGGCGCGACCGGCAGCAACTTCACCAGCGCCAGCGGCTACGCCGTCGCCATCGGCAACTCCGGTTCGCCGGACCCGATTCGCCTCGTGAAGTTCACCGGCGGCATCACGACGCAATCGGACATCGTCAAGCTCTCGACGCAGGACGCCAAGACGGATTACTACAGCGTGAAGGTCACGTACGACCCGTCTCTCAACATCTGGTCGCTGTACACGCGCGACGACGGGACGAGCTTTGCCGACCCGACGAGCGGCGCTCTGACGCTCTCGGGGCAAGCGATCGACACGCAGTACACCAACACCGCCCTGACCCACAGCGGCGCGCTCTGGTCGTACAGCACGGGCGCCGCGCAGACGTCCAAGTTCGACAACTTCGCACTGGACATTTCGCCCCCCAGCACCACCGGCACACCCCGCAACCTGACCTGGGACGGCAACGCCGGCGCCGGGCCCAATCCCTCGAACATCAGCGGCAACTGGGATGAGGCGACCGCGAACTGGTTCGACGGCACGACGAACCAGACGTGGAACAGCACCAATCCGGACAACGCGACGTTCGGCACGGGCGCGGGCACCGGCACCACGACGGTGACGCTGACCAGCGACGAGACGGTCGGCTCGGTCACCTTCGCCGCCAACAGCCCCGCGTACACGATCACCGGCAACAAGCTGACGATCAACGGCGCCGCACTGCAGGGCATCACCGCGAATCAGTCATCGACCATCAACTCCAACATCGGCGTCGGCGCGCCGCAGACCTGGACGGTCGCCAGCGGCGCGACGATGACCATCGGCGACGGCAGCACCGGCGCGCTGAGCCTCTCGGGCTCGCTGACCAAGGACGGCGTCGGCACCCTGCTGCTCAACACGCCCAGCCCGTCCTTCACCGGCAACCTGACGATCAACGCCGGCAAGGTCGAGGTGAACAGCGTCAACGCCGGCGGTGTGGGCGGCAACGGCGCCGGTTCGATCACGATCAACAACGGCGGGACGTTCCAGATCGACAACGTCAAGATCGGGAACAACGGCAACACCGGTGCGGGCGACGTGACCATCGGAATGACCATCAACAACGGGGGCACGCTGATCGGCACCGGCGCCAACGCGTCCTTCGCCGGCGCCACTGCACCGGCGGTTCCCACCGCCGCCGGCACGGTCGCCAACATCAAGGCGCCCAGCAGCGGCGACGTGCTGACCATCCTCAGCGCGGTGCGCAACGTCGGCAGCGCCTCCACGAGTGGCGCGAAGATCGTCGTCAACGGCGGCGGGTCCAGCGGGCGCGTTTACCTGACCTCCGGCGGCACCTCTTCCGCCACCGGCGCAGGCACGCAGTATGTCGGATCGTGGGAATTGGACGGCGGCACACTGCAGATCGGTCCGTCCGCTCCCGGCGGATTCGGTGAACCCCTCAACGCGCTTGGCTACCAGGGTTACAACCCGTTGACCAACATCGGCGAAGGTCCCAACGGACCCACGCGCCCGATCACGCTCGTGGGCGGTGTCCTCGCCGTCGGCGCTAACTCGCCCAACCTCGCGAACACTCCCCCGATCGACGCCACCACATTCCGCAGCCCGGTCACAATCGCCGGAGGCGCCATCGCGTCAACCCTCGTCGACGCGACGTACGCCGGCGATATCACAGTGAACGGCGGCTCGGTTCTGACAACCGATGCCGTCGACGGCGTGACCCCGCGCAAGGTGGTCATCGGCACGCAGGCGCTGGTCAACACCAACTCCAACGTCGTCAACGGCAACATCGCTTGGGGCAACTCGACGCTGACGGTGAACGGCGCCGGCACGCTCAGCTTCGAGCGCACGGCTCCGGTCAATGTCGGTGACCCGACTTCCGCCGTCACCGTCACGCCCGGCGCAACCCTGGCCATCAGCTCCGGGGCCCGCGTGGACCTCGCCGGGACGCAGGACGCCCTCAGCGACGGGACCCATCACGTGAACGTCACCAACAATTCGACCGTCGGATTGCACGTGATGACGGGCACGAAGAACGTCGGCGAGATCAACGGCAGCGGCAACACCACCGTCGAATCAGGAGCCGTGCTTCGCGCCACGCACGTGCAGCAGAACTCGCTGACGATGAACGGCAACGTCACCGTCCGCGAGAACGGTCTTGCCGCCGGCACCAGCAAGCTCAATACGCTGGCCGTCAACTCCAACAAAATCGACATCACCAACAACCACCTGATCCTGACCTCGCCGAACAACTCGGTGGGCACGTGGAACGGCTCGGCGTACACCGGCACGACGGGCCTGATCGCCACCGGCTACGGCGTCAATCAGGACTTCAGCGGGCCGAGCGGCATCGTCACCAGCGAGTCCAACGCGACGGGCGGCAATACGCTGACGAGCATCGGCGTGGCTTCGAACAGCGACCTGGGCCTGGCGACGTTCGGCGGTGTCAGCGTCGGGGCCAACGACGTGCTGACCATGTACACCTACAACGGCGACGCGAACCTGGACGGTCAGATCAACGGTGACGACTACTTCCAGATCGACTCGGCCTTCCCCACCAACGGTCACGGCTGGTTCAACGGCGACTTCAATTACGACGGCGTCGTCAACGGCGACGACTACTTCATCATCGACTCCAACTTCCCCGCGCAGGGCCCCGCGTTCTTCGTGAGCGGTGGCCTCAGCGGCGTGGCGGCGGTGCCGGAGCCGGCGTCGATCGGTCTGATCGGCCTGGCGGCCAGCGCGCTTCTCGGCCGGCGGCGCCGCAGCCGGTAACGGTTGCACGATTTGCTCAACCCGGAGGGTGAGCCGTCCCCGCGCTGCTTCACAGTGGCGCGGGGACGTAGTTTTTACCGGCCGCCGGCTCGACGTGAGCGGCAGCGCGGGCGTGGCGCACGAGGGCGCAGAAGATCGCCCGCTGCTCGCGCATCTGCGGCAGATACTCGGGGTGCCACTGCACGCCGAGCACGAACGGCAGCGCCTCGTGCTCGATCGCCTGGACGATTGAGTTCCGGTCGCGCGCGGCGACACGCAGCCCGCGGCCGAGCTGCGCGATCGCCTGCCGGTGCAGCGCGTTCACGCGGCGGGGGTGGCGGCCGAGCACCTTCGCCAGCTTCGTCTCCGGCGGGACGATGATTCGCTTGCGCGGGAGGATGGTGCGCACTTCCGGGTCCTCGACGTAGAAGCCTTTCAAGCTCTGATAGAGCGAGCCGCCGAAGTGGACGTTGATGAGCTGACACCCGCGGCAGATGCCGAGAATCGGCAGGCGGCGCAGCACCGCGGCGTGGATCAATCGCATTTCGAGCGCATCCCGCAGCGGATCGCGCCCGCCATGGCGCGGACCGGGGCGCGCGGTGGCGGCGGCAAACTTTCGGATCAGCCACGTGAGCGGGAAGAGGACCAGGTTGAGCAGCCACGGCCCCGCCGCCTGCGCGGGACGCCGGGCCTCGGTGATGTGGAGCAACTCCCGGCCGTATAATTTCGGATCGACGTCCGCCCCGCCGCCGACGATCAGGCCCTCTAATCTTGCGATGTCGCACCGGTGCGCCGGCGTGATGTGGACGGCGCGTCCGCCGGCGAGATAGACGGCCAAGCGCGTGAAGATCCACGCCGCCGCGCCCCCGCAATCCGGTCCGGTGACGCCGATGATGGGCCGGCGGCTGTGGCGCATCAGGAGGCCTTGAGGTACGACTCCAGGAGATCCGGCCACGGATCGACCAGCGGCTTGAGCGCCCGCTCCTGCGCGTCGAGATACGCGCGGCACATTTCCGCCAGGCGATCGCGATCCCACGCGAGCCGCTCGACCGCCACCCACAGCTTCCACTCCCGCGCCAGCGTCCAGTGTTCCTCGTCGATCATGCAGTTGGGCAGGCGATAGTGAAAGGCGGGCCGCGGCTTGACAAGATGCCGGTCGCTGACGTGCGCGAGCACGCGATGCGCGTCCAGATGAGCGAGCACCGGCAGCATGTCGAGCGCGCGGTTTCGCGTGGCGTTGTAGCGGAGGTAATCGTCGATCAGCCGATCGCGCGATGCCGGATACGCCGGGCCGAGGATCAACCGCGCGTACTCGTCGGGAAACGGATCGACGTAAGGCGTGATGCGGCGCGAGACGTCGATCTGCGCGCGGTCCTTCAACCAGGGATAGAGCAGCACGAAGGCGCGCAGCACATCCCGCAGCATCGCCGGATCGTCCGACGGGATCTCCGGGTTAATGTGCATGCCGAACGCGTACAGAAAAGACGCCCGCGTCCCCTTGGCGCTGGCATCGTGCAGTCGTCGGCGAAGCTCGTCGAGCGGATCGAGCCTGGTGATCTCGATCGCGGGCGCGCCGATCTCGATCGGGACGATGGTGGAGAATGTGCCGAGCAGCGCGTGCTCGAGCCAGCGGAGATCGAGGTGATTCGGGTCGATGCCGACGGCGCGGAGCGGCTGCTCGTAGGTCTTGTCTTTCAACAGCGTCGCATCGATCTCGACGCAAAACGTGCCGAGGTCGGTCTCGACCGTGCGCTGGAACGTGCTGAGAACCGTCTCTCGTCCACCGAAGACGTCGCGCACGATTCGCGCGGACTGCTCGATGCTCACGCCCGCGTATTCGAGCTCGAAGCCCGCGCGGCGGACCTTGCCCGCGGCGTTGTACACCACCGGGGGAAGCTCATAGCGGGAGGCGGGGGAAGACGAATCAGACCTCCGTGAAGGTACCGAATCCATGTGTTCCCATCTAACGGGAAGATGACGGAGAGGCAGCGCGGAAAAACCGGCCGTGCGGCGGCGTGAACGAGCGGCGTTTGCCATGGCATTTGTGCCCGCTACAATCCCGCGTCTCGCGTGCCGAAGAAAAACGGGCACGTCATGCGGCCGAGTACCCAAGTGGACTAAGGGGACGGATTGCAAATCCGTTATTCGTGGGTTCGAATCCCACCTCGGCCTCTTTCCCCGCATACCGGTACGACGCGGATCACTTCGGCTTCACCGCGTACACCTTCACGCTCGCCGCATACTGGTTGACGTCGTATCGCTTCAGCAGGTCCTTCAGCCGATCGTGCAGCGCTTGATCCTCGTGCGGCGCTTCGCTGCCGCAGCACGACGGAGCTTTGGCGATCGGCAGCGACGACGACTGGACTGGCGGCGAGCAGCAGCCGGACTGGTTTTCCACCTTCGCGTAGGCGTTGAGGTCCGCCCCGCTGTCGATCACCTGCACGTGCTCGAAGCCGGCGTCGAGCAACTGGCGCGGGTAGTCGTCGATGAGGATGGCGCCGGCGATGCAGCCGACGTAGGCCATGATGTCGCCCGCGAGGGGCGGCGGGAGCGGCTGCTTGAGCGCGATGTCGCTGACGGCGAGCCGGCCCCCGGGCTTGAGCACGCGCGCGATCTCGCGGAAGACCGCCGGCTTGTCCGGCGCGAGGTTGATCACGCAATTGCTGATCACCACGTCCGCCGACGCGCCCGGCAACGGCAGCTTGTCGATCGTCGCGAGGTGAAACTCGACGTTCGCCGGCGGCGGATTGCCGCGCGCGGCGTTGCGCCGAGCGAGCTCGATCATCTGCGGGGTCATGTCGATGCCGATCGCTTTTCCGGTCGCGCCGACCTTCTGCGCGGCGAGAAAGACATCGAGCCCTCCGCCGCAACCCAGGTCCACAACCACCTCGCCCGGCCGCAGGCTCGCGAAGGCGGTGGGATTCCCGCAGGAGAGGCCCATGTTCGCCTCGGCGGGGATGGAGCTCAGCTCCGCATCGCTGTAGCCGAAGGCCTCGGCGACGGCGCGCACGCCGTCGTGTTCGGACGACAGGCCGCTGCTCGCGACCGAGCCGTACTTGGATCGGACGGCCCGGGTGATGAATTCAGACATGATTCGTCCCTTCTTTCGTGGTGAGTGAATCGGGCAATTGCTCGATGAACCTGCGGATCTGATCGCGCACGCGTCGGTAGTGCGTCATCGGCTCGGCGTCGGCGCCGGCGCACTTCGCCAGCGCCGGCGGGTCGTCGAAGCCGACGTGGAGACGCCTGGTTTTGCCGCCGAACGCCGGGCACGTCTCGTTCGCGCGGCCGCAGACGGTGACGACGTAGTCGAATTCGATGTTCCGCAGCTCATCGACGTGTTTGGACCGCTGGCGCGAGATGTCCACGCCCGCCTCGGCCATCGCCTTGACGGCGAGCTTGTTGATCCCGTGCGGCTCGACGCCGGCGGAGTAGGCGTCGATCTCATTGCGTTTGAGCGTGCGCGCAAACCCCTCGGCCATCTGGCTGCGGCAGGAGTTTCCGGTGCAGAGGAAAAGGATCTTGAGCTTCGTCACAACCCAAGTGTAAACCTTGCACCTTGGTGCAAGGTCAAGGGCATTTGCGATTTTTTAAGTTCGCGACTTGGTGACAGAGGCTGGGGCTATCGCCCTTGCAGCAATCGTCCAGGGCGCCCGTGAGCGTGCGCTCGACGCGTTTGAGATCGCGCAGCTTGGCGCGGACGCCGTCGAGCCGCCGACGCAGCGCGGCCATCACCTCATCGCACGGCGATTCGTCGCCGGTGAGGCGGAGCAGCTCGGCGACTTCCTTCAGACTCAAGCCAACCCCCTGCGCGCTGCGGATGAAGCGCAGCCGCTCGAGCGAGCGCGTGTCGTAGAGTCGATAGTTGCTGTCGGAGCGATCGTCCGGTCGCAGCAGTCCGCTGCGCTCGTAGTAGCGGACGGTGGATGTAGGAACGCCGGCGGAATGCGCGAGTTGGCCGATGCTGAAGGGCTTCATGATTCGGCGAATGATACATCAACTTCGTGCCGGCGCGCCGCGCGGATTTGTGCGAGCGATGGGAGCTTGTATCTTAGTTGACCGGTCTTTTCCCGCCGCCGAAAGCTTCGCGGAGGTTTGAGTTTGTCGATCCTGTCGCGATTTTCTCGCCGCCGCGCCGCTTATGTGAAGGTGAGCGCGGTTTTTCTCCTCGTCGTGATCGTCGGCTTGATCGTCTCGTGGAGATGGTCGAGTCATGCGCCGCCGAAGGACGATCGCACGGAGCTGGTCTTCTGGGGGCATCCGTGGCTCGGCGATGACATCTACACGCTGATCCACGAGTTCGAGGTCAAGAACCCGCAGTATAAGGTCGTGATGGGAACGGCCGTCGCGCAGGACATCACCGGCGACGCGCAGCGGCTGCTGAGCGCGATCGCCGGCGGCGTGCCGCCGGACGTCGTGTGGTTCGATCGCTTCGCCATCGGCGAATGGGCAGGTCGCGGGGCGCTGACGGATCTCACGCCCTACATGGAGAAGCAGGATGCGAAAGATCCGTATCGCATCGACACGAGCGAGTACTACCCGTGGGCGATCGAGGAGGCGAGTTACCGCCCGCCGGGGAGCAAAGCGAAGTCGCGGCTGTTCGGTATTCCGACCGTCGTCGATGTCCGCATCCTCTACGGAAACTCCGAGCTGCTCCGACAAGCGGGATATCGCGACGCGCGCGGCGAGCCGACACTGCCGAAGAACTGGGACCAGCTGCGCAGTTACGCCAACGCGCTGACGCGCTTCAAGATCCCCGGCGACAAGACCTCCGGCATCGCGCGGCTCGGCTTCGCGCCGCGGATCGGGAACAGTTGGCTCTATCTCTTCGCGTGGCAGGCGGGTGGGGAATTCCTCAACGACGATCGCACCGTCTGCACGCTCGATTCGCCGCCTTGCGTGCGCGCGCTGCGCTGGATGACCGACGTCTACGACGACCTCGGCGGCGTCGGACAGGTGACGGCGCTGGAGCAAGCGTACGGCGGCGGCGCGACCGATCCGTTCGTCGCCGACATGGTGGCGATGAAGATCGACGGCGATCCGTCGATGGAATACATCGCGAACTGGCGGCCGAACATGGATTTCGTCGTCGGCGCGCCGCCGATGCCCGCGGATCGAGTGGATAAGGGGCCGGTCTCGTGGTCGGGCGGGTTCGCTATGGTCATCCCCACGACCGCAAAACACAAAGACGGCGCGTTCAAGTTCATCCAGTACATGTACTCCTGGGAAGCGATGCAGCTCATGGAGTCGGGGAAGCATGAACAGAAGCAGAGCGAGGGAAAGCTGTATCTGCCGCGCGGGTTTGCCAATCGCGTTCACTACGAGCGGCTTATCGACAAGTACATCACGAACAACAAGGAGATCCCGCCGCGGATTCAGCAGGCGTATTCGGTGGTGAAAGAGCTGATGCCGCACACGCGGATTCGACCGGTCACGCCGGTCGGGCAATTGCTTTGGAACGAGCAGGTGCGCGCGACGGATGCTGCGACCCTGCACGGGTATCGCGACGAGGCACAGAAAACCGGGCAGGACGAGATCAAGCTGGCCTTGTCGCACTCGGTGCCGGTGGTGCAGCGCGCGATCGACGAGCTGCTCGCCCCCCCGCCGCCGCACGTCGTGAACTGGACGCCTTACTTCGCGGTCTACGTGGCGATCATCTTCGCGCCGGTCCTGGCGATGTTCGTCGTCTACAAGCGTCGGCGGAAGGACTACTCGTATCGCGCCCACGAAGTCGGCGCGGCAATGATGTTCGCGTCGCCATGGATCGTCGGCATGATCATCTTCATCGCCGGGCCGATCCTCTTCAGCGTCATCTTCAGCTTCACGCGCTACGACGTGCTCTCGCCCGCGCGCTATGTCGGGCTGGAGAATTATCGCGAATTGCTGAAGGATCGGCTGTTTTACGTCAGCGTGTGGGACACGGCGTACATGCTGATCCGTGTGCCGCTCGGCATGGCGCTGAGCTTGATCATCGCGATGCTGCTGAACAAAGCGGTGCGCGGAATGGGTTTTTATCGCACGGGCTTTTACCTGCCGGCAGTGATGCCGCTCGTGGCGGCGAGCTTGCTGTGGTTGTGGGTCTTCAATCCGACCTTCGGCGTGTTGAATAACGTGCTCAACGCGCTCTACAGCACCCTGCCGTTCGAGTGGCTGGCGAAATTCATCGGCCGGATCGTCGGCCATCCCTTCCACTTCACTGCGCCGCTGTGGCTGAACGATCCGCACTGGAGCAAGCCGGCGCTGATCCTGATGTACCTCTGGAGCGTCGGCGGCGGGATGATCATCTGGCTCGCGGGGCTGCAATCGATCCCGCCGCAGCTCTATGAAGCCGCGAGCATCGACGGCGCCAACGCGTGGCGGCGGTTCTGGAACGTGACCATCCCGATGCTCAGCCCATACATCCTCTTCAACGCGGTGATCGGCGTGATCGGGACGATGCAGATCTTTCAGGAAGCGTTCATCATGACGCACGGCGGAACGCCGTTCGATTCCACCCTCTTCTTCGCCTACAACCTCTTCCAACAGGCGTTCCAGTTCTTCCGCATGGGCTACGCGAGCGCGATGGCGTGGATCCTGTTCGTGATCGTACTGGCGTTGACCCTGCTGCAACTGTGGCTGAGCAACCGGTGGGTGCAATATGACCGGACTTGATCCCACGGTTGCGCGCGTCGCGCGCACATCATCCGCCGCCGCCGCGACGGAGCCGAAGTCGCTTGCGTCTTCGCGACGACAGTCCGCATTTATCCGTTACTGCGTCGAGCGCGGAGGGATTCACCTCGTGCTCATCACGTTCATCGCGGTGTTCCTCGTCCCCTTCGCGTACCTGGTCGCGACGAGCCTGAAGACGGACGAGGAGCTGCATCAGGCGACGTGGCTCCCGACAATCCCGAGCTTCGAGCCGACGTCGCCGCGGATTCGCGAATCCGTTCCCGCGCTGAGACCCCCCGAAGCACCGACTGACCGATGGCAAGCCGCGCTGGCGAAGCTCCGGCAACTGACGCGTGACGCCGTGAACAAGGGAACGCTCCCCCCGGGGGGAAACGCGGTCGATCTGGAGAAATATCGCGCGACGGCGACGGAATACCTGATCAGCCAGATCGTCCCGCGATTGAATCAGGAGCTATGGACAGGTGAAGAGTCGAAGCTGCTCGAAGCGTACAAGCTCGCGCTGCTGCCGAAGGAAGTGGATGACGCGTTGGACGATCGTCTCGCACGATTAGAGCTCCGAGGCCTGCAAGCCCGCTCGCTCGATGCGCACATTTACGTCGTGACCGCCGGCGAGGACGTCGCGGCGACGTGGAAGATCGAGTCAGGTGACGCGCATTTCGAGAAGCAGAGGGAGAGCACGCTGTTGCGCTATCACTTCGGCTCATCGTCCGATCAGCCGATCGTGCTGAGCTGCGAATTCGACTACCCCGCCGACCCGCAGCGGCTGCACAAGCTGAT
>JAICTV010000208.1 GCA_025936175.1 Phycisphaerae bacterium
CTTCATCTGACTTAAGCCCTTCTCGAAATCCTTGCCGACCATCTTGTCCATGTCGAAGAGCATGCCGAAGACGCGGCACATCAGGTGCGCTTCGCCGGTCATCGTCCACGTCACCAGCGTCTGCTTTCCGTTCGCGTGCGGCTCGAAGGTGAACTCGGCGGTGTTGGTGGATTTCCAGGGGCGGAGGAATTCGAGGCGGATGCGGATGAGACGATCCGGCTCGACGACGGTGATCGTCGCGCGGCCGGCGCCGACCTTCTTGTTGCCCTCCCAGCTCTGCAGCGATCCGACACCCGTGGCGGGGCCTTCGTAGGTCATCTTCACGTTCGGGTCGATCTTGGCCCAGGGCGACCACGCTTCCCAGTTGCGGAAGTTATTCACCTGCGCGAACGGCGCGGCGGGCGGGGCGGACATGGTCGCCTCTCGCCGCACGTTGAATTGTGCCGGGGCGCGCGAGGCGAGGATCAGAACGGCGGCGGCGATCGCGACGATCGCGATCACGATGATCAGTGCGGGCATCATTGGGATTCTCCTTCGCTGTTGATGAGGTTCAACCGTTCGGTAATCCGGGAATCTCCATCACCGGCCGGATCTCCACCGCGCCGTGGCGGAGGCCGGGGTGGCGCGACGCGACGGCGATCGCTTGATCGAGATCGTCCACATCGATCACGTAGAACCCGCCGAGCACTTCGCGCGTCTCGGCGAAGGGGCCGTCGGTGACGATGCGTTTGCCGTCGCGGACCTGCACGAGCTGCGCGCTCGCCTGCGGGTGCAGCGGCGAGGCCATCACGTACTGATCCTTCTCGGCCAGTTCGTGCGTCAGCGTCACGGCCTCGTCGATCGCCGCGCGTTGGGCGCCGGGACCTTCCCGCTCCCACGCGCGTTCATCGTCGTAACAGAGCAGCATGTACTTCATGACGATGCTCCGACCGTTTCGAGCTTCCTCGGCAGATTCGGGATCTCGAGGATCGCGCGGACCTCGACGGTGCCCTTCTTCGCGGCCGGGATGCGGGATGCGATCGCCGCGGCTTCGTCGGCGTCGGCGACATCCACGATGAAGTATCCGCCGAGCTGCTCGCGCGTCTCGGCGAAGGGGCCGTCGGTGATCAGGCGCTTGCCTTCGCGCACGCGCACGCTCGTCGCCGTCGCGACGGGTTGCAGCGGGCTGGCGGCGATGAATTTTCCATTCTCGGCCAGCTCGTGGCAGAGCGCGGTCGAGTCCTTGTAGCACTGCTCGCGCTCGCCGTCGCTCATCGCGTTCTCGCCCATGTAGATCAGGAGCATGTATTTCATTTCTGTTTCTCCGTGTCGTCGATCGGGCGGATCTCGATGCACGCGCCGTCGCTCAGGTCCGAACGATGCGACATGAGCGAGATCGCGTGATTGAGATCCGCCGCCTCGATGAGGGTTACGTTGCCGAGCCGATCGTTTCCCGGGACAGCCGCGCCCGCGGTGACGAACACTTTTCCGTTGTCGAAGCGAAGCGTCGTCGCCGCCGCGGACGCGAGCGCCCGGCGCGGCTGATCATGGTAGCCAAGACAGACGTATTTCACGATCAAATCTCACTTGGTCGGAACGACAATCATCCAGGAGACGCCAAACTTGTCGTTGACCACGCCGAAGCTGCTGGCGAAGAAGGTCGAGATCAGCGGCTGCGCGACCTCCCCGCCGTTGCACTCGCCCAGGGCGGCGAAGATCTTCTTCGCCTGCGCGTCGTCATTCGCGGTGAGGGAGAGCGAGAAGCCGGAGAAGCCCGCTTTTTCCGCGCAGTGGCAATCGGACGCCATGATCTTGGATTCGCCGATCTGCAGCTCGCAGTGGAGGACCTTGTTCTCGCTGCCGGGCTGGATCGGCATGGACTTGTCGGGGCTGTCCTTGAAGCGGATCAGCATGTTCGTCTCAGCGCCGAGGTTCTTCTTGTAAAACTCGATCGCTTCTTCGCATCGACCGTCGAAGTTCAGGTATGAATCAACTCGCATAACGATCTCCTTCTGTTGGGGTTGCGGTTGTTACACCTGTTAGTCGAGCGGGCGAGCACCAAATCGACAGGCCGTCGAGAATTTTCTAGAGCGACAGTTCGCGCAGGCGTTTTTCGAGAAATCGGCGCTCGGGCTCCTGCGCGGTCAGCGCGATCGCGCGCTCGTAAGCGGTTTTGGCGTCGGCAGTTCGGTTCGACCGGCGGCACAGGTCGGCGCGGGCGGCGTGGGCGAGGTGGTAATCGGAGAGATCGCCTCCCGCGAGCAGGGCGTCGATCAATTCCAGTCCCGCGGCGGGGCCGTCCCGCATCGCGATCGCCACCGCGCGATTCAGCTCGATCACCGGCGAACGGTCGATCCGGCGGAGCAGATCGTACAGGGCGGTGATCTGGTTCCAATCTGTCTCCGCGGACGACTTCGCCTCCGCATGCACGGCCGCGATGGCCGCCTGGATCGTGTACGCGCCGAAGCGCTGCGTTCGCAGCGCTTGTTGAACGAGCAGCAAACCCTCCGCGATCTGTTCGCGGTTCCACAGTGACCGGTCCTGGTCTTCCAACAGGACCAAATCGCCCTCCGCCGTCGAACGCGCCGCGCGACGCGATTCATGGATTAGCATCAGCGCGAGCAAGCCGATCACCTCCGGCTCCGGCAGAAGCGCCATCAGCAACCGCCCGAGACGAATCGCTTCACCGGACAAATCCGCGCGCGTGACCGACGCCCCGGCCGACGCGGAATAGCCTTCGTTGAAGACGAGGTAGACCACGTGCAGCACGACGCCGAGCCGCTCGGGCAGATCGGCGCGGGACGGAATCTGATATGGAATCTTCGCCGACTTGATCTTCGCCTTGGCGCGGACGATGCGCTGCGCGATCGTCGGCGGGGAACTTAAGAAGGCGCGGGCGATTTCTTCGGTCGTCAGCCCGCAGACTTCACGCAGCGTCAACGCCGCGCGAGCCTCGGCGGCCAGCGCCGGGTGACAGCAGGTGAAGATCAGGCGGAGGCGATCGTCTTCGATGCCTTCATCGATCGCCTTCTCAGCAGGATCTTCCGATTGTGCGTTGAGCCGCTCGGCGATCTGTCCGAGCGACGCATCATGCTTCGCCCGGCGGCGCATGACGTCGATCGCCTTGAATTTGCCTGCGGAGATCAGCCACGCGCGCGGATTCGCGGGCACGACTTCGCGCGGCCACTGCTCGACCGCCGACGCGAACGCATCGTGCATCGCTTCTTCCGCGAGATCGAAATCCCCGCCGCAGAGGCGAATGAGCGTCGCCAGCACGCGGCGGGATTCGGCGCGGTAGACCTCATCAACTCTGGCGCGTGCGTCGCTCATCATCAGCGGTGGTTGCCGATGATAGCCTCACCGCCGGATCGGAATCAGCCCGCGCAGGCGCGGTTCACGAAGAAAAAGTCCGAGCCAGACGACGACGCCCATGAGGATGGGCATGACGAACGCGGGGTCGGCGATGCGCACGTGCGTCGCCGTCGCGCCGCCGAGATAGCCGGTCAACAGGATCGCGCCGAGCACCGCGGTTCGCGGGATGACGTAAAGCAGGACGCAGACGATCTCGGTGATGATGATCGCGGTGAAGAAGCGCTCGGGGTAGCCGAACTGGGCGAAGCCTTCGCGCACCGCGGCGGGTTTGATGAGCGAGTAAATCGCGCCGCCGAGCATCATCAGCACGGGGAGGGCGCTGAGCACGCGACCGGTCCAGAGCGCGACATTTCCGGGTTTGGTTGTCGACATGGTTTTTAATCTCCGGGAAGAAAACCCCGCGCTTCCGCGTGGGGCTCTTCTCTTGTGAGACAGCATTTCGCTTCGTCGGGATTCACCTCAACGATTCTTCAGATATTCCGCGAGCTGCTCGAACGTTCCGGTCCAGCCCTGGTTCATGCCGCCGTGGCTGTCGTCGAAGGTCTTTTGTTCCTGCGCGCTTGCTTCCAGCGCGATCATCTCGATCGTCACCGTCGTCTTGCCGTCGCGCTCGGAGAAGGTGGCGGTGGAGAGCATCTTCAGCGGCCAGGTCGGCGCGAGCGGGTGGCGCGTCAACCCGCCGGACGCATCGGAGAACGTGTGCAGCCAGACCATCCGCCGGAGCGGGACGATCTCGCGGTAGGTGAACTTGCCCCACATTTCCAGGCCGTTGGGGCCGATCAGTTGATAGTGAAAATCCCCGCCCGGGCGGAAGTCGAGCTTCGCCGTGGGCATGGTGAAACCCTTGGGGCCGAACCACTGCATGAGCTGCTCGCGCTGCGTCCACGCGTCCCAGACTGTTTTGAGCGGCGCATCGAACGTCCGCGAGATGACAAACGGCTTGGGCGAAGGCGCGGGAAGGTTTTCGTTGCCGGTCATGATCCAAATCTCCTGTTGTTGCCAGTGAGTCGAACGGCGTGGCGCGGATTCGACAGCCGCGGCTGCTTTTTCTTCTTTCCCGCAGAATGCTGCCGTTTCTGGACGGTTTTGAGATAGGCGTCGAGGCGGTCAAAGCTTTCTTCCCAGCTCTGGCGGTACTGCGCGAGCCAGTCGCTGGCCTGCTTGAGCGGCTCGGGCCGCAGCCGGCACGGCCGCCATTGCGCTTCGCGTCCGCGCTCGATCAGACCGGCGCGCTCGAGCACCTTGAGATGCTTGGAAATCGCGGGGAGCGAGAGGTCGAAGGGTTTGCCCAGATCGGTGACGTTCCGCTCCGCGCCCCCCGCGAGGCGGCCGAGGATGGCGCGCCTAGTCGGATCGGCCAGGGCGGCGAAGGTGGCGTTGAGGCGGTCGGTGGTTTTCATTATTCCGATCGGTTAATTAACCAATCGGAATAATACGTTCCGGACCCGAAGCATCAAGCCCTCCTTCCAGTGCGTGCCTCCCGCGACCATGCCTTCGCGAAACGATAAGGCTGCTGAAGGGCGTGGGCCGGTCGCCCGTTGCCGCGTTCCTTGCCGGCGTCACGAATCCGATGTCATTCTGAGCCGTTGTCAAAAAAAGCGCTCCACGTGAGTGTCGTGCTGAGATACTGGGTACTCGCGCAGCGGGTCATCCAAGCATCTGCCCGCCCGCAGCCAGATGTTTCGGATTACCATCATGACGACGCTAACATTCGACGTCTTTGAGTTCATAGACACCCGCTGAGGGACTGCGACGGATCTGGTGAGACTGACCGGCTCTGTCTCAACCCTGTGACTCGGCGGAATCGGCAGCGCCGACGCCTGCGTCGCCCGCTTCGAATTTCGCGGGGAATGCGCAATCCGCAAACGCGGGCGAGGCAGGCCTCGCCCCTACAGGGGAGGGCTGAGACAGGGCCAGGCCGACCCAGATGCTTCGGATTACCTCAGCATGACGACGCGTGAGATTCGACGACCGATCCGCGATCGTTCCCGGCGGATTCGACAAACGGTTCAGTGTTTCACCTTCCGCGTCGCGATCTCGCGGATGTGATCGAGCTTGTATTGCCAGCCCCGCTTCACGCCTTCGCGGTGCTCCTCGGGAATCTGCCCGAAGCCGCGATGCGTGAGCGTGAGCTGTGTTCCGTCGCCGTCGGCGGCGAGACGGTATTGCAGGTGGTTCGTCGCCGCGTACGACATGAACATCGGGCCGCACAGCTCGAGCAGCGTCGGCGGCTTGATGACCTGCACGTGACCCCAGAAGTGGCCGGCCTTGTTGCCCAGATCGCGGAACCATCGCCCGCCGGGAAAGGCTTCGAGCACCATCGGGAACGGCTTGCCGTCCGGCATGGTGCTCTGCGGCCCGATCTCCTCCAGGAGCGATTCCCAGACGATCTCGATCGGCGCGTCGATGCGCGCTTCCTTCTCGATGTGCAGCGATTGGATCTCGTGATCCGAGGTCGCGGCACTGACTGAACTCGATGATGCGGTGGCTGTTCGTGACATGGTTCGATACTCGCTTTCTCGCGAAAGAGTTACTGCCCCCTTGCCTTTTTTTCCGCGCGTTCCTTGATGCGCTGGAGCTGGTGATCCCAGAGGCGCTCGAACGTCTTGGCCCAGTCGTGGATCTGCTTGAGCTTCGAGCCTTCGACCTTATAGAGCCGCCGGCGGCCGTCGCGGCGCACGCTCACCAGCCCCACCTCCTTCAGCACGGCGAGGTGTTTGGAGACCATCGGCTGCGGCCAGCCGAGGGAGTCGACGATGTCGTTTACCTGCCGCTCATCGTCGCCGATAGCCTGGAGCACGAGTCGGCGCTTCGGCTCGGCGACGGCGTTGAAGGGGTCGAGGGTGGTTGGCGCTCTGGGCATCGTGACCCGGGCAGACGATAGATACCCTTATGGGAATATGTCAAGCGCAAACTGATTTTCGCCGGCGGCGTCGCGCGCATCGGTACAATCCGCCGCCGAATCGTGAGAACGCGATGGCACATAGCCCCGGCTTTAGCCGGCGGCGTTTGGAAGTCCCCCGGGCAAGCCCGGGGTTATGTGATCTCAGTGCTTTGCGTCGCCTGCTGTCTCGGCGCGACCTCCACGAGACCAACAACAACAACACGGCGATCGCCATCGAGTGATCCGGCCCGAGCAGCCGTTCGATCCGCAGCCACCGCGCTGGCAAAGGAGTACGAGGCGTATCTGAAGAATCCGAAATCGGCGGAGATTCGAGCGAGCAGCAACTACTTCAAGGATCATCCCTCGACCGACGCGACCGCCGCGGCAATCGCCTTCGCGCTGCAAGCCGGTGGGGGAGATCCGCGCGAGTCGGCGTACATTCGCTGGCAACTCCTTTCCGGCTTGCCGGACACGCTCGATCCGCAGCTTTCCGGGGAACTGCTCGCGGCGTATCGCGCCTCGCCCGGACCAGCGCCGCGGCCGGGGATCGGACAGCAGGATCAGCAGAAGCTCAATGTCGCCGTGCAGGGGAAGAAAGAGTCGGACGTCTCGGATCTGAAGGCGGCGATCGGGGATGCGGTCAGCCGGGTGGCGCAGGAGAACGCGCCGATCCTCGGCTATCGCGATGAGCTGTACAAAAAGCTCCCGAAGACGCCGGAGACGTTCGCCGCGGCGGTCGATGACCTGACGCAGCGCATGAATGCTGCCGCGGAGACAAAGGATTTGGTGAAATCGCTCGCCGCAGACATTCGAAACTGGGCGGCGACGGCCAATCCGCCGCCCGACGTGCTGTCCCGGGTCGCCCGCGGCGTGCGCGCGCTTGCCGACGCGAAGGGGCCGCAGTATTACGATGAGCCGTACTGGTACGAGCGTGGCCACGTGCTGAAGTGGCGCTCGGCCCACGCGGCGGTGGAGACCGGCCACACGCTCAAGGATCTGGCGGTCTACCTGGAAGAGCAATCGCAGCAGCCGCCGATTGCGTCGGCGCCGACGATGCCGAATGACTCGGCCGGTCCGCACGATTCGAAAAAGAAATCGAAATCAAAATAGAGGGCATCATCATGGCAGTGAAAGTTCGCATCCCTTCTCCCTTGCGCAGCTACACCAACGGCGCCGACATCGTCGAAGCCGACGGCGCGAGCGTCGGCGAGGTGCTCACCGCGCTCAAGAGCAAAGCCGCCGGCATCGAGACGCGGCTCTTTAAAGGCGAGAAGCAGCTCAACCGCTTCGTCAACGTCTATTTGAATGACGAGGACATCCGCTTCCTGAAGAACCTCGACACGCCGGTGAAGGAAGGCGATGAGATCAGCATCGTCCCGGCGATCGCGGGAGGGTGACGAATCGTGAGCGAGGGCGCCATATCGCGTCGGTCGTTCATCGGCGCCGCGAGTGCGGCGGCGATGGGGGCGGCGGTCGCCTCCGATGTTTCGGCGGCGCCGACGATCGAGCAACCGCGGCTTCCGGTCTCGGTCCTTCTCCGCGGCGGACTGTCGGCGGAGCATCTCGAGCGCATCAAGCAACTCTCGCCGCAGATCACGATATCGCGTGACGTCGCCGTGGCGTCGGCGGATGTGATCTTCGGGAACGTCAGCTCTTCCGAACTGGCCGAGGCGAAGAAGCTGCGTTGGGTGCAGTGCATCTCGGCGGGGGTGGAGCATTATCCGCTGGAGGAGATGATCGCCCGCGACGTCGTGCTGACCAACGCGCAGGGGTGCTACGCGCCGCAGATCGCCGAGCACGCGCTCGGGCTGCTCTTTTCCCTGACCCGCGGTGTGGCGGCGATGAGCCGCAAGCGGCAGTGGGGCTACGACGCCGAGCCGACCGAGCTTCGCGGGCAGACCATCGGCATCATCGGCTTGGGCGGAATCGGCCGGGAAATCGCCCGGCGGGCCCAGGCAATGGACATGAAGGTCATCGCGGTCGATGCCGAGCCGATGTTCGCCGAGCGATTTGCGATGGTGGACGAGGTGACGCTGGTCGACAGGGGGCTCGAATCGCTCTTAAAGCGTTCCGACGTCGTGGTTTGCGCCGCGCCGCACACGCTCAGGAGCCGCGGCATGCTGGGGGCGGAGCAGTTCGCGGCGATGAAGCCGTCAGCCTATTTCATCAACGTCTCGCGCGGGAAGATCGTGAAGACCGATGCCCTTTTGGACGTCGTGAAGGCAGGCAAGATCGCGGGGGCGGGGCTGGACGTGACCGATCCCGAGCCGCTGCCGGCGGATCATGAGCTGTGGCGGCAGGAGAACGTCGTCATCACCCCGCACATCGCCGGCAAGTCGCAACTGGGCTACGAGCGGGTGCAAAACGTCTTCGCCGAGAATATCGCCCGCTATGTCTCAGCCTTGCCATTGCTCAACCTCGTTGATAAACATAAGGGCTACTGAGAGTTAGTGGGTGTTGCGGTTCTGTGCCGCAAGAAAATCTGTACCGTCAGACAAATTAACGGTTGCCAGCACGGACGGCTGCGCGGTTTGGTAGGCCCTGCGTGATCGCGGCCACACCGGATGGATCTCGGTTGGGCGATCGCGTTGCATGTCTCACACGAAGCTGTGAGGGAGACGCGTCCATGGCAAATCGATCAACCACCCGTCGTGCTCAACCCCTGCGCGCGCATGTCGAGAACCTGGAGCAGCGCAAGCTGCTTTCTTCGACGGGAACGTCGCAACTGCTGAGCACCGTCGTCACGTCGTTCGCGACCTTGTGGGAAAACTACAAGGCCGCCACCGCGACGACGACTGACGCGACGACGACTGACATGACGTCAATTGCGACGGACACGTCGTCATCGACGACGACTCTCGTCAGCGACGATTCGGGCAAGCACTCCGGCAGGCACGGCGCCGGCGATCAGTCGTCGACTTCGACGAGCGGCGACGGCAGCGACAACAGCGTCGTCTCGGTCGTCGACGACATAACCGGCTCCTCGGCCGACAGCTCCACGTCGGCAAGCGACGTCGTCGACTCCACGACGACCACGACGACCGGCGACACGACTGGCAGCGGTGATCAAACCACGACGACCACCGACACCGCCGACACCACTGACACCACCACGACCGCCGGCGACACCACGACCATCACCACGAGCGGCGGGGATACGACGACCGACACCGGCGACACCACGACGACGACGACCGGCGATACAACGGATACTTCGACTTCGACTGATGACACGACCACCGTCGCCGACGGCACGACGACCGGCACGGATACCACCGATACGACCGGCGATTCGTCCACCGACTCGACGACCGCCACCGGCGACGACAACGGTCTGACCGAGCAGACCACCATCGTCACCACCGATCCGACCGGACCGGACGGCGGCTCGAATTCTTCCGCCGACGGCTCGGGCGATTCGACTACCGTTGTCGTCGTTGTCGACAACGGCGGCGGCGATTCATCGAGCACTGATGGCGCCGGCGACTCGACCGACACGACGTCGACCACCACCGACACCAGCGGCGACGACACCACCACCACCGTCGCCGACACCACCGACACCTCATCGTCGCACGGCAATGGCAACGGCCATTCGGGCGACAACCAGCACGGCAACGGCAACGCCTTCGGCCATGACAAGAACGGCGGCCGCGACAGCAGCGGCGGCGACACTACGCAGGTCGCGCAGGGCGGCGGCTCCTCGTCATCCTCGTCGTCGTCTTCCGATTCGTCGGGTCAATCCGGCGCGCACAGCAGCAATAACGGCGGCGGAAGCTCCAGTGGCGACATCTCGAGCGTGACCTCGTCGCACTCGGGCTCGGGTTCGTCGTCGTCCGCTTCTTCCTCCTCCTCTTC
>JAICTV010000159.1 GCA_025936175.1 Phycisphaerae bacterium
CCAAGCGCTTCTTCGGCGCCGCCCGCAACATCGAAGAAGGCGGCTCGCTCACGATCCTGGCGACCGCGCTGATCGACACGGGCTCGAAGATGGACGACGTCATCTTCGAAGAATTCAAGGGCACCGGCAACGCCGAGCTGCACCTGGATCGCCGGCTGGTGGACCGCCGCACCTATCCCGCGATCGACATCAACGCCTCCGGCACCCGCCGCGAGGAGCTGCTGCTCGATCCGAAGGAGCTGGAGCTGGTCTATCGGCTGCGTCGCGTGCTCAGCGACATGAACCCGGTGGAAGCGGTGGAGCTGCTCAAGGGGCGCCTGGAAAAGGTCCCGAGCAACGCGCAGTTCCTGATGTCGATGAACCTCGACTGATTCTCGACTTTATTCAACGACGAGAGAACGAAGGGCTCGCCATGTTTGGCGAGCCCTTCTCATATACTGAGCTGACACTTCACACGCGGAGGTCGTTTCATGCGTGTTCTCATCGCGGACAACTTCGAATCGTCCGGGCGCGACGCGCTCGCGGCGCTCGGGTTCGATGTCGAATTCCAACCGAAATTGAAAGAGCAGGCGCTCGCGGACGCCGTGCGCGATCTGGGTCCGGACGTGCTGGTCGTCCGCTCGACGCAGGTGGACGAAGCGATCCTCGCCGCGGGAGCGCTCAAGCTCGTCGTCCGCGCCGGCGCGGGCTTCAACACGATTGACGTTGCCGCGGCGTCGAAGCGGGGGATCTACGTTTCGAATTGCCCGGGGAAGAACGCGGTCGCGGTCGCGGAGTTGGCGATCGGACTGATGCTGGCGCTCGATCGCCGGATCGCGGACAACGTCATCGACCTCCGCGCGGGCAAGTGGAACAAGGCAGAGTATTCGAAGGCGCGCGGATTGTTCGGGCGGACGCTGGGTCTCGTGGGCGTCGGACAGATCGGCAAGGAGATGATCCCCCGCGCCAAAGCGCTCGGCATGCGCGTCATCGCCTGGAGCCGCAGCCTCACCGACGCGACCGCAGCGGAGCTCGACGTCGAACGCAAAGCAGGCATTCGCGGCGTCGCGGCGCAGGCGGACGTCGTCAGCGTTCACCTGGCGCTGTCAGAGGAGACGCGCGGCATCATCAACACCGACTTCTTCGCGGCGATGAAGAGCGGCGCGACCTTTATCAACACCTCGCGCGGCGAGATCATCGATCAGGCGGCCCTCGTGGCCGCAATCAAAGAGAAGAACCTGCGCGTCGGCCTGGACGTCTTCGCGAGCGAGCCGACGGCATCAACCGGCGATTTCACGGATCCGATCGCACGCGAGCGCAGCGTCTACGGCACGCATCACATCGGCGCCTCGACCGAGCAGGCGCAGGAGGCCATCGCCGCCGAGACGGTGCGGATTATCCAGAGCTTCCGCGACACCGGCCGCGTGCCGAACGTCGTCAATCTGGCGAAAAAGACGCCGGCGACTTGCATGCTGATCGTCCGGCACCGCGACCGCCGGGGCGTGCTGGCGTCGGTGCTCGAGGCGATCAGCGCCGCGCGGATCAACGTGCAGGAGATGGAGAACGTGATCTTCGAGGGCGCCGAAGCGGCGGTGGCGAAGATTCATCTGGAATCGGCGCCGGCGCAGACGGTGCTGGACGCGATGCAGCGAGTGAACGCGGATATCCTGGAGCTGACGCTCATTCCGATCGCGAAGTGAACTTCTGTGAAACAGAGGACTTGCCACTTAAGGGCAAGCCCGCGCGGACGCATCACTTGTCCGTGCGCAATCCTTCGAGATATCGGCCGTGCTTTCCGCGGTCGCGGCGCTGGAGGAATTCGATCATTTCCTTCACGCGCGGGTTGATGCCGTTCATCAGATCGTACTCGTTCATCGCCGCGGTGAAGTTCTTTTTCTTGCCGAACCAGAGCTTTCGCACGGCGTCGCGCAGGGCCTGGATGTCGTCGTCGGCGACGCCGGCGCGGCGCAGGCCCACGGTGTTGAGTGAGCGGATCTTGTCTTCGCCGTCCACTTTGACGAACGGCGGGACGTCGTGGTGGATGCGGGCGGCGCCGCCGAGGTACGCGAAGTCGCCGACCGTGACGAAGTGGTGGATGCCGACCCCGCCCATCATGGCGACGTTGTTCCCGATGACGACGTGGCCGGCGATCATGACGTTGTTGGCGATGATGCAGCGGTTGCCGATCTGCACGTCGTGGCCGATGTGGACGTTGATCATCAGCAGGTTGGAGTTGCCGATGCGGGTGATGCCGCCGCCTTTTTCCGTGCCGACGTGGACGGTGACGGCTTCGCGGAAGGCGTTGTCGTCGCCGATGATCAGCTTCGTGTCCCCGCCGCGGTATTTCAGGTCCTGCGGCTGGGCGCCGACGACGGCGTTGGGGAAGAAGATGTTGCGCTGGCCAATCGTCGTGTGGCCGAGGATCGTGACGTTGTTGAGCAGCTTGCACCCGCCGCCGATCTTCACGTGCGGGCCGATGACGCAGAAGGGCCCGATCTCGACGTCGTCGGCGATCTGTGCTTCGTCATCGACGGCGGCGAGCGTGGAGATCTTGGGTTGCTCGCCGGAGAAGAGTCGGAATTTAAGCAGGTGACGGAACCAGAGTCGGCGGGGCTCGGGGGAGCGTGACGCCGGTGCCGGCGCGGGTGCGGGCGCGGGCGCGGACGCGGGCGCGGGCTCGACGGGCAGTTCGGTCTGCACCGCCGTCATCTCCGCTTCGCCGTTGAGGGTCTTCTGTTCCATCTGGTTATCACACGTGCTGCTATGACAGGTGGGCCTGACTTCGACGAGCTCAGTCGAGTCGCGGGCGCCACCACTGCGCGGGGAATCAGCCAGAACCTTACCGATCAAACGGGTTCGGCATCCACGAGCATAAACTTAATATCGGCCTCGGCGGCCATCTTGTCGTGAACGAAAGCTTTGCACCGGACGTGCCCGGTGCGCGATTTCACCCTGACGGCCAGCGCTTCGAGGATCAACTGGTCCCCCGGAACGACCGGGTGCCGCATTTTTACCTTATCCATGCTCAGCAGCACCGCAAGCTTGCCGGTGTGCTCCAATTTCTGACTCAAGAGCAGCCCGCCGAGTTGGGCCATGGCCTCTACGATCAAAACGCCCGGCATGATCGGGGTGCCGGGATAATGGCCTTGGAAGAACACGTCGTTGAAGGTGACGTTCTTGATGCCGACGGCCTTGGTCTCGTCCGGCGTAATCTCGATCACGCGATCGACCAGGAGCATCGGATAGCGGTGCGGCAAAATCCGCTGGATGGCGCGGATGTCCATCGCGGCTTCGCGATTGATCAAGGCCTCGCGCGCGGTGTGCTCGTCCTGCTGGAGAAGCCGGCGGGCGAGCATATGGTTGAGCTCGTGTCCGCTCTTATGCGCGACGAGCCTCCCGCGAATGGGACGGCCGACCAGATAAAGGTCGCCGATCAAGTCCAGGATCTTGTGCCGGACGCATTCGTTGGGGAAGCGGAAGGCGTTGTCGATCGGGCCGTCGCTGGCGATGACGAGCAGATCTTTGGGCGTGAGGTGCTTGCCGAGTCCGCGGTTTCGAAGCTCCTGCGCTTCGTGCTCGAACACGAACGTGCGCGCGGGAGCGAGTTGCTCGACGAAGTCATCGCCGCCCGGGCGATCGCCTTGCAGCCGGAAGCTGAACACCTGACGGCCGATCGGTTCACCTGCTTCGAACTCGTAGATGATCTCGAGCGCGTCCTTCGGCCCGGGCAGGGCGGCGAGCGTCGCGTCACCGGCGCGGACCTGGATCGGCTTGGTGATGACCAGCGGCTCGAGCGCCGCATCCTGCTCTTTTACGCCCGCATCGCGGAGGGCATCGACGAAGGGCATGGAACTGCCGTCGAACGCGGGGACTTCGCCGACGTTTCCGCCGCTGACTTTGACGATCGCGTTATCGACGCCCATGCCGCTGAGCGCGGCCATGCAGTGCTCGATGGTTTCGACGAAGAGCGTCCCGTTGCGCAGACAGGTGCGTCGCGGGCGTTTGAGGACGTTCTGCACCAGCGCGGGGATGGTGGCGACCTTGCCGTCCTGCTCACGGACAAAGGTGATGCCGGCGTTGGGCTGGGCGGGCGCGAACGTCAGCGTCGCCGGCTCGCCGGAGAACAGGCCGGCGCCGTCGAGCGAGACTTCGCGGGAAATTGTTTTCTGTCGGTCGGACACGCGTTGACAACAAGAGCCCCCGGATCGCCGCGGATCAGGGCAAACGGTTCATTATATCGATTTGCGGCATCAGGCGAAACGCCGGCGGCGACGCGCAAGCAGCAGCGGTCCCAGACAGATAGCGATGCCGGCGGGCTCGGGGACCGTGATGAGCGAAGGTGCGCGGGCGGGTGCGGCGGAGGCGGTGCCGAGCCGAGCGGCGCCTTGGCGAGGGAAATTAGAGTCGATGATGAAGTAATCCTCGCCGTTGATCACGCCGTCGTAATTGAAGTCGCCGTGGAACCAGCCGCGCAAGTCTTGCGAAAACGCGGAATCGATCTGGAAGTAATCGTCGCCGTTGACGACCCCGTCGAGGTCGGCGTCGCCGCCGAGGGTGTACATGGCGATGACGTCGTCGGCGCCGAGGCTGACGCCGTCGAATACGGCGCGGCCGAGATCGGCGTTGGACGCGACGCCGATCGTGGTCAACGTGCCGCTCGTCGCGTCGGATTGTGTGGTAACGATGCCGCCGGCGCCGTTGAAGGTTCCGTTGCCGTAGCCGCGCGCGACCGCGCCGGTGACGCCGCTGTAGGCTGAGCCGTTCCACGTCCCTAAGGCGCCGTTGCGGACGATCAGGTCGTTGTCGTTGAGATTGAGCTTGCCGGATGCGGTGAGCGAGCCGGTGGTGATGACCTTGCTTCCCCCGGCGGCGAGCGTGACGGTCTGTCCTGATGCGATTGTCAGCCCGGCGAGCGTCTGCGAAGAACCGAAGTTCACGGCGGCGTTGGCATTAAGCGTGAGGTTTCCGCCGGCGTTGGAGTTGAAGGTGGTCGTGCCGGCGTTGGCATTGAAGACGGAACCGGCGACGTAGGATTGGACGCCGTTCACGGTGAGCGTGCCGGCGCCGGTCCGCGTGATGGTGCGCGCCGCGCCGGCGGTGCTCAGGCCGCCGCTGAGCGCGAGTGAGGTGACGATGTTCAAGGTAGCGGCGTCATTCACGATGAGGGGAACGGAGATTGTGTGCGATCCGAGCGGGACGGAGAGGTTCGCGCCGGCGCCGGCGTTGTCGAGCGTGAGTGAGCCACCGGTGCCGGAGGCGATCGTGTAGCTGTTGGCGCTGTTGAACGAGAGCGTGCCGACGGTCTTGGAGCCGTCGAGGGTAACCGATCGCGCGGCGGTGTTGGTGCGATAAAAATTCGCGATGGCACCCGGCGCGTTCGGCACGCCGCCGAGCCAGTTGAGCTGCTCGCTCCAGCTCAAGCTGACGGGCGTGGCGGCGTCGCCGATGGTCCAGGCTGCATCGGAAAGCCACTGCGGTTGCTGGCCGGGCAGCACCAGGCGCGTGCGATACCAGTATTCGTGCTGGATCTGCTCGGCCTCGGTGATCCCCATGCCGTTGGAGCCCCAGGCGTAGGCGGCGAAGCCGGGGAAGCCGACGTTGTCGATCGCGTCCTGGCGCATCTGGATGACGCTGTCCCAGTCGGAAGCGGAGACGCCGCCGCGGCCCCAGCCGGTCCCGGCGGGCGTATTGGCAAATTCCTCCGTCAGAATGAGCTTCGATTTCGGCACGCCTGCCGCGCCGTAGGTATTGACGGACGCCTGGTACTGCGCCTGCGCCCACGCAACACGCGAAGCGTAATCCGATCCGCCGGCCATCACTTCCGCGCCGCTCAGATAATTCTCGACGCCGACGTAGGACTTGGCGGTGAGCAATTGCCAATCAGCGGCCCGCGCGGTGCCGACGGTGGCAAACGGCGCGAACGTGACGACGTTGAAGCCGTAAGTGTCGTGCAACCGCGTCGCGACGCCGACCACCCAGGCGCGGTAGTCGATTCCCTTCTGCGTCGTATCTTGCCAGACGCTGACGGAGATCTCGTTCAGCAGCACCCAGTTGGGCTTGGGGCCGTTCTTGGTGGAGTTCTTGACGGTGTAGGAATTGATCGCATCGGCTTCGGCGATGGGGTCGATCACGCCGCCGTTGTTGCGGTACTGCGTGTTGTAGTCGGCCAAAAAGTTGTTGTAGAACTCGGCCAGCGCGTTGTTGCTGGCGACCATCTCCGGACGGTGGTTGTCCGTTGAGGTCATCATGTAGTTGCCGTTGAGGCTGGGATAGTTCAAAACGTTGAACTGGTTCTGGCCGAAGTGCGGATTGGCGCCGGGCGTTCCGGGGTTGTCGAAGGAGGTGTAGTCAAAGTGAAGGTCGGTGGCGTTGGCGAACGATGCGCTGGCGCTAACGATCGCGAACGATAACGGGACCGCCAATAGGGGTAAATGACGACGGCGCATGGGGTTCGTAAGGTTCAGATCATACCCGACGGCGGCGATTGAGGAGCAGCCAACACGGGAGAAGGATGGCCACCGACGCCGGCTCCGGGACAGCTAAAAGCCCGGAGCTTTGATCCGGGATGTCTGACGGAAACGCAGCCCCCTGTGCCGGGAAGTTGCTGTCGATGATGAAGTAATCGTCGCCGTTGATCGTCCCATCGTAGTTGAAGTCCCCGTTGAACCACCCGTGCAGGGCGGCGGGGAAGGCGGAATCGATCTGGAAATAGTCGTCGCCGTTGATGATGCCATCCAGGTTTGCGTCGCCGCCGTAGGTGTATTTGACGAGAACGTCGCCGGCGAGCACAGATTGCCCGGCGAAGGCGCCGCCGGCCAGGCCGGCGTCTTCCGCCCGCGCGACCGCGAGAGATGTCAGGCTGTTCGGCGCGACGGCGGCAGATTCGGTGGTGACGATGCCGGCGCCGTCCTGGGTGCCGCCGTTGTAGCCGGCGGCGATCAATCCGGTCACGCCCGTGTAGGCGCTTCCGTTCCACGTGCCGAGCGTTCCCGTCCCGCCGGAAGCGGCTCCGCGGACGACGAGCGCGTTGTTCTTCAGGTCGATTCGCCCGCCGGTTGCAGAGATCGATTTGACGTCACTCGCCGTCGCGGCGGAGTTGGCGGTTGAGTTGTGGAGCACGACGAGCTTCCCGCCGTCGAGTTCCAGCCCGCCTGCGCGGACGTTCTTCATCTCCGCCGTGCCGTCGCCGTTCTTGTTGATGGTCACGCCGGTGGCGATGACATCATTGCTGAGGGTCAGCTTCGATCCCGCCGGCAGAACGGTGAGCGAGGTGTCGGTGGCGAAGGTCATCGGCGCGGAGATGGTATGATTGCCGGTGATGACGCTGATCCCCGCCGGGCCTTCGGATGAGTTGAGCGTCAGCCGGCCGGTTCCGCTGAGCGTGTAACTGTTGGCGTTGTCGAAGTTGATGGAGCCGACGGTGTAGTTCGCGTCGATGTTGATCGTGCGCGGCGCGGTGATGGCGGAGAGGAAATTGGCGACACGATCGACGTCGTTGGGGATCGTCGTATTCCACTTGGTCGCGTCGCCGAAGTTGCCGTTAGCGTTGGCGATCCAGCGCTGCTGCGGGCTGATGGCGACCGACGGATCGGAGAGCCCGCCGTTGAGGATCAGGTCGCGATCGGTGAAGAGATTCATCCCCAGGATGCCCGGCACGTAGCCGACGCCGTCGCGCGGGTCGATCACGTCGAGCACGACCACCGGCACGTGTGTCCACGTGAGCGGCCCGCCGTTGGTCGTGACTTTGAGTTGATCGAGATAGAAGCCCGGCACCTGCGTCTGGCTCCCGCCGACGCCTTCGACTTCGACGAAGAAGTCCGGCGTGCTGGGATTTTCGCCGGCACTGTTGAAGCCGACCTCGGCGGCGGTGTCCTGCGACATCACGGTGATCTGCGCGCCGGTGTCGAAGAGAAACTGCTTGCCGGTCGCGCTGCCGCCGGTGTCGGTGGCGTTGGCGCTGGCGAAGAGCGACCCCCAGAAGCTCGGCGTGGTCGGGTTGTCGGCGAAGTTGTTGAAGTTGTCGATGCTGGGGATGAAGACCGGATCAGGCGTCACGCCGCTTGGGGACTGCACGTCGAAGGTCAGGCGCGAGTAGTTGCCCGGATACGCCGTGTCGAGCGGCTGAAAGCTGACGTCGGGGCTGTGGTACGTCTGCCCGCCGACGGTGACGGTGCGATGCACGCTCGTGCGGATGACGGTCTGGTACTGCGCGACCATCGGCGAGCCGATGATGTTGGGCAGCACGGATCCGGTCTCGGTCGTGAGGATCGACGTGTTGTATTGCCCGACCATCGTCGCGGTATTGACCGACAGGTTTGCGCCGCCGGTGGCGTTGCCCAGGCCCGTCATGTAAACGCCGATCGGATCGGAGATGTCGGCGACTTCGGTGCCGCTCGCGCCGGCAACCTCCGCCTGATAATTCCCTTCGCGGCCGGCGGAGGCGAAGTTGAAGATGGCGGCGTCCGCCTGCGTGACGATGTGCGATTGCGAGCCGCTGTCGAACGTGGCGATCGAGTAATATGCCGGGTTGGAGCGCGGCATCGTGTTGCCGGTGATCGTCGTGCTCGGGAACGCGGAGAAGGTCTCGTCGTTGGGAAGCTGCTTATCGGTTAGCCCGAAGGCGACGCGCGCGACGAAGCCGTTGATCGGCGGGGCGTTGAGCGGGAACGCCGTCACGCGGGGCGAAGCGAAGGGCAGGCGCGACGGCTGCGCCGCCTGCGCGAGCGCCGGCCCGACCGCCAATGCGAGGAGAGATTTGGTCCAACCAATTCGGCAACGGCGCGCGGGGGTGTGCAGCATGGTGTGCCGCCCAACATAACCGCCGCTTCACAGCGATTCACGGCATTTCTCGACGAGTTGCTAAAAGATCGGCGGCAACACCGATCGACGCGATGTTGCCGGCGCGAATCGCCCGGCGCGCGCCGCAAATTGTCATCCCGAGCTACTTCGAGGATCTGGGATGCGGTGTGCGACCGAGATCCCTGGGAGCACCTCGGGATGACGCTTTACCGGGATGACACTTTACGTGGCCGGGCGGACCATTCCCCGGCTCGGCAGCAGACGTGAGCGAACCTGCGCGATCGCTTAACGGCTGTCGCTGACGCTCTTGGCGAGTTCGTCGCGATCCACGGGCTTGACGAGGTGGAGGTCGAAGCCGGCGGCGTGGGCGCGGTCGCGGTCTTCGGGTTGGCCGTAGCCGGTCAATGCGATCAGGCGGACGCGATCGCCCATCGTGGCGCGGATGCGACGGGCGACTTCGTAACCATCGAGACCCGGTAAGCCGACATCGACGAACGCGACGTCCGGATTGGTCTTCGCCGCCGCTTCAACGCCGCCGGGGCCGTCTTCCGCGACTTCGACCTGGTATCCCCAGATTTGCAGCAGCCGCTGAAGCGCTCGCCGTGCGTCGGGCTGGTCTTCGATCACGAGGATCCGCCGGCCGTGACCATTGTTGCTGTGCCGCAACGTCGGCTGATCGTCGTGTGAGCGTTGTGGTTTAGACGGCGGCGCCGCCTTGGCGCGCGGCAGGGTGATGACGAACTCGCTGCCCTGGCCCGGGCCGTCGCTGTGCACTTCGACGGTGCCGTCGTGCATCTCGACCAGCGAGCGCACGAGCGTGAGGCCGATGCCGAGGCCGCCCTGCGCGCGGTCGAGGGCGCGCTCCGCCTGCGTGAAGAGATCAAAAACGCGCCCGATGAGTTCGGGCGGGATCCCGATGCCGTCATCGTTGACGCGGATGATCGCTTCGCCGTCGGCGGGCTCGACGCTCATGCGAATGTGCCCGCACGGCGGCGTGTACTTGATCGCGTTGGTCAGCAGGTTGTTGATGACCTGCTCGATGCGGACGGGGTCGGCATCGATGACGACGGGGTCGCGGCACACCTCGACGATCAGCTCGTGCCGCTGCGTCCGCGCGCTGGCTTCAACTGATTGCGCCGCGTGCCGGGCGAGGTCGCACAGGTCGATCGGCTGACGCTGGAGCGCGATCTTGCCCGAGGTAATGCGCGAGACGTCGAGCAGATCATCGACGAGCCGTCCCAGGTGATTGGTCTGCCGGCGGATGATGCCGTGCTGCTCGGCCTGGATCTCGGCATCGTTGGCGCCGGCGGCGTCGATGACGGTCAGGGCATTGCTGATGGCGCCCAGCGGATTGCGCAGCTCGTGGCCGAGCATCGCGAGGAACTGGTCGCGCTGCTTCACCGCGTTGCGCGTCTCGGCGAGGAGGTCGCGCACCTGATACTGCCGGCGGCGGGCGCGAAGGGCCGACTGCACCGACGTCAGTAATGTGACGATGCGCAGCGGGCGATCGAGAACCGTGACGTTCCCGCGCTGTCGCAATGCGGCGAGGCTGTCGGCCACACGCGGGGGCGGCGCGGTCGTATCCGCCGTGGAGGCCAGCACGATCACAGGAAGATCCGACCACGGGAGCTGACTACCGAGGCAATCCACCAGGCGCCGCGTGGACTTCGCATGGAGCGTTTCTTCCGCGACGAGGATCGCGCCCGCACCCGCGTTGACGTTCTGGCAGAGCTCCTCGACGTTTCGGCAGGGGAAAGACTCGATCCCGCCGCGATCGTGCAGGACGCTGCGCGCCAGCGGACCGTCGCGCCCCGTCGGGGCGAGCAGCAGCACCAGCTCGTCGCGCGAGGATTTGGCCGGCTCAAATGGCATCAATGCTCTTCTTCATCAGCGTTTGCTGCCCGCCGAGGAACGTCGGCACGCCTGTGAGGACGCCCTGGAACTCAACCAGCGCCGGGCCGACCTTAATGCCCTGCGGCGTGATGCTCATCTCGCGGATCGTCCGCTCGTGCACGCCAGCTCGCTTCTTCACCACCGATATCGCCAGCCGAATCGACCCGTGCGCTTCGAAGTAGCGCGTGAGCAGGACGCCGTCGGACAGATAGCTCAGGTCCAGCGGCGATTCCATGCGGCCCATCAATCCGTGCTGCGCCATGATGAGGATCGTCAGCACGCCCTTTTGCGCGAGGTAGCTCAGCAATTCGTGCATGTGGAGCAGGAGGAAGCGCTCCTCGGGCATGGCGTTGAGGTAGCCATTAAGACTGTCGATGACGATGAGCTTTGCCTGGTTCTCCTCGACCTCGCGGCGCACGAGTTCGACGAACTCGCCGGGCGACAGCTCCGCCGGATCGATCTGCCGAAGGCCCACTTTGCCTTTGCCGATGGCGTCCTGCACGTGCATGCCGATGCCCTGGACGCGCATCATCATGGTGCCGACGCCTTCGTCGAAGAGGTAGGCGGCGCAGCGTTCACCGGCGGCGGCGGCCTTGTCGATGTACTGCAAGGCGATCGAGGTCTTTCCGGAGCCGGCCGGGCCGATGATCAGCATGCTCGTTCCCCGCGTCAGCCCGCCGCCTAATAGCGCGTCCAGCTCCTTGATCCCGCTGGAGACGACGGAGCCGTTGCCGATGCTGTGATGCTCGGCGGCGACGAGCCGCGGGAAGACGTGCACTCCGCCCTGCTCGATGACGAAGTCGTGGTAGCCCCCGCGGAATTTGACGCCGCGCAATTTCATCACGCGCAGCCGTCGTCGTTCCGCGCCGTAGTCGGGCGCGAGCTGCTCCAGCTCCATCACGCCGTGCGCGACCGTGTGCGCCTGCGCCTCTTCCTTGCCCCGGACGCGGTCATCGAGCAAAAGGACGGTGGCGTTCTTCCCGACGAAGTGCTGCTTCAGCGTCATCTGGCGGCGGAAGCGCAGCGGGCTTTGCGCGAGCAGGCGCAGTTCGGAGAGCGAGTCGAGCACGACCCGCGTCGGCTGCACGCGCTTGACCTCATCGAGCAGCACCTGCGTCACTTCGTTTAACTCGACCTCGGAGGGGTGGAACAGCGTGTTCTCCTCCGCCGAGCGATTCTGCTGCGCGGTGGAGAGCTCGAAAACGTCCACCCCGTCCAGTGACCATCCGTGACTCTGCACGACCGAGCGCAGTTCGTCTTCGGTTTCGGAGAGTGTGATGAAGAGCACCTTCTCGCCGCGCTTGACACCTTCCATGAGGAATTGCAGCGCGACGGTGGTCTTGCCCGTCCCCGGCTCTCCCTGGATGAGGTAGAGCCGATTGATGGGGAAACCCCCGCCAAGAACGTCATCGAGACCTTGGACGCCGGTAGTGATCCGGCGAACGTCGGATTCCTTGCTCAAGGCTCGCGAGCCTCCGGGTAAAGTGCCCATAGAACAACCGCCGGCCTGGTCAGCGGTCGTTTGCCACTGGGCTGAAATTACAGAATCTGTCGCGGGGCTGACAACGGGCAAAGAGGCCCACGCGATGGGTCCGGCGGCGGCTTGCCGCGGCTGGGACGGCACCTTACCCTTTGCCCCCATGCTGGATAAGTCGTTCGCCAAGTGGTGGCTCGGACGGGTCGTGCCCTTCCGCGACGTCGCCCCCGAGAAGCTCGCCGCCGAACGCGAGGCGATGAACCAGCAGCAGGAATACAACAGGAATTACGAGGATTTCCTCAAGTCCGGCGTCATTCCGGCAATCGAGACGATCGTCAAGACGCTGGCCGGCAACAAGATCGTGCATCGCGTCAGCAACTGGGGGAACCAACTTTCGCTGCGCGTGCACCTGGCGTGGCGGTGGGGCGAGCTGGTGATCATGCAGAGCCACGAGGACTGCGTCACCTTCGAGCACCACATCATCACCGAGGGCGAAAAGCGCGGCGAAGATTCGGCCGAAGACCATTCGCACACCTACGACCTGCGCGACCCGCTGCCGGGGACGCTGGCGCTGCAGGAGCTGCAATTCTTCATGGGCCGGCTCGCGCAGGACCTGGTCGAGCCGGACCTCGAGCCCGAGATTCCGCCCGGCGAGAAAGAGCCGGAGTAACACTCGTCCCGATTGGAATCTCGCGGACATGTTCTAATCGTGGTCGCTCTGGCCACGGGGATAACACTACGCCATGCTTCGAATCATTTCCGCGTTGCTGCTCTGTTGCTTCTTCGTTGCCGCGGCGCCGACGACCAATCCTGTCGATGACGACACGGCGGCGTTCGCGCAGCTCGATGCGCTTTCGAAGGGAGAACTCGCCGCGCTGGACAATCCGGAGAAGACGCCGCTCG
>JAICTV010000299.1 GCA_025936175.1 Phycisphaerae bacterium
CGCGCCGCCGCAGATCAGCAGCACGTACGGCAGCATGATCGCGGTGAACTTCAGCGTGAGCATCAGGTCCGGCCACATCCGCGAACAGAGGAGGATCGTCGTCCACAGCGCGATCTCTCCGATGATGGTGATGCCGAGCAGAATCGCGCAGAGCAGATTGACCGCGGCGGCGGCGAACTCGTTCGCCTTGTCCGGATGCTCGTGCTTGATCGCCTGCGCGTAGAGGGGGATGAACGCGGCGGAGAGCGCCCCTTCGCCGAAGAGTTTTCTGAACAGATTCGGGATCGTGAACGCGACGGTGAACGCCGAGGCGACGAGGCCGGTGCCCAGATAGTGGCCGGCGACGATTTCACGTCCCAGCCCGAGGAATCGGCTGACCAGCGTCAGGGCGCCGATCAGCTTCGCGTGACCGACGAAAGATCGCGCCGCCCCCTGCTGCCGCGCCTCGCGCTGAACAACGGCTGAAGAGAATGAGATGGCAGGTTCGGACATCCGTGTCCTCGTCGCAATGATCAACGACTCAGTCGCGCCTTGAGGCGCTCGGCCGCTGCCCGCGGATCGTCCGCTCCGCAGACCGCCGCCGTGACGGCGACGGCGGTCATGCCGCTCGCCAGTACTTCATCGACATTCTGCTCGCTAATGCCCGCAATTGCGACCGCCGGGACGCGAATTTGCTGTGCGACCTGCCTCGCATAATCTGTGCCCGCGATGAAGTCGCGGCTCTTGGTGGCGCTTCTGAAGAAGGGCCCCACGCCGATGTAATCCGCGCCGTCGAGCACCGCCTGCTTCGCCTGCGCGAGGTTGTGCGTGCTGACGCCGAGGATTTTTTTGTTCCCGATCAGCTTTCGCGCCTCGCGCGTGGGCAGATCGGTCTGACCGACGTGAACGCCGTCCGCATCGACGGCGAGTGCGATGTCCGCTCGGTCGTTGATGATGCTGATCACGTTGTGCCGGCGGCAGAGCTGGACGACTTCCTTTGCACGAGCATAAAACTCACCCGTTTCCAGTGACTTCTCGCGGAATTGCAGACAATCCGCGCCGCCGAGGATCGCCTGTTCCGCGACTTCCAGCCATGGTTTTTTGCAGACGGATTCGGTGATGAGGACGTAAAGACGGACCTTCGCGAAGAGGCAGGCGGCGGGCCGGAGGGTGAGCGCGATCCGTTGCTCGATGGCGTAGAACGCATAGCGGATCTTCTCAACTGTGCTGGCGCGCACGGGATCCGATGTCTTCAGGTACTCCTCGATCGTCCGCAGCGCCTCCCCCAGTCGCTTCCCCGCCGCCGTCACCACGTGATTCAGGTCCTCGCGCGACTGCTCCGCCGGCGTCTTGTTCGCCGTCCCGACATCGCCCGGCGTGTCACGATGAAGGATCGCCTCATCGACGAATCCCGTCGTCGCGGCGGCAAAATCGTGCCGGAGCTGCTTCAGCTTCGCGCTCAGCTCGCCATCATCCAGCGCGAACCGCGCGTAATCCTCGACCACGCGCAGCGCCTCGCGCGCGCGGTTGGCGTTGGCGTCGAGGATGCGGAGTGTCGCCGAATTCACGCAGCAGCACGGCTCGATTCACGTCGAAAACGCGGGAAAGTCGATTATAGGAGCAATGAATCGTCGCAAAAAGGCGTTCCTGGACGGGTTATCCACCATCCGCGGGCAAAAATCGCGCTCGCGGCGCGCGAAAACACGCGATCGAATTTGCGCCATCCGTCCCAGTCTCTACAATGCCGCCGGAATGCCGGACCTCAATCAGATCATCCAGGGCGATTCGATCCAGATCCTCAACGACGGGCCGGAGGGCTGGGTCGATCTCTGCTTCGCCGATCCCCCCTTCAACATCGGTTATCTGTACCATGGTTACGACGATCAGAAGGACGTGACCGAGTACGTCGACTGGTCGGAGAAGTGGATGCGCGCGGTGCACCGCGCATTGAAACCCAGCGGATCGTTCTACCTCGCGATCGGCGATGAGTTCGCGGCAGACCTGAGCGTCGTCGCCCGCCGCAAGATCGGCTTCCACCTGCGCAACTGGATCATCTGGCACTACACCTTCGGCCAGCAGACGAAGATGAAGTTCGCCAAGAGCCACACGCACATCCTGTACTTCACGAAGAGCGCCGAGGGATTTACCTTCAACGCCGATTCGGTTCGCGTCGCCAGCGCGCGACAGACGACGTATGCGGACTCGCGCGCGAATCCGAAGGGCAAACTTCCGGACGACACGTGGTTCCTCCGCCCGCAGGAGGCCGCGCCGCACGGGTACTTCGAGCCCGGCTTCGACACCTGGAACGAGAGCCGCGTCTGCGGCACGTTCAAGGAACGCGAAGGCTGGCACGGCTGCCAGATGCCGATCGGCGTGCTCAATCGCATCATCAAGGCCAGCTCGAATGAAGGCAATGTGGTGCTCGATCCGTTCAACGGGTCCGGCACGACGGCCGTATCCGCCGCCCTGCTCGGCCGGCACTACGTCGGCATCGATCAGTCGAGCGAATACGTCGGCTACGCCCGCAAACGCCTCGAGCACGCGCTGAGCACGCAAACGCCGACGGATGCGAAGCGCGGCTCGCGCGTGCTGACGGCGACCGACGCCTTCGGCCGCCCGCGCGTCGCCCGCCGGGGTCGCAGCACCGCCAAGTCGGCGTAGCTGTCGGCGTAATTTCCGTTGCAACCCCCCGCCCCTGATTGTTAACCTCAAACGCGTCATATCGTTCGCGCTTCGAGGGAGAACATTTCACGTGCGGCGTCGTCGAAAACGCTCGGCCTTCACGCTCGTCGAGTTGCTGGTGGTGATCGGTGTCATCGCGATCCTGATCGCGCTGATCCTCGGCGCGATCGGCCGCGCGCGAAACGTCGCCGTGCGACTCGCGTGCGCTTCGACGCTCCGTCAGTACGCTCTGGCGAACCAGATGTACCTGAACGATTACCGCGACTGGTACATGCCGGTGAAGTGGGGCTTCGATACCAGTCCCACGCCGCCCTGGCCGCCGCCGCCCGCGGGGCTCGCGGCGCCGACGATCGCGCAGCTTTCCTGGCCGAAGAATCCTGCATTCCGCCGCGCGCTCAACCTGAAGATCAACCAGCAGCGCGTCCCCTTCGGCCTGATCTGCGGCCGCGCGATCCTCTCGATCAACGCCGCGACGAAGGACGGCTATGATCCCGCGCGCAGCTACGGCTACAACTCCACCGGCATCGGCTGGTACACCAACCCCACCATCTACTACACGGGACTCAAGCGCAAGCAGGTACACAAGCCCGCGACAAAGCTCATGTTTGCCGACGCCACCGATTGGGTGATCAACGAGTCGGCGTCATCGCGCTACGAGACGCTCGGCGAAGTCTTCGGCCCGCCGGTCCCGGTGCCGCAGAGCGGCATCACCGCATACCGTCACGAGCGCGGCGCGAACGTCGCCTTCTTCGACGGGCACGTCGAGTGGCTGGCGAAGAAGCTGATTATTAATAACAAATCGCTTTGGCGGATGATGAACTAGCCCGCGCGGCTCGTAGAATCGCCGGGGCTTGCGCCGCAAGATCCCGTTTTACCTCTGCTTCACCGCGATCCTGTTGCTGGGCCTGTGGCTGCGCGGGCGCGATCTCGCCGCCAGCGCGCCGAGCGGCGATGAGGGCGAGAGTTCCATCAACGGCCTGACGATTCTGCAGCACGGCGTGCCGACCGGCACGTACCTCGGCCTGCCCATCTTCGAGAACTGCCTGACCGAGCCGTGGCCCGACAGCCCCGAATACGAGTTCCGCGATAGCAGCTACTCGAAGAAAAACCTGGCGATCTATCACGGCTGGCTGCCGCTCTATGCGATCGCGCTGTCGCAAAAGCTGTCCGGAGTCGCACCCGATGAGCCGCAGACCGAGCCGCTCTCGGTTCGTCACAGTGACGCCGAGGTTCATCGTCGCGTCATTGCCGCCCGCGCGCCGGCGGTCGTCTTCGGCGGTTTCTTCATGATCTTCCTCTTCCTCGCCGGCCGGCAGATGTTCGGCGCGGATGCGGGGATGGCCGCCATGCTCGTCGGCGCCGTCGGCCGTCCGTTCGTCTATATGGCGCGCGAGGCCCGCTATCACTCGGCGACGCTGACGCTCACCACGGCAGCGGTGTGGGCGATGTGGCGCGTCTATCGCTTCGGGCGCTGGCGCGATTACCTCATCCTCGCGATTGTGCTGGTGCTGCTGTTTTACACGCACGTCCTCGCCTTCATGATCGCGTGCGCGATGGTCGTCCCGCTCGTTCCCGCGATACTCAGGCGCGACCGCACGACACCGGCCCGAGGACCGGCCGGCTCCCCTGATCACCGCGGGGAGCCGGGCCGTCCTCGCCCCGGTCTGAAACTCGCGGCGCTCGTCGCCCTGGTCGCGATCTGCATCGCGCCGTGGATCCTCCTCACCGGATTTCTTCAGCAACGCACCCACATTCCGCCGGCGTGGAAATACCTCTCCTTTCCCGCGGACCTGATCTACTATCCGATCGTCCGCATCCCCTATCTGCTCCTGCCGCTTGCATGTTTCGTCTGGCTCGTCATCGTGATCACGTTCCACGAGCGCCTGCCGCGCGCGCTCACGCGGCCTCTCGATCGGCATCACCGGCAGATCGCCTTCCTGCTCGCGTGGATCGCCGTCGGCATCCTCGCCTTCACTTTCCTCGTCCCCGCCGCGAGCTATTTCTACAAGCGGCTGACACTGCCGGTGATGGGCCCGGGCGTGGTGTGGGCGGCGATCCTCTTCGCCGCGGCGGCGCGCGCGTGGTGCCGGCGATGGTCGATGATCGTCGCGCCGCTGGCGT
Organism: Phycisphaerae bacterium; assembly: GCA_025936175.1. Classification (GTDB taxonomy): domain Bacteria; phylum Planctomycetota; class Phycisphaerae; order Tepidisphaerales; family Tepidisphaeraceae; genus JAICTV01. The sequence goes on from JAICTV010000299.1 coordinate 4,783, forward strand.
TCCTCGCCACCGTCACGGCCGGGAACATGTCGCACCTCTGGTTCCTCGAAGCGCCGGACGTCAACGAAGCCTACGACATGGTCGTCCGCCTCCGCGCCCTGAACATTCACCCCGGCACGAAGCTCTATTGCACGCCGAACCATCAGCTCGAGCTGCAATACATGACCGGCCTGCCGATCCAGAGCGTCGCGCCGATCCGCAAGTCGTTTCTCGACAGTTATCCCGGCCCGCTGGTGATCATCGACTCCTCGCCGCCTTACGTGCTGATGAGTTACGACGAGATCGAACAGGCCGTGCGCGGCGCGGGACAGAGGATCACGCGCGAAGAGATCGAGCGTTACTACCCCGTCCTGACGACCCGCGCGCAGCGCGAGCTGCTCGCGCCGCGCGTCGCCTGGATCTGGCCGTCGCTCGACGATCGTCCGCTGCCCTGCGAGCCGGCGGCAGCCGAGTATCAGCGGAAGCTGACCCGCGAAAACCTCGCCGACTTCGAGAACGAAGGGTGCAACAACCCGCTGCTGCGCGGCTTTCACCTGCGCGACTGGTCCGACTGGTGGCCGATCTTCTTCTACCGCTTCGTCAACCCCGAGCGGCGGATGGGCGAGCAGTTGAACTACGCCGATCGCGTCAAATCCGCGCGGACGGAAGTGCGGCCGACCGCGTGGGCGATTTATTTCTGCCCGCCGCTGCCGACGCCAACGTCATCCACGCAACCCGCGCGTTAACATCCCGCCCGCGCGCATGCCGGACGAAGTTCTCGAGCTCTCCGTCGTCCTCCCCTGCCTCAACGAGGCCGACACCATCGTCACGTGCATCGAAAAGGCGAAGCGCGCGATGGCGGATCATAACATTGCCGGCGAGGTCGTCGTCGC
>JAICTV010000310.1 GCA_025936175.1 Phycisphaerae bacterium
CCGTGTGGTTTGCGCCCCTCCGCGGCCCCCCACCCACACTGGCGGGGCCCGCGCCCCCACTCTTTTTTCCCGCTTATGCCCCCCCCGGGGGCCCCGCCGCCGGGCCGGCGGAGCTGGTTGCGATGGCCGCCAACCCGTGCCGCGCGCGTTGGAAAATAGATCGCCGAGTCCGCGTCCCATAATGCTTCCCGTCAAACGCTGACGAGACCCACATCGGCGTTACTGTAATTGGTAACACTACTTACATCGGCAACCGAGCGGCATCGGCTGCTTCACCCTCACATCGATTGTGTCGATTGTGACGATGGTGCGTTCTCGCGCGGCGGGAACGGTTGCGCCTGGCTTTGGACCTCGAATCGTGTCGCCACAATCGCGCGGACAAAATCTCCTGGATTGCTGGTACTGGGCCGTTCTCATGCGGCAACAGCAGCAGCAATACATACTCCGCACTCGCGCCTCCGCGGACGCGGTCTTTGAGTCACTTCAGCCGCGATGCCTGATGTCAGTGACGCCCAGCGGCGGCGAGCAACTCGTAAACACCACGACGAGCGACTTCCAGCAGAATGCCGACGTCGCGGTTGCCCCCGACGGAAGCAGCGTCGCCGTGTGGCAGAGCGCGAACCAAGACGGCAGCGGGTGGGGCATTTTCGGCAGGCGCATGGACGCATCGGGCAACGCGACGACGGCGGAGTTTCAGGTGAACGCCGCTGGTGTGGGCGATCAGGTGAATCCCGCCGTCGCGGTGGACGGATCGGGCAACTTCGTCGTGACGTGGGAATCCGGCGGCGATATCTACTTCCGTCTTTTCGACAGCGCGACCAATCCGCTCACCAACGATACCGCGGCGAACGACAGCCCTGCGGGGACGCAGGCAGATCCCGACGTCGCGATGAACGCTGCCGGAAGCTTCATCATCGCGTGGGACGGTCAACTACCCGGCGACACGGCTGGCGTGGCGGCGCGGCGTTTCGATGCAACCGGCGCGGCCTTGGGCACTTCGTTCGCGCTGAATACAACGCAGAGCGGGATTCAGAATAAACCCGCTGTCGCAATAACCACCGGCGGCGCCGGCGTGGCCGTCTGGACCGACGCCAGCAACCCGCTGTCGGAAATCCGCGGTCAGCGATTCGACAGCAGCGGCGCGCTCGCAGGCGGGGAATTCGTCGTCTACGCCAACGCGGCCATCGAAGATGACGCGAGCGTGGGAATGGACGGGGGCGGAAACTTCGCCATCGCATTCGAGCGCAACCTCGGCGGGGGATCGAGCCAGGACATCTTCGTCCGCCGGTACGACGCTTCGGGTAGTCCCTTGGCCGCGCCCTTCGTCGCTAACACGACGACGAGTCAGCCGCAGATCAACCCGTCGCTGGCGATGAGCACCAACACCGGCGCGTTCGCCGTCACTTGGGACAGCAATAACCAAGACGGATCGCAATTCGGGATCTTCGGCCAGGCGTTTACGCCCGCAGGCGCCCCCGACGGTAGTGAGTATCAGGTCAACACGACGACCGGTAGTTCGCAGAAGACGAGCTCGACAGCATGGGGCGGGTCGCGGGTCGTCACCGCGTGGGACGGCAACGGCACGGGAGACGCCGACGGCGTTTTCGTCCAGCCGTACGCGACACTGAACCCCAATCAGCCGCCCGTGAACACGGTGCCGGCCGCACAGACGACGGCAGAAGATACGAGCCTGATCTTTTCCAGCGGGAACGGGAACGCGATCAGCGTCGCCGATCCGGACGCGGGATCGGGGGCCGTCAAGGTTACGCTGACGGTGTCGGGCGGCCGACTGACGCTATCGATGACTTCAGGCCTGAGCTTCATCACTGGCGACGGAGCGGCCGACGCAACGATGACGTTCACCGGCACGCTCAGCGCGATCAATGCCGCGCTGAACGGTTTGAACTTCACCCCGACCGCGGACGCCAACGGGGCCGTCACACTCACGATCACCAGCGACGATCAGGGAAATACCGGCTCCGGCGGCGCGCTGACCGACGCGGATACGGTGACGATCAACGTCACGGCGGTGAACGACGCGCCGGTGAACTTGCTGCCGGCGTCGCAGTCGGCGACGGGCGGGTCGATTCTCAACCTCGGCAGTTCATACGGCAACCCCATCTCGGTCACCGATGTTGACGCCGGCTCCGGATCGCTTCGCGTCACGCTCACGGCCAGCGCAGGGACGCTCACGCTCGGCAGCAAGAGCGGCTTGAGCTTCACCACGGGAGACGGCACGGCGGATTCGACGACGACGTTTCAGGGGACGCTGGCCAACATCAACGCCGCCCTCGACACGCTCAGCTACTCGCCGCCGCTGCTGATGCTCGGTAACGCGACGATCACGATTACGACCAACGACCTGGGCAACAGCGGCGCCGGCGGCGCGCAGAGCGATACGGACGCGCTTTCTGTGGGCGTGACACCGCACGCGAACGTCGCGCCGGTGAACACCGTGCCGGCAGTGCAAAGCGTCGCGGAAGACTCGAATCTCATCTTCTCGACGACCAACGGCAACGGCATCAGCATCAACGACGCCGACGCGTTCGGCGGGGATATGAAGGTGACGCTCACGGCGAGCAATGGGACGCTGTCGCTGTCGAACCTGGCGAACCTGACGTTCATCAGTGGAACGGGATCGGGCGATGGGTCGATGACGTTCACCGGCACGCTCGCGGATATCAACAACGCTTTGGACGGCATGGTTTTCACGCCCGCCGCCGATTTCAACGGCGCGGCCTCAGTGCAGATCGTCACGAACGATCAGGGAAACACGGGGACTGGCGGAGCGCTCAGCGACACGGACACCGTCAGCGTTAACGTCAGCGCAGTCAACGACGCGCCGACGAACTCGATGCCGGCGGATCAGGCGACGAATGTGAACGTCCCGCTCGTGCTGTCGAGCGCGAACGGCAACGTCATCTCCGTCGATGACATCGACGCCGGCTCGGGAAAGCTGCTCATCACGCTGACGGCGTCACACGGGACGCTGACGCTGGCGACGTTGTCGGGGCTGACCTTTACCGCGGGCGACGGCACGGCGGATGCGACCATGTCGTTCAAGGGCACTATCGCCGCCGTCAACGCGGCACTGGACGGCATGACCTTTACGCCGACCGCCGCCTTCATCGGCGTCGGAAGCATCCAGATCACGACCAATGACCAGGGCAACACGGGCACGGGCGGCGCGCTGTCGGCGACGAGCAGCATCGCGGTCGAAATGGTGACGGAGTTCCGCGCGAATACGACGATCTCGGACACGCAGATCGCGCCCGCCGTCGCCGTCGACCGCATGGGGAACTTCGTCGTCGTCTGGGCGAGTCATAACCAGGACGGCGGCGGGTACGGCGTCTACGCGCAGCGGTTCGACGCGAACCATAACCCGATCGGCTCGGAATTTCGCGTCAACACCTTCACCTCCGGTGATCAGAACAAGCCGCAGGTTGCGATGGACGCCAACGGCGACTTTGTCGTTACCTGGGCGAGCAATAACGAGGACGGCAACGGGTGGGGCGTCTACGCGCGGCGCTACAACGCGTCCGGCGTCGCGATTACCGGCGAACTACTCGTCAACACGACGACCAGCGGGAACCAGGACACGCCGTGGCTCGCGATGGCCGGAGACGGCAGCTTCGTCATCGTTTGGAAGAGTGATCGCGGTGGAACCGGAACGGATATTTACGCTCAGCGCTTCGACTCTAGCGGAGCCGCACTCGGGTCGGAATTCCGCGTGAACACGAACCTCACCGATTCGCAGGATCAGCCCACCGTTGCTGTCGATACCAGCGGCAACTTCGTCGTCGCGTGGCGGAGCAACAAGCAGGACCTTAGCAATGCCGGTGTGTTCGCGCGGCGCTATGACGCCGCCGGTAATCCGCTTACCGGCGAGTTCCAGGTCAACGTCAACAATTCCGGCAGCCAGGACAAGCCGACCATCGCGATCTCCGCGAGCGGCTTCGTCATCGCCTGGTCGAGCGGCAACAATCAGGACGGCGACAAGCACGGCATTTTTGCCAGACGCTTCAACACGTCGGGCAATCCGATCGGCGGCGAGTTCCTCGTCAACACGCGCACAACTGACGAGCAGGATTACCCGGCCATCGGCATGGCCGCCGACGGCAGCTTCACCATCGCCTGGTCGAGCAACAATCAGGACGGCAATTCGCTCGGCATCTACGCGCAGAACTTCGACGCGAGCGGCACGCGCGTCGGCGGCGAGTATCGCGTCAACGGCACGACCAGCGGCAGCCAGGCCCAGCCAGCCGTTGGTGTGGGCGCTTATGGTGATCTGGCGATCGTTTGGCAGGGCCCGGGCGTCGGTGACACGTCGGGGGTTTTCGGACAATCCTGGGCTCATCCCAACGCTGCGCCCGCCGTCACCGTGCCGACGACGCAGAGCGTCAACGAGGACACCAACCTCGTGTTTTCGACCGCGAGCGGGAACGCGATCAGCGTTGACGACGCGGACGCGGGCTCGGCGGCCGTGCGCTTCACGCTTACCGCGATCAATGGCATGCTCACGCTCGCGTCAACCGCTGGCATCACTTTCATCACCGGCGATGGCACTTCGGACGCAACGATGAGCGTCACCGGCACGCTTGCGAGCATCAACGCCGCGCTGAACGGTCTGATCTTCCGCGGCTCATTGAATTTCAACGGTGCGGCAAACCTTCAGGTCACGATCAACGATCAAGGCAACAGCGGGACCGGCGGCGCGCTGAGCGACGCGCAGTCCGTGTCGATCAATGTCGCCGCCGTGAACGACGCACCGATCTTGAGCGGTTCCAACGCGATGGCGTCGATCGCCGAGGATGCGACCAGCAATGCCGGCACGCTCGTCAGTGATCTGATCTCGGGCACCGTGAGCGACGCCGATGCGGGCGCGCTCGGCGGCATCGCCGTCGTCGCGGTCGATCATTCAAACGGCGCCTGGCAATACTCGACGGACGGTGGATCAAACTGGACGAACTTTGGCTTGCCGTCGCCAGTTGCCGCGCGGCTCCTCGCCGCCGACGGGAGCATGCGCGTCCGCTTTGTCCCCAACCCCGACTTCAACGGCACAATCGGTGCGGGAATCACCTTCCGGGCGTGGGATCAAACCGGTGGGTTAGCGGGGGGGACAGCGGATGTCTCGAGCAACGGCGGCGCTTCGGCATTTAGTGCGGTGACGGCGTCTGCGTCGATCGCCGTTACCGCCGTTAACGATCCGCCGATCATCACCGTGCCGGGTGCTCAGTCGATCAGCGAGGACGCCTCGGTCACGTTCTCGACGGCCAAC
>JAICTV010000083.1 GCA_025936175.1 Phycisphaerae bacterium
CACTTTCAGGAAATCCGGCCAGTAACGCATGTTGTGGAAAACGGTGAGCAGGCGATTCGATCGCGCGGCGGCGGCGATCATGCGATCGGCGTCCGCCGACGACAGCGCCATCGGTTTCTCGCACAGGACGTGTTTCCCGCCGGACAGCGCGGCGATCGTCTGCCGCGCGTGGATGTGGCTCGGCGTGGCGACGATCGCAAGCTCGACCTGGGGATCCGCGATCATCGCGTCAAAGTCGCCGTACGCGCGGCAGGCGAAAGCTTCGACGGCCTCCTTGCAGCGCGCCGGATCGCCGTCGGCGACGGCGACCACGCGAAAAAGCGATGGAAGCTCCCGCAGCGTTTTCGCGTGGATGTCCCACCCGCTGCGACCCAGCCCCGCAATGGCGACGTTGATTGGCGGCATGACGATCACATCGCGCCGGCCTTAGCCGGGGGCCTTGCCGTCCCCCCGACCAGGGTCGTGTCGATGTGCATCGAGATCGTCGGCCCGCTTAATCCCAGCAGCTTGCGCGGGTTCTCCACCGTCAGCCGCAGCGCTTCGTCCAGCGTCAGCCCCACGTTCTCGATCAGGCGCTGCACCGCGATCGGCATCGGGATCGCCGAGCCGATCAGGTGCGACCCGTCCGGCGCGCGGGCGACGAGGTCGTCGCCGATCGTGATCTCCCAGTTGCCCATGGTGAAGTGTCCGCGGCCCATGCCCGCGGGCGCGACAGCGTCGGTGACGACGATCGCGCGATCGACGCCGGCGGCGCGGATGTAGTTCCGCAGCGCCGGATACGCCACGTGCGCGCCGTCCGCGATGAACATCGGATGCAGCTTGTCCGACAACGACAACGCGCGCTCGATGATGTTGTCGTGCCGGTGCATCCCGTGCATCGGGCAGCCGTTGCCCAGGTGCGTGAAGAGCGACAGCCCGGCGTCGATCGCCGCGCTGAGCTCATCCAGCGACGCGTCGGTGTGCCCCGCCGACACGCGGATGCCGTGATCCGCCAGATACTTCGTCGTCGCCAGGTTCGCATCGTGCTCCGGCGCGAGCGTGACGATGCGCGTCAGACCGTCGGCCGCGTCAAGGAGCTGCGCCATCGCGCCGACGTCCGCCGGTCGAACGCAACGCTTGAGGTGCGCGCCGCGGTAGCCGTCGAGTGGACTGATGAAGGGGCCCTCGATGTGGATGCCGACGATCATCTCGCGCGCCAACTCGTCGCGCTGGCGCAGCTCGACGATGCGGCGGAGCCGGCGCGACATCACGTCGATGTCCTGGGTGATGACGGTCGCCAGGAACGCGACGACGCCGTGCCCGCGCATGACGGCGCAGGCGCGGTGGAGGTCTTCGACCTCGATCGAGTCGTCCTGAAAGTCGACGCCGGCGTAGCCGTTGACCTGGAGATCGAAGAATCGGGCGACGCTGGTCATAAGTCACTTTCGTGAAATGCAATACAGACTTCCGGCCCCGCGCGAGAGCGCTCCGGCGGGCGAATTATTATACATCATAAGAATAATTCGTGCTGATGCAAATCATTTGTGCGGGCTCGACAGGAATTGTTCCGCGTCCAGCCAGTGGCGTCGCATGATCCGGCATTTGTGATTGAGCTGATTCGCCAGATCGGGGCCGAGCAGGAACGGGTCTTCGTCGCCCGGATCCTTTGCCAGGAGCACCTGGTTGATGCCGCCGTCGCCGAGCAGGCGGACAAGATCGGTGGTGTTGTCCAACTCGTCCCGCATGAATTCGTTGAGAAGCTGCAGATCCGGATCGCCGTACCAATCCGCCAGCTTCGGCGGCGTGCGCGCTTCGCCGGAGGCGAACCTGTCCGTGTGGCGGTCGCGCACGCGCTGGGCGGCGTAGAAGTTGCCGATCGAGCGGATGATGCTCGCGTAAATGCGCAGCGATGTCCCCATCCGGCGGAAGACGTCGGCGCCCGGGCCGTCGAGCTCCTCCAGGCGATCCGCAATGGCGCTGGCACGCGCGACGAACACCGCCACCGGCGGCACCCGCGGATTGCTCGCGCGGTCGATCGACTCCGGCGCCGTCATCCGCCCGCCGTGGAAGTCGATGTAGTCGAGCCGCGCTTCCTTGATGCTGGGGTTGAAGACGTGCGGCAGCCAATAGCTCTCCTCCTCCGGCGAGAGCTTTTCCGGCACCGCAACCAGCGGACGGTTGATGTGCCGCATCGACATGCCGGCGTAGTTGGCAGTGAAGAACGGCAGCGTCGCGGCGCGATAGTTCAGCGCATCGTGCAGGTCGTAGAGCGCTTCGAGCAGGGCATCCGCCTGATCTTCGCCGACCCACGTCGCACACAGCTTGCGAAGGAATTTGATCCGGTTCATCAACCCGCTCGCCGGCTCGGCGAGGTACGCGTCGACCAGATCGATCACCTTCGCCTGAACCTCAGGCAGCTCGTGCCCGCGGCTGTAGTTGGCGGTGAAGTCGATGACAACGCGGGCGACGTTCGCGCTTCGCACGCGCTCGAGCGATTTGACCATCGCGACCGGATCGAAGAGCCCGAGCACCGGACTGTCGATGTACGGCCCGATCGCGATGTGTCGCGGCGGCGGCGGGCCGTGCTGCGGCCGCGCAGTGAAATGATCGTCGTGATGACGCGCGAGCGAGAGCAGCTCGCCGTCGCTGAGGTTGCCGCGCAGATCGAAATCGATCGCGCGATCGCCCGCGCCCGCGGCGCCGGCGGCTTTGCGAATGTCGTCGATCAACGTGCGCACGCGCGTGCCGACATCGATCTGCCGGCAGCGTCCCGGACCGTTGGGGCCGGGGTATTGCCAGTCCGCCCAGCACAGTCCGCCGCCGGCGTCGTTGGTCAAAAGGTGAACGCTCGATAGTTCGGGGATTTCTTTAGCGAATCTGCCGAACATGTCGGCGTAAAACGCCCGTCCTTCCGGCGAATCTATGCACATCGCGAACGCCTCGCGGCGGCTGCGGCGCGGATGATCGATGCGCGGGCCGCGGAGGTGCGGATGCGTCTCGAAGAACGGCTCCGGCAGCAGCCACGGGATGTGAAACTGCGCCGCCGCGCCGAGTTTGTGCTGCCGCAAAATCGCCAGCGATTGCGCGAGCTGCTCGCGATTGCGCCGCACGTGCTCGCGATCGACGAACGGCTCGAGATCCTTGTGCGGGACAAACTTCTCCAGCGCCGGCAGACAACTGGTGTAATCGTGCCACGGCGATCCGCCGGGCGGGATGTCGGCGAGCGTGCGCGAGGAAAGACTCGTCACCGCGACGTCAACTTTCCCGCGCTGCTTGAGGCGCGCGACCTGCGATGCGAGCGTCGCGTAGTCGTCCATGTTGCGGACGGCGGTCAGCACAATGAACGTCAACGGCTTGGACATAGCTCAACCGCCTTCTTCGACCGGGACGGCGCGACCGTCGGGACGACTCTTGTTCGCCGCTTCGATGACGCGAACGATCTCGAGCGTGTCGGCCGGATCGACCGGGGACTTTCCGTTCGGCAGATCACGGAGAATCCGTTCGAGCGTCTCTTTGAACCACGAGTTGTGCAGCAGATCGACGAACTGAACAGCCTTGGCGCGATGGATGGTCACGCCGAACTTCCACTCGCCGCTGCGCGTGCCGCGGAAGGTCGCGATGCGGCCGTCGCGCCACGTCGCGGTCATCAGATCCGTCTCGTCCGTTCGCACCGAGCGCACTTCGCGGCAGCCGCGGCCCATGACGACGTTCAGCACCTCGACGCTGTGCACGCCGTACCAGAACAGGCCCGGCTGCGTCGGCTCCTCCGGCATCGGGCCGAAGACGTCGCAGCCGATCACCGGCCCGAGATGTTCCGCTAACGCGTTCGCCAGCGGCGCGCCGAAGCGGGCGGTCGAGCAACTCATCACCGGCACTTTCGCCGCCAGCGCCAGGTCGAAGATCGCAGCGGCATCCGAATGACTCGTCGCGATCGGCTTCTCGATGAACGTCGGCCGGCGGAATTCGATCACCTGCTCGAAAAGCCGCCGATGGACTCGGCCGTCGGCGGCGGTAATGAAGATGACGTCGGCGGTTTGGGCGACGGCCTGCGGCGATGGGAGGATCTCGACGCCGAACTCTTCGCGCACCTGCTGTGTGAATCTGCCGACACGCGATCGGCTGAGTTCAAAATCGTCCGATCCACCCGGCCAGGCGCACGTAACGCGCGCGCCCGCGATGCATTCCGGATGGCTCGAATCGTTCAGCCGACGCGTGAACTCGACGGCGTGCGACATGTCCAGACCGAGGAGGCCGACGCGCATCGGAGGATTTTATATTTGCGATTATAATAATTCAACATAAGATGGCCGCCCGCCCATCGCGCGGATCGCAGAAAATGCATCAAACCGCCGAAAAACCGCCGCTTCGCGTCGCTGTCGTCGGCGCCGGACCCCGCTCGGTCGTCTATGCGCGCGAAGCACTTCTGCGCCCGGGTTTGATGAAGGTCGTCGCGGTGGCAGATCCGAATCCGCTCCGCCGAAACGCGCTGGCGGAGGCGCACGCGGTTCCGGCGGAGCGAAGGTTTGCATCCTATGAAGATCTCGCGGCACAGCCGGCTATCGTCGACGCGGTGATCAACACCACGCTCGACATCGTTCATTACGAATCGACGCTGGAGCTGCTCCGCGCGGGTTATCACGTGCTGCTGGAGAAGCCGATCGCGCCGACGAACGCGGAGGTGCGCGAGTTGATCGACGTCGCGCGGGAGCACGACCGCGTCGTGATGGTCTGTCACATCCTGCGCTACGAGCCGTTCTACCAGACGATCAAGAAGCTGCTCACGAGCGCGATCGGGGACATGATCTCGATCCATACGGTGGAGAACGTCTCGTACGACCACGTCGTGACGACTTTCATCCGCCATCCGCGCAACCTGCAGCCGGCGGTGCTGCCGATGATGCTCTCCAAATGCTGTCACGACCTCGACCTGCTCGCGTGGCTCGCGGGGCGGCCGCTGTCGCGGGTGTCGAGCTTCATCACGCCGGGACAGTTCCGGCCGGAGCGCGCGCCCGCCGGATCCGCGATGCGATGTCTCGACGGCTGCGGCGTGGAAGAGACATGTCGTTATTCGGCCAGCGCATTGTACGTCGAAGACGGAAAGTGGAACGCATACGCCTGGCCGATCAATGAGTACTCCGCGCCGCCTCCTCTGGAAGAGAAGCTGCGCACGCTGCGGACGAACAGCCCATATGGCCGGTGCGTCTGGCAAAGTGCCAACGGCGTCGTGGATCACCAGGGCGTGCTGATCGAATTTGAAGACGGCACGACCGCGTCGCACGATCTCTTCTGCGCCACGCCGCGCGCCGGGCGATCGATCCGCATTGTCGGCACCGATGGCGAGATCGAGGGCGACTACGACAGCGGGCACATCACCATCCGCCGCGCGATCCGCGGCGCGCCCGGCCGCTATCACGAGGAACACCTGCGCGTGGCGGCATATGATCCGAGCGCGCCGCTGCCGCGGCCGTGCGAGAAGGCGCTGCTGGCGGATTTCGTCGGCACGGTTCGCGGCGACGCGGACGCGCCCGGCGTCACGCGGATCGAAGATTCGCTCGCCGGCCACCAGATCGCCTTCGCCGCCGACATCGCCGCGCGCGAGGGCCGAGTTGTCGAAATCGCTGAAGAATTCGATGGATTTTCCGCTTCCCCGGCCTTTGCAGAAGGTACCTAGATGAACCGCCGACCGATTCTCACGCTCGTCGCATTCGTATCCGCCTTCGCCGCTTGCTCTGTCACCGCGCGGGCTGACGTCTACAACCTCAAGGTCGTCACCGATGCGAATCCCGACTACACCGACATGGATTCGCTCGTCCACTCGATTACGAGCAACTGGAAGACCGACGCCGAGAAGTGCTGGGCGCTCTACTACTGGAACCACATCGCGCGGCGGCAGACGAATCCGATGATCGTGCACGGCATGGCGGAGACCGACCCGATCATGCAGTTCAACGATTACGGGTACACGATGTGCTCGACGATCAGCGGCATCAACATGTCGATCTGGACGTACATGGGCTACAAGGCCAAGTACTACGACATCGCCGTGCATACCGTGCCGGAAGTTTTTTACGACGGACGCTATCACCTGTATGACAACAGCCTCTCGTGCATCTACACGCTGGCGGACGGGAAGACGATCGCGGGCGTGGAAGACATCGGCAAAACGATGGCGGGGCCGGAAACCGGCGGGAAGGAAGTCGCCGGATACATCGCGAAGTACCACGCGCTCAACGGGACGAGCGCGAACGGATTCCTGGAAGGCGCGGACACGCCGCGGGATCTCGCGCACCTCGGCGACAACACCTTCAAGCCGGAATATCTGAAGTATCGCTACTACTACAACGAAGCCGAGCGGGGGCACCGCTACATCCTCAACCTGCGCGACGGCGAGGTGTACGACCGTCACTATCTGCATCCCGATGAATTGAAGAAGGACGGCAAGAGCGAGCCCGCCGGCGATCCCGCGTACTTCACGCCCAACGGCGCCGGCAAGGACGGCTCCAGCCGCGACCCGGAAGGCAAAAACCCGCGCTACAACATTCGCGGCAACGGCATCCGCACGTGGAACACGCCGGTCGCGATGACCACCAGCGGCGACGAATCGATCTACAAGCTCGAAGGCGCCAACGTCATTACCAGCGTGAAGATCGACGGCACCGCGTCGTCGCTCGCCGTCAGCACGGATAACGGCATGAACTGGAAGGAAGTGAAGTCCGCGCCGCCGGTGCAGCTCATCGAAGAAGTGAACGGCGCGTATGAAGTGCTCGTGAAGGCCAAGGGGGCGAACGGACTGAAATTCCAGACCATCACGCAGCTCAACGGCAAGACGCAGCCGCGGCTGAACCTCGGCAGGAACACGGTGTATGTCGGCGCGGGCGATCAAACTGAATCGATCGTCCTCTGGCCCGAGCTTCAGGGCGACAAGTACAAGCCGATGGCGGTCGAGTCGAAGAACATCAAGACCGATGAGAAGCACGAAGGCTGGCACGGCGTGATGAAGCCGGCGGAGAAGGGCGAAGGGTACGTCGTCTTCAAGATCGACGCGCCCGACGACATCGTGAAGATTACGCAGTCCGCACGCATGATGGTGAAGGCGCCCAAGTCGGAAGTGCGCTTCGAGACCTCCTTCGACGGCGGCAAGACGTGGAACAAGACCTACGCGTTCAACGACAACACGCCGCCGTTCGATGACCTGCACGATGAAGTCACCACCAAGATCCCGGCGGGCGCCAGGAGCGTGCAGTTCAAGTACATCATGAAGGATTCGTCGCTCTACTCCGTCCGCATGGAAGCGGATCACAAGGCGCCCGCGAAGGCCATCTCGCCGATGGAAGTGACATTCAACTGGAAGGAGCGGCAGGCGGATTATTCGCTGGTGAAGCGCAGCCATACGCAGCTCGTGGAAAAACTGCCGGCGATGTACACGATCGACGTCGGCGGCACGGATCATCCGATCGTCGATTCGCTCGTCATCAATCCAAAGGGCGCGCGCGGCGCGCTGACGTACGGCTACAGCGACGGCAAGGACGTTGGCGGCGAGAAATGGGTCGGCAACTGGGTGACCTACGGCAAGAACCTCGCCGAAGGCAAGCCGTACACGGTGTCGATCAAGCCGAGCGAGAACGGCTGGGGCGCGGGCGATCCCGATGGGAAGAAGCTGACCGACGGCGTGGTCGGCTCCAATTACTCCGGCGGAAGCAGCTACAAGGAAGGCCCGCTGTACGACAAGACCAACCCGGAGATCGTGGTCGATCTCGGCTCGCCGCAGAAGGCCGCCGCGTTCCGCATCCACATTCACGGCTACCCGTTCCAGGACGCGCTCAGGGGCCAGGTGAAGGACGCATGCGAAGTGCTGGTCTCCAACGACGGGAAGGACTTCAAGAGCGTCGGCAACTTCGACTTCAAACTGCGCTGGAAGGACCTGCCGATGAACTTCATGTGGCCGGACGAGGAGACGCTCGGCGCGTACAACCACGTGCTGCAGCTCAAGGAGCCGGTCGAGGCGCGCTACGTGAAGTACGCGGTGAAGTCGTCGCGGAAGATGGTGATCACCGAAGTGCAGGTGCTGGACGGCGTCGAGACCAGGCCCTTCGATCTGAAGATCGCGCTGCCCGCCGAGGGCAAGGCGCCGATCGCCGCGCGATAGGCCAAACATTACGCGGGCGCGCCAGCGACTGTCATCCCGAGGTACTCCGAGGGATCTCGGACGCCAATCCACTCCGAGATCCCTCGGACTGCCTCGGGATGACAATCCCGGCGGCGAGTCGGGGGATGAGACCGTAGCGATATGGAAGCCAGATCGATGATTCGTGTCGCTTTGACCGCTCTCCTTCTCGCCGCGTCGTATGCGATCGGCGCGGAGAACGCGGCGACGCCGGCGGCGGATCCGGTGCTCGAGAGGGCGACGCTGCGATCGCTCGGGGCGTACTGGATCATCCGCGGCGATGAGAACAAGAACGCCGCCGTGCGCGTCGATTATCGCAGGCAAGGCGATGCGACCTGGCACGAAGGGCCGCCGCTCTTTCGCGTCGCCAGGGGCGCGAACAAGACCAAGGAATACGGCACGCTGCTCAAAGTGCCGGAAGATGCGTGGCTCTTCGCCGGGAGCGTCGTGATGCTCGAGCCGAACACCGGCTACGAGCTGAAGCTGACATTGAGTGATCCCGATGGCGGCGGCGCGAGCAAGACGCTGATCAGCCACACAACCGCCGAGCCGATCGCGCCTAAAGGTCGCATCATCAACATCACCGCCGGCGCGAGCCTCGCGGCGGCGAACAAGAACGCCAAGCCGGGGGACATCCTGCTGCTGCACGCCGGCAACTACGACGGCTCGTTCAAGGTCAATCGCAGCGGCGAGCCGGGCAAGCCGATCGTCTGGCGCGGCGCAGGTGACGGGGAAGTCATCATCGACGGCCAGCACAACGAGCGCTGCTTCGACGCCAGCGGCATTCATGATGTGTGGTTCGAGAACCTGACGATCCAGAACGCGAAGTACGGAATCGTCAGCCACGAATCCAGCCGCATCGTCGTGCGGCGATGCCATATTCACGACGTCGATTTCGGCATCACCGCGAGTAAGAACGGCAACGACTCGATCAACGACTACTTCATCTGCGACAACACGATCGAAGGCCGGTCGGTCTGGCCGCGATCGAAAGGCATCGAGAACGCGCGCGGCATTCAGATCACCGGCAGCGGGCACGTCGTCGCGTACAACCGCATCCGCGGCTTCGCCGACGCGATGGACACGATGCCGTCGCCGCGCTGCGAGGCGATCGACTTCCACAACAACGACTGCTCGGAGCTGACCGACGACGGCTGCGAGATGGACTACTCGCAGCGCAATACGCGCTGCTTCGAGAACCGCTTCACCAACGTCTACCAGGGCATCAGCACGCAGCCGGTGTACGGCGGGCCGACGTACATCTTCCGCAACGTGCTGTTCAACGTCTGCGTCGAGCCGTTCAAGATGCACAACTCGCCCAGCGGCGCGCTGATGATCCACAACACGGTGGTGAAGAAGGGAATGCCGCTGATGGTTTTCACCAAAGCGCCGATGGAGAACTGCGTCTTCCGCAACAACCTCTTCATCGGCACCGCCGACGCGTACGCGTTTCAGTGTCAGGCGCCGACGAACGATTGCGACTTCGACTACGACGGCTACGGCGGCGGGCCGTTCGGGAACTTCCTCAAGTGGAACAACGTGAAGTACCCGAACCTCGCGACGGTGCGCGAGAAGGCGCCGATCGAGAAGCACGCTGTGCAGGTGGACTCGGCGACCGTCTTCGCATCGGGCGCGCAGCCGCCGGCGGATGAGAAGCAGCAGGTGCAGACGCCGCCGGATCTCCGACTTTCGACCAACACGTCTGCGATCGACGCGGGCGAGAAGCTGCCTGGGTTTGATGACGGCTTCTCCGGCTCCGCGCCGGATCTGGGCGCGTACGAAATTGGCGCCGCGCTGCCGCAGTACGGGCCGCGGGCGAAGTAAATGAGCTACGCGAAGGTCACGATCGATCAGATCCGCGCCGCGCTTCCGCAGGAAGTGCCGGCGGGCGTCGCCGCCATCATCCGCAACTATTACGACCGCGAGCCGATCAGCTTCAACACCGATTGGGCGGGCACGATGCCGATGTGGGGGCTGACGATGTGGGCGAAGCGCGGCGTGCCGGGGGCGCTCGACTACGTCCGCGCGTGGTTTGAGGCGCACTTGGCGCGCGATCCGAAGCTGACGGATGAGGAACTGTTCAAGACGTACACGGGACATCGCTCGCGCGTCGTTCGCGGGCGACAGCTCCCGTTCACGATGTACTGCGGGCTGTTCGGGCTGAGCTCTCCCTGCTCGGAGTTGTTCAAGCAGACCGGCGACGAGCGCGCGCGACAGGTCTGCATCGACGTCGCGGACGCCATCCTCCATCGCGCGCGTCGCAATCGATTCGGGCAGTCCGCGCACGATGATCACTGGGAATACGACATTCCCGATGCCTGCTTCTTCACCGTCGAGCCGCTGATGCGCGCGGCGGCGGTCGAGCCGGAGCGCGGGTGGCCGTACGTGGAACTGGCAAAGGCGCAGCTTCGCGCGTACGTAGACGTCTTCCTCAACCACACGAACGGATTGTGCCACACGATCCTCGGCCGCGACGGCGTCGGCAAGACGTTCTGGTGCCGGGCGCAGGGCTGGATGATGTGGTCGTTCCTCGCCGTGCTGCGCGGCTTGCCCGCTGGCGATGCGACGACTGACGGCTTTGTGCGCGATCTGGAATTCTTCGCCGACCGCGTCGTGCGGACGGTTGATGGAGACGGCGCGATTCACGCGTTCGCCAACGATCCGTCGAGTTTGCAGGAGACGAGCGGCACCGCGATGGTGGCGATCGCGCTGCACGAATCGATGCGCCGCGGCTGGCTCGATCGGGAGAAATACGCCGACGTCACCCGACGCATGTGGAACTTCTGCCGCCGGCACATCACCGACGACGGCGGGTTCGAGAAAGTGTATTACGAGTGGGCGCTGCCGGCGGAGCTGTATGTCGAATCGAGCAAGACGGTGAAGTTTGGCCCGCACATCGGCGCGCTGTTGTGGCTCGCGGATGAGATGACCACAATCTGATTCATCATGTTCCTCGCCCTGGTGATCGCCGCGATGACGACCACGCTTCCGACCTCTCAGCCGGCCGTCCTCTTCGACGATCGCTTCGTCAACCTCGATCGCTGGCAGCTCGAAGGCAAGACCGAAGGCGCATCCATCAAGGACGGCGAGCTTCGCCTCGACTGCAAATCGAAGATGGGCATGCACGGCGTGATGGCCTTCTGCAAACAGGATTTCCCGGACGACATCGCGATCGACTTCGATTTCGTTTGCGAGAAACACAACGGCCTGTTCATCACCTTCATCGCCATGACGGATGTGAACGGCGGCGATGCGCTGGCAGTGAATCCGCCGCGCAGCGGCGTGTTCGAGGACTATTACAACGGCACGCGCTCGTACCACGTTTCCATCTGCCGCTATGAGGACGACGGGCATCACACGGGCGTTTCGAACTGGCGGCGGAACCCCGGGCTGCACCTGATGGTCAGCGGGGAGGATCTGTGCCAGGAGGCGGGCAGGAAGTATCACGTGACCGTCACGAAGCGCGGCCCCGAGTGCAAAGTCGAAGTCGACGGGAAGCTCGGCGCGCATTT
This sequence comes from Phycisphaerae bacterium, assembly GCA_025936175.1. Lineage (GTDB taxonomy): Bacteria > Planctomycetota > Phycisphaerae > Tepidisphaerales > Tepidisphaeraceae > JAICTV01. The sequence continues at coordinate 11,656 of JAICTV010000083.1, forward strand.
CACGGACCGGCAGACGCTGCCGGGATCGATCCCTCACGGCGGAAAGTTCGGCTTCCGCGCGATCGGCGCCGACGCGATCTTTCGCGTATCGAACGTTCGCGTCACGTCGCTGCAATAGACGAGAGTCATGGAAAAGCGACCCTTCGGCAAAACGGGTTTGATGGTCTCGGCGCTCACGTTCGGCGCGTGGTCGATCGGCGGGCCCGCGGAGATGGGCGGGAAGCAGGTCGGCTGGTCCGGGGTCAATGATGATGACTCGATCGATGCGCTCAAAGCCGCGCTCGACGGCGGGATCAACCTCTTCGACACCGCCGACGTCTACGGCCGCGGACACAGCGAGGATTTGATCGGCCGCGCGTTCGCGGGCGCGGCGCGCGACAAGGTGCTGATCAGCTCCAAGGCGGGCATGGTCGATAATGCGGACGGGTTCAAGCTCGACTTCTCGCGGCAGCATCTGATAGAGACGTGCGAGGGATCGCTGCGCCGGCTGCAGACCGATCACCTCGACATCTACCTGCTGCACCTGACGATCGACGGCTACCCGCTGACCGACGACATCCGCCACACGCTGGAGATCCTCAAGGCGGCGGGCAAGATCCGTCACTTCGGCGTGAGCGTGCAGTTCGCGCATCAGGGCGTCGAGCAACTTGAGAAGCGCTTCGGCGATTCCATGATGATCGAGTATTCGCCGCTCAAGCGCGGAGCGGTCGAAGACGTGATCCGTCGCGCCGGCGAGGCGGGCGTCGGCGTCATCACCCGCGGCGCGCTCGAAAAAGGCCTGCTGAGCGGTAAATACCGCCCCGGTCATCGCTTCGCCGCGGATGACGTCCGCAGTCGCATCCCGACGGATTACATCGATCGCGTGCTCGCGCGCGTCGAGGAACTCAAAAGCAACGCCAACCTTCTCGCTGCCGCGTTGCAGTTCCAACAGAAGCAGCCCGGCGTCTCGACGATCACCGTCGGGATGAAGACGCGGCGGCAGGTGCTCGATAACATCGCGGCACTGAACGAAACTGAAACCCTGCATGACAACCCCCTCGAACACCTTGTGGCAGTCTGACGACGAACTGTTCGCGCTCGCCAGGCGAGAGCTCTTCACCGCCGTCGTCGGCGACGTGATGGACAAGCTCGGCCTGCGCCGGCAGTTCCTCTCTCCCGAAATCCAGCCGCTGCGCGAGGACATGGTCGTCATCGGCCGCGCGATGACGGTGCTGGAGGCGGACGTCTTCGCCGAAAATATCGAAGGCAGCGCCAATGCGCTGATGAAGAAATCGTTCGGACTGATGCTCGAGGCGCTCGATGATCTCAAACGTAACGAGGTCTACATCTGCACCGGCTCCTCGCCCTCTTATGCGCTGTGGGGAGAGCTGATGAGCACGCGGGCGATGAAGCTCGGCGCCGCGGGCGCTGTGGCGGACGGCTACTCGCGCGACACGCGCGGCATCCTCGCGCTCAACTTCCCCTGCTTCAGCTACGGCCGCTACGCACAGGACCAGGGCCCGCGCGGAAAGGTCATCGACTACCGCGTCCCGATCGAGATCAACGGCGTGCGGATCGAATGCGGCGACATCGTCTTCGGCGATCTCGACGGCGTCTGCATCGTCCCGCGAAAGGCCGAGCAGGATGTCTTCCGCGCCGCGCTCGAGAAGGCGCGCGGCGAGAAGCTGGTCGCCAAGGCGATCCGCGAAGGCATGGGCGCGGTCGAGGCGTTTGAGAAGTTCGGGATCATGTAGGCCGAAGGACGTGGCTTGGGCGTCCCGACCGGGCGCTCCCGCGGAGCGGCTCATGCCGCCAATGCTCGGGCAAGATGCCCAAGCCGCGATGGCGACCATCCGCGCGGCAATCAAGGAGCGGGCGTACAGGACGCCGTGGCAATGCGCGATATCCCCTTCACCCATCAGGCGGCGACGACGGATGAGCAGTTCCTCGCGCATCTCGACGTGCGCGATCGTTCGGTCGCCGGCGTCGCGAAGCACTTTCGCACGCGCAAAGCGCCGGCGTGGTCGTTCTACTCGCACGGCTCGCCGTGGCATGAGACCGATGCCGTCGGTCCGGTCATCGAGAAGGCGAACAGCCTGATCAATGGCCGATTCCGCAATTCCTGGCCGCCGCACCAGTGGATGGATCTCGCGGGCGCGCGCGGCGAAGTCGATTGGCGGCGGGGAATCAGCGAGGCGCGGACGTCGATCACGCGCGGGACGTGGATCACCGAACTCTCCACCGCGTTCGCGCTGACCGGGGACGTCAAATACGCGTCGAAGGCGATGCAGCTCATTCGCTCCTTCGTCGCGTCGTCTCCGTTCGTGCTCGACCCGCGCTTCGTCGAAGACCACGACACGTACTTCGGCGGCGAGGGCGACTCGACGCAGACGACGTCGTATCGACTCTTCCGCCTGACTGATTTCCTTCACAGCGGCGCGATGCACGGCGGCGGCCCGCGCGCCGCGTGCAGCGACGACGACGTGTTCTGGCTCGTCAAGCAGATCTGGTTCTACACGATGCAGTTCGCGCGGCTGCTCGGCGACGAGCTGCGGCGCGACAACCATCACCTGCTCGATCACGGGCACGTGCCGTTCGTGATCGGCCTGGCGTTCGCGGAGTTCTCGGTCAGCAAAGAGCTGGTGCGCGAAGGCGCGCGGGTGATCCGGCATCACTTCGGTCACAACCTGCTCGCCGACGGCGCGTACGCCGAGCACAGCGCGGATTATCAGTACCACGTGCTGTTCCACTTCATGCACCCGCACGGCGTGGCGCAGGCGAACGGCTTTCGGCTGTTCAACGAATCGCAGGTGAAGAAGCTGCGCAAGTGGGTGGAGTTCAGCGCGCGCTGCGGGAAGCCTGACGGGATGCTGCCGGCGATCGGCGATGAGCCGGGGCGACCGCTGCATCATCTTTTCGGCACGCTGGCGACGCCGGTGATGGACAAGTCGATCGCCGCGATGGCGCGCGGACTGGGCTGCGTGCCGGGAAAGCAGAAGGTCGCGACGGCGGCGGACGTCTCGCGCGCGATGAAGCGATGGACGCCGGGCGAGCGATTCGCTTTCGGCCTGAGCGAGTACTACACGACGCCGCCCGCCCGTCCCGATCCCAGGCAACTGCCCAAGCCCGCGACCTGTCAGTATCCAAGCGGCGGCTACACGTTCTTCCGCAGCGCGTGGTCGCCGCAGGCGGATTATCTCGCGGTCTCGCACTTCGCCGGCGACTACGGCGCGCACGCGCACTGGGACATGATGAGCTTCATCCTGCACACGCGCGGGAAGACGCTCATCGGCGATCCCGCCGCGTGGCTCTACGTCTCGCCGCGTTTTCATGGTCACGGCGGAGAAAAAGGGGAGATCCAGAATTTCCGCCGCGAGCCGCGGCCTTACCAAGCGACCTTCGCCGGAAATTCTGGCTGTCCCCTTTTCCGCGGCTACTCGTACTCCGTGCACGCGCACAACTGCCTCGTGATGAACGACGACACGCTCAAGCCGCTAGAGGCGATGAACCACGGCACGTTCTGGGGCGGCTGGCCGCCGAAGCACGCGCTGGGAATCTTCGAAGCCGGCGGGGCGATCGAAGTCGCCGAGGTCTGGCACGATGCCAACGCGCCGACGCGACACCGGCGGTTCTTCGTGCACATTGTCGGCATTGGCTTCGCGCTGGTGGACCTCTTGAGCAAGCGGCCGAACCTCTCGCCGCATCAGTATTCGCAATACTTTCACTTCGAGGGCGACGTCGGGATCGCGCCGGCGTCGCCGCGTAACGGCGAAGCGCTGCGCGCGTCCGACGGCGAGGCGATGTGTCTGATCGTTCCGGGCGCGGAGGCGGAATCGCGCTGGCGGACGTTCCGCGATGCGTACCTCGACGACGTGTACGGCGTGCCGAGGAGCAAAGGCCCGCCGTGGATCGCGGAGCTCACCCGACGCGTCCGCGGACATGCCGTCTTCACACACTTCATCCTGACGCAACACGCGGCGAAGACGGAAAACGCGCGCTGCCGGTACCTCGGCGACCGTGCGAGCGCCTGGCTCGACTGGCAGCACGACGGCTTCAGCGCGAACGTGCTCGATCTGGGTGAAGCCGGCGCGCTGCTCGTCGCCGGCGCGCCATACGGCACGCCGGTGCGATCGGCTGAACTTCAGACCGATGCGGAACTTGCGGTCGTCCATCTCTCCCCCCGAGGAAAGATCCAATCCTGGTCGTTGATCCGCGGCAGCCGGCTCATCGTCGCCGGGAAGACGATCTACTCCGGCCGCCGGCGCGAATGGCTTGCGCAGTGACCGCGGCGCGCCTCCCCACATGAGGTCCCCCAATCCGTGCGTCATGCTGAGGTACTCCGAAGCATCTGCGCGACCTGACCCAGATGCTTGGATCACCCGCTTCGCGAGTACCCGTGTACCTCAGCATGACAACTTTTCATTGCCCGGCACGCGTCATTATCACACATACTTCAACCCGGTGTCGCACAGCAGCGTGACGATCGTCGGCGCCAGGCCGAGTTCTGCGCTGGCCGCCAGCTTCGCCGCGGCGCAGACGTTCGCCGCCGATGACGGGCCGACGAAGATTCCCTCTAGCCTGCCGAGATCGCGCTGACAGCGAAGGGCCTCCTCGTCCATCACCGCGAGATGCCCATCCGCGCGAAAACCCGCGAAATGCGGCGGGATGCTCCCGTAGCTCGTGCCCTGCAGGACATGTTGCGGCGACTCGACTGCGAAGCCGGCAAGGGGCCGGCTCCTCGCGGGTTCAACCGCGTAGATCTTCACGCGATCGGATTGCGATCGGAGGAATCGTCCCACGCCGACAAGCGTCGCGCCTGTGCCGACGACGCAAACGAACGCGTCGAGCTGCCCGCCGGTCTGTTCCCAAATTTCGGCGCCCGTGCCCGTCTCATGCGCCCGGACGCCGGAGGCGTTGTTGAACTGATCGACGTAGAACCCGCCGCGCTCCCTGGTGATCGCTTTCGCCCGCGCGACGGCGGCGGCGATGTCGCTTCCGGTGACTCTGCCCGGCGTGCCGTCGACCTGATCGACCAGCATCACCTCCGCTCCCAGCGCCTCCATCTGCACCCGGCGCGCCGGACTGTTGCCGCGCGACATCACGGCGAGGAACGGGTGGCCGCTGGCGGCGCAGACGACCGCCAACCCCGCACCCATGTTGCCGCTGGTCATCTCCACGACCGTCTGCCCCGCCGCCAATCGTCCGTCGGCTTCGGCGTCGCACACAATCTGCAACGCCGCGCGGTCCTTCATGCTCCCGCCGGGGTTAAGGAATTCCGCCTTGGCGAAGATCCGCCCCGGGCCGCGGCAGATGCGCGACAGCTCGATCAGCGGCGTCGAGCCGATGGCGTCGATGATGGAGCCGCGGACGGTCATGCTGCCGCCGCCGCAGCCTGCCACAATGGCAAGTGGGTTCGTTTTGCGCATTCGCGTTTTCTGTTGCACCACGTTGCATCCGGTTGCATGGCGTTGCATTTCAAGCAAGGGCAGCGGCCACCCCGGCACAAAGTGCCGGGCTTTGCGGAATGCGCGCTGCGGACGGTGGTGAACTGCGATTCGATCATCGCACAGTCTCTCTCCCTATATCCTGCGCGATTGCACGAATGTGATCACGAAACTGCAATCGCATACTCACGTTCATGTGGGCGCGGGCCGGTAGCGGACGAGGTTGTGTCGATAGCCGCCGTCGGCGTAGAGCGTGGCGCCGGTGATGTAGGACGACGCATCGGACGCCAGGAACAAGGCCGGGCCGACCACCTCATCCACCGTCCCCACCCGCCCCGCCGGGATCCACTCGGCGAACTTGTCGCGGCCGATCTGGTCAATCACTTCGCGGTTGATGTCGGTCTCGATCGCGCCGGGCGCGAGGTTGTTCACGCGGATGCCCAAGGGCGCGAGCTCGATCGCCGCGGTTCTGGTGAACATCGCCAGCGCGGCTTTGCTCATCGAGTAGACGGCGTTGTGCGGGTACGGCGTGACGTCGTGGATCGAGGTGATGTTGATGACGCTCGCGCCGCCCGCGCCGCCGCTGCGTCCCGCGCCGCCCGCGGCGCTGGCGTTTCCGGCGGACTTGAGCAGCGGCAGCAGGCCTTGGGTCAGCTCAACCGCCGCGCGAACGTTGACGGCGAAACATTGGTCGAACTTCGCGAAGTCGATCGATCCGATCGGCATGATCGGTTCGAAGCCGGCGTTGTTGACGAGGATGTCGAGATGCCGTTCGCGCCGCGCGATCGTTTGGATCAGTCCATCGACGTCGGCCGATCGAGTGAAGTCGGCGGCCAGGTAGTTCTCTCGCTGGTCGGATTCGGTGCCGTGATACCAGACGCGCGCTCCGGCGCGCTCCAAGCCTTGTGCGATCGCGCGGCCGATGCCGCGGGATGAACCGCTCACGAACGCCACCTTGTTCGTCAAGTTGACGAGCATGTCCGTCATGGTTGTGCCTCCGGCATTCGACGGAATTGCTGGACCGGATAATTGGGGATGCCGACGCGCGTGAGCGTCAGCGTTTCGTTATCGGCAGAGAGGCGAACGACATACTCCTGCTCCAGCGGTGTGGCGAGCGACGGGTCGGCCATGCGTCGGGCGGCGGAGCGGACGTACGGCGGGTCGAGCACGAAGCGCAGCCGCCTGCCGTGCTGCGACCACTTCCCGCCCTTCCAAGCCGCCCTGGTCATCACGACCTCGCCCGATGGGCGCAGCTCCATCTCATCGCTCGCGGACTGCCACTTGCCGAGGAGAATGGGGTTGTCGTATCGCCCGGCGACGAAGGGTTCGACGCGCTCGAAGCGCAGCGTTTCCGCGTCGCCCTTGCGATCGGTGGTGTCGATGACGAGCGACTCGGCGTCGACGGAGTCGATCGTCGCCGTTTCGCTCTCGCCGACGACGCTGATCGGCGTGTTGCTCGAAGTGTTGATCATCGAGAGCGCGTTGCCGGCGACCTTCCAGGTGCCGGCGGCTTCGTGCGTCGCGGGGCCGCTGATCCCCAGTCGCGGGAGCGGCTTGATCGTGAGGGCGAACGTGCCGTCGTTGTCGAAGCGGTAGATCGCGGCGATGCCGACGTCGATGAATGCGCGCCACGTGCCGACGATGGGATGGATCGGCCGCTTCCTCCGCGCGGTCGCTTGCGGCGCAGACCCCGCAGCGCCGTCGCTCGCCGGCGGCTTGGCGCGCGGGACGAGCAGGGACATCGCGATCGCGCCGACGACGACGCCGCACGCGATCCCGATCGGCAGTCCGTATTTCATCGGCGGCCTCCCCGCAATGGCGATGTTAGCGACGGGTGCATCGCTCGCGCGGTCGGCGCGGGCAGCGG
>JAICTV010000352.1 GCA_025936175.1 Phycisphaerae bacterium
CGGGCGAGGCGCCCGTGCCACGTTACCCAGCCACTACCCGGGCGACGTTGTCGATCGTCGGCTCGACATCGTGCGGGTCACCAACCGCCTTGAGCGCGCCGGCGATGTCCTTGAGACCATTGCCCGTGATCATGGCCAGCACGTCCGCGTCCGGTCCGATGATTCCCGCCTCGCGCGCGGCCGCGATCCCTGCAACGGCCGTCGCTCCCGCGGGCTCCGCGAAGACGCCGGTCAATCGCCCGGTCAGCGGCACCGCCTTCATGATCTGATCGTCGCCAACGGTCACATACGCGCCGCCGCTGTCGCGCACCGCGTTCACCGCCTTCCGCCAGTTCCGCGGGATGCCGACGTTGATCGAGTCGGCGTAAGTGTCGCCGCGCCCGCTGCGATCGAGCTTTCCATCGCGGAACGCGCGGGCGACCGGATCGCATCCCGCGGCCTGCACGCCCAGCATCTTCGCCGACCAGTTGGTGATTCCGATTTGCTGCATCGATGCAACGCCCTTGTACATGCCGGCGATGGAGCACCCATCGCCCACGCTCGCGCTGATCCAATCCGGCGGATCGCCCGCGAGCTGCTCGGCCAGCTCCATCCCGCCGGTCTTTTTCCCCTCGACCAGATACGGATTGATCGCCGCGTTGCGGTTGTACCAGCCGAATCTTTCACAGGCCTGATTGCACAGGTCATACGCCTGCGCGTAGGTGCCCTGCACGCGGAAGACCGTCGCGCCGTACGCGAGAAGCTGCGCGAGTTTTCCCTGCGGCACGAACTTGGCGACGAAGATGTAGCACGGCCGGCCCGCAACCGCCGCCGCCCGCGCCAGGCTGCTCGCGGCGTTGCCCGTCGAAGCACACGCGACCGCCTTCGCACCCACTTGAATTGCCCGCGCGACGCCGACAGAGCTGGGACGATCCTTGAACGACCCCGACGGGTTCCGCCCCTCGTCCTTCAGCCGCAGTCGCCTGATCCCCAGCGCCTCGGCCAGCCGCGGCGCGTTCACGATCGGCGTCCAGCCGACGTAGCCTTTCTTGGGGATGAACTCCTCCTCCAGCGGCAGCAGCTCGCGATACCGCCAGTGCGATCGCGTGCGGCCTTTCAAATTCTCCCGCGTCAGCGTCTGCTTGGCGCGCTCGAGGTCGAAGTGGACGTCGAGGATGCCCTCATCCATCCCGCAGCGCGGGCACGTGTCCGCCTCGCCTTCCTTGTAACTCGCACCACACTGCACGCAGACGAGTTTGGTGATCAGGGACATTCCCGCGCTACTCCAATCGCAAAGCGGCCGATGGTAACATGCGGGGCTGTGCATACCCAACACGCCGCCAACGAGAAGACGCTCGAGAAAACCGCCAAACGCTGCGCCGAGCGCGGCATCGTCATCCCGACGTTCGCGCAGCTCAAAGATCCGTCGAAGATCCCGGCGTCGGTGAAATCTCGCCTCGCGAAGGTCGCGATGAACGATGTCGATCCGGCGAACCTCTTCCGCATCACGTGGAAGAATGAGCCGAAGGAATCCGGCGGCGGGTTCAACCAGGGCAACTTCGTCGAGTTTCCCCAATCGCTCACCGGCGTCTCGTCCCGGATCATCGGCCTGGTGGGACAGCATTTCCCGACGGGCGCCCATAAAGTCGGCGCCGCGTTCGGCTGTCTCGTCCCGCGCCTGGTCTCGGGCGAATTCGATCCCACGACGCAGAAGGCCGTCTGGCCCAGCACCGGGAACTACTGCCGCGGCGGGGCGTTCGACTCCGCGCTGCTCGGCTGCACGCCCATCGCTATCCTCCCCGAGCAGATGTCGCGCGAGCGCTTCGACTGGCTCAAAGAGATCGGCGCCGAAGTGATCATGACCCCCGGCGGCGAATCCAACGTCAAGGAGATCTACGACAAGTGCTGGGAGATCAAGCGCACGCGAAAAGACTGCGTGATCTTCAACCAGTTCGAGGAGTTCGGCAACGCCGCCTGGCACTACCATGTGACGGGGAAGACCCTTGGAGAGATTTTTGATCGTCTCAACGGCGAAGCAGCGGGTATCGGGGATCGCATCTCGGGTGTCGGAAAAGCCGTTGCGGGCGCATCTTCCTCTCCCGACACCCGACACCCGACACCCGATACCCGACACTCCACACTCCCCCCCCTGCGCCTCGCCGGCTACATCAGCGCGACAGGAAGCGCCGGGACGATCGCCGCCGGCGACTTCCTGCGGACAAAACACCCGCAACTCCGCGTCGTCGCCACCGAAGCGCTGCAGTGCCCCACGCTCCTAAGATGCGGCTTCGGCGATCACCGCATCGAAGGCATCGGCGACAAGCACATCCCCTGGATCCACAACGTCCGCAACACCGACATGATCGCCGCCATCGACGATGAGCAGTGCCTCAGCCTGATGCGCCTCTTCAACGAAGATGCCGGCAAACAGATGCTGTCGAAGCAGGGCGTCGATCAAAAAACGATCGACCAGCTCCCGCTCCTGGGCATCTCCGGCATCTGCAACCTCGTCGCCGCGATCAAGACCGCGCGCTACTACGAGATGGGCGGCCGCGACGTCCTCTTCTTCCCCATGACCGACTCGATGCAGCTCTACGGCTCGCGGATCGAGGAGCAGCGCCAGCAGCATGGCGGCCCGCTCAAGGAGCTGGACGCCGCCCGTACCTGGGCGCGCTGGCTCGAAGGCATCACGACGGACAACCTCCGCGAGCTGACGTACCAGGACCGCAAGCAGCTCCACAACTTCAAATACTTCACCTGGGTCGAGCAGCAACAGCGCGACGCCAACGACCTGCGAAGACTGTGGGATGAAGATTTCTGGACGGAGACTTTTAATCAGGTGGAGGCGTGGGACAGGCAGATCGAGGAGTTTAATAACCGGGTTGCTGCGGTGTGAGAAGGGCGAAATCGGGAGGCGCAATGGATCCGCTGAAGTTGCTCGGCGACGTGAGAGGGAAAGTGCTGGACGCCATTAACTTTGACAAGCTCAAGAGCGCTTACGAGCGGAAAATGATTCTCGTCCTTCCAGCGGAATAGAGGCTCCGAGGAGGTGGAGCGAGACACCCCCAAAGGCCCCCAGCGGGTTGGGCCGCCACCTACGCCGGCGCCGCCGACAACCCCCACCACATCCCCCAGACA
>JAICTV010000089.1 GCA_025936175.1 Phycisphaerae bacterium
ATCCCACCCCCGACGGCTTCCGCATCGCCCCGCAGCTCCCGACCGACTGGCCCCGGCTCACGATCACCAGCATCCACCTCCACCACCACGTCCTCGACCTCACCGCAAGCGCCAAGGACAAGACCCTCTCCCTCGCCGGCGCCGGCCCGTCCGACGAAACGATCCTGATCGACGCCCCGAGCGACTGGAAACTTTCTCCGCCCGACAAGCTATCGGTTAGACTTCGCAGAGATTGACCACGCATTGCCTTTCATCAAGTACACCATCCTCGCGATCATCATCGTCCTCTCGATCTACGCGCTGATGCCGCCGAGCAACGGGGCGGGCCAGGCGCATCTCGGCTCCGATCCCAATCGCAACAAGGACAAGCCCGCCAGCGTCAAGTACGTGATCCGATTCAACCCAGGCCCGCTCTATCTGCCGGGCGTGATTCCGGAGAATTCCAAGAAGCCGATCGAAGGCATCCAGAAAGTCGCCGATGAGTTCGAGAAGCTTTATCCCGACACGCGCGTCGAGTTCCTCGGCGTGCCCGGCGACGTGCGCGAATGGCTCGTTACGCAGCTCTCGTCAGGCCGCGCTCCCGATGTCATCCAGATCAACGTCGAAGACGTCTGGCAGGACATTCAGAAGGACTGGTATGTCCCGCTCGATGAGTACCTCGACGCGCCCAACCCCTTCGTCGAAGCGGGCGAGCCCGGATCGAAGCAGTGGTGGGACATGTTCAAGTATCCCATTCCGACGCGCGGCACGATGGCGCCCAACGACAAGATGTACTGCATCGTCCTCGACATGATCGAGACCGGGATCTTCTACAACAAAGACGTCTTCCGCCGGCTGGATTTGAGCGAGCCGAAAGACTGGCTCGAGTTCCTGCAAATCCAAAAGACGCTGAAGCAGAACGGCTACATCCCGCTGCTGGTCGATCGTCAGGCGCTGAGCGACTGGGGCGTTGATCTCACCTTCGACCAGATGTACGGCGAGCTGCGCGACCTGCTCGATCTCGATTACGACCCGAACCGCGGCGAATACCTCCACGGCTATCTCGACTGGGACGAGCTGATCTTCCTCCACCGCAAGGGCTTCTTCTCCAAAAACGACCCGCGCTGGCGCGAGCTGTGGCGCGTGCTCAAGGACTGGCGGCAATTCATGTCGCAGGATTTGAACGCCATCGGCACCGATTTCGTCCGCGCCTTCATGACCCAGGAAGGCGCGATGTACTGGGGCCACTCGATGACGACGAATCGGCTCCTGGCCGACAAGAACCTCGGCTTCGAGTGGGGCATCTTTTACCTGCCGCCGATCCCGCAAAGCTACAGCCGATTTGCGCGCGGGAAGGACCAGGTCGTCATCGGCGGCTCGGCGATGCAGTACAGTGTGACCAACTCCGCCTACAGCGACACCCACGATCCCAAAACCAGCGAGCGGCTCAAGCGCGTGATGGCGTTCCTCCAGTTCCTCACGCTGCCCAAGAACTGCGACGCGGTCGTCAACGAGCAGATCGCGCTGCTGCCGAACATCAAGGGCGTCGAGCCGCACAAGGAGCTGCTGCCCTTCCACGAGTTTCTGCAGCGCCACTACGCGATGACCAAGTGGTTCTACACGTTCGATCTCCAGTTCGACGAGGTGCTCGAGCGGCAGCTCGAGCTCTACCTCAACGGCGGGATGAGCGAAGATGATTTTCTCGATTGGATGGAGAAGAACCTCGACAACGCGTCGAAGCGGATCATCTCGCGCAAGGAGCTGGACGTGGAACGGTTCGAGAAGGTGTGGCGCGAACGCGCGGAGATGCGCAAGAAGTTCAAAGAGCTGCCGAGTGTCGCAAACTAGCACTCCGACAACTTCGCTGGTCGCGATCGCGCCCGCTGTCGCGAAGGCGCAAGCGACTCCGCTTGCGTCTTCGCGACAGAAATTGAGCGATCATCTCGGTCTCTACGCGCTGCTCGCGCCCACGTTCATCCTGCTCGCGGTCTTCTGTCTCGTCCCCTTCGTTATCGCGTTCGCGACCTCGTTCTTCGATTACGAGGTCGGAGGAGACGCGAAGTTCATCGGACTTTCCAACTACCTGGAGTACTTCCACGACTACACGTTCCTGCAAAGCTTCGCGAACATGCTGCTGCTCACCGCGTTCTCCGTGGTGATGGTGATGATCGTCCCGCTCGTGGTCGCGAAGCTGATCTTCTCCCTCTCTTCCGAGCGCGCCAGCTACTTCTATCGCATCCTCTTCCTGCTCCCCATCGTCATCCCCAACGTCGCCGTCTTCCTCATCTGGCAGAGCGTCGTCTACAGCGAGATTGGCCTGGTCAACTCGCTGCTCAAGGCGATCGGCCACGGCGAGCTGGCGCGCGGCTGGTTCTCCGACCCGCGCACCAGCATCTGGGCGCTGGCATTCATCGGCTTCCCCTTCGCCGGCGGAATCAACATCCTGATCTATTACGCCGGCCTGACATCCATTCCCGACAGCGTTCACGAAGCCGCGACGCTCGACGGTGCGACGGGACTGAAGAAGTTTGTGCTGATCGACGTCCCGCTGGTGATGAGCCAGATCAAACTACTGGTAATGCTCACGATCATCGGCGGGATCCAGGCGTTCGAAGGGATTTACATCGTCACCAAGGGCGGCCCCGGCTTCACCACGACGGTCCCGGGCCTGTGGATGTACTTCAACGCCTTCAAGTTCCAGCGCATGGGCTACGCGTGCGCGATCGGCGTGATCCTCTTCCTGCTCATCATGCTGTTGACCGTGATCAACTTGAGATATTTCAAAACGACGGAGCAGTTACAGGGACAAGTTTAAAACGTGGCACGGGCGCCTCGCCCGTGTCTTTGAGTGAAATCACGGGCGAGGCGCCCGTGCCACGAAATGCGAAAGCGACGCTCCGACATCCCGATCCACCTCGCCCTCATCGCCATCGCCGCGATGACCCTGCTGCCGTTCGCGTTCGTCATCAACAACTCGTTTCGCCGGACAAACGAGCAGTTCCACGGCTTCTTCGGACTCCCCGTCGCGCTCAAGGACGCGGCCCGCTTCACGCACGCGCACCTGAGCGGTCACCCGGACCGGATCAAGCTCGGCGACGACGTCGTCCCCTACGCCGACGCGATGCGGCACTGCTTCTCCGAGCTGGTCTTCGGCTTCACCTACGCCTGGGGGATCTTCCGCCCGTACATGCTCAACTCGCTGTTCGTTTCCCTCGCCAGCGCGCTCGGCGTGGTGATCGTCGCATCGCTCAGCGCTTACGTCTTCTCCCGTTACCACTTCCCCGGCCACCGCGCGCTCTTTCTGGCGATCCTGAGCTTCATGATGATCCCCGGCGTGCTGACGCTCGTGCCGTCCTTCCTGTGGGTGAAGCAACTGCATCTTCTCAACTCCTACTCCGTCCTGATCCTCCCCTACATCGCCGGCGGGCAGATCATCGCGATCTTTCTCTTCAAAGGTTTCTTCGACGGCCTGCCGCAGGAGCTGTTCGAATCCGCCCGCCTCGACGGCGCGGGGCACTTCCAGCAGTACTGGCACATTGTGCTGCCGCTGTCGAAGCAGATCATCGCCGTCGTGGTGATCGTCAACATCCTCAGCACCTGGAACAATTTCCTCTGGCCGCAGATCGCCAACGGCGACGCGAACTACGCCGTCGTCGCCTCGGGCTTGTATCTCATGAGCCAGGCGCAGAACGTCGCCAACGCGGATAAGAGCACGATGTTCGCCGCCTACGTCATCTCCGCGATCCCGCTGCTGATCCTCTTCGTCTATGCGACCAAGCCGTTCATGCAGGGCGTGACGAGCGGCGCGTTCAAGGCATGAAAACGTAGATGGTGGATGGTGGATAGTAGATCGTGGGGACGGTGACGTTCACCATCCGCGATCCACCATCCACTATCGACGTGTTTCGAATGTCAAACGATAAGCCTCGCCGGAACTTCCTCTCCGCCGCCATCGCGTCACTCGTCGCTTGCGTCTTCGCGAAAGAGTCCAAAGCGTCGCCCGTCGAAGACGAATCGCTCGTGCGCACCCGCATGCGTCGCGGAAACCCGCCGACCCAGCCCCTCGACACCATGCTCCTCTTCGAGCGCGGCGACGAGAGCACCGGCCGCGCCATGACCCACGAAGTCCTTTCGCTCATCCACGAAGAGAAGGGAAAGAATTCCTACCCCTGGACCTTCTACGCCAGCCTCGACACGCACCACGAGACCGGCGACGCCTGCGTCGTCTGCTCCCGCCTGCACAAGCACGGCCCCGGCTGGTCGTCGGGAGTTCATTCGGAGGTCTTCAACCACAACCGCGCGGTCTCGCTCGGGGTGAACATCGAGATGTCGAACGATTACGCGGGATCAGAATCCGCACAGGTGATCGGTTTGAACATCCAGGCGGTCGGCGGCCCCGCGCCGATGCAGTACGCCGTTCACGTACACGACAAGGACGAGCATGCGTTCTTCGAAACCGGCGTCGGTCTGAACGGCCATGGCCGCGTCGGCATCGATCTCGCCGGAAATTACGAGATCGGAATCAATACCCACCGCAACAATATCCGCCTCGCCGAGGGCGCCTGCATCGAGCTGGACGAGCGCGGCGAAGTAAAGATCCGCTACCGCGATGGGAAGATTGAGTTCCTCAAGGGCCAGACGCGCGTCGGATTCATCGATATGTCCGCCGACGATCACGCGTTGTGAACGCGCGGGAGCGCGGCGCAGTGCGGAAAAGCTCAAATTGTTTGTTCGGTCCGATCCTGTTGCAAAAATTTTCGCCCCTTGCATCCGCCGGCCGCGCGGTGCTAGTATTCTGCCGGTCCGGGGTACTCCCCGAAGAAGGTTCCCCCCCTCCTTCTTCAACCCCGGGCTTTTTTTATGCGCCCGCCGAACGCCTTCTTCGCGCCCCCGCGACAATCATCGGCATTACGACCAGAGCGATGGAAACCGGCTCCGGCACGGCGACGACGTGCGCATCCGCGACGCCGCCGAATGGCGCACCCTGCTGCGGGAAGCTCGAGTCGATGATGAAGTAGTCGTCCCCGTTGACCACCCCGTCGTAGTTGAAGTCGCCGTTGAACCAGCCGCTTAATCCCTGCGGGAAGCCCGAATCGATCTGAAAGTAATCGTCCCCGTTGATGGTGCCGTCAAGGTTCGCGTCCCCGCCAAAGGTGTAGGCGATCAGCGTGTCGGTGCCGGTGACCGTCTGCCCGGCGAACGTGCCGGTCGCGGCGTCGGCGATGCCCAGCGCGTCGGCGGCGCGGGCGATGCCGATGCTCGTCAGGCCGCCTCCCGTCGCGTCGCTCTGGCTGGTGATGATCCCGCCGATGCCGTCCCACGCGCCTTGATTGCGACCTTCGGCGATCGCGCCGGTCAGATCCGTGTACGCCGTCCCGTTCCAAGTCCCGACCGGCGTGCTGCGGACGATCACCTTGTTGTTCGTCACATCCATCCGCCCGGGATCGGAAAACAGCAGCGCGTTGAACGTGCTCGCCGCGTTGTTCGATCCGTCCACCTTCAACTTCACCACCCCCGCCGCGACGGTGAAGCCGTCGCTCCGGATCCGGTTCACCGTCAGCGTCCCGTCGCCGATCTTCATCATCGCGCCGGCGGCGCCGCTGACGTTTCCGAATGTCGCCCCGTCGATGCCGATTTCGATCGTTCCCCTGTTTGCGACGATGTCGCGCGCGGAGTTGACCGCCGCCTGGCTGGTGCGGAGCTTCGCGCCGTTGCCGTTGATCGTGACGGTGTTTCCCGTCGCGCCGAGCTGCGCGTCGTCCGAGATCTCGAGAGTCCCGGAATCGATCGACCAGTTCGCCGAGACGTCGCTCGGCTGAAGCAGCGTGAGCGATCCGGAGTTGGCGACGTGGATGCCCGCCCCGCCCCCGCCGCCGGTCAAATCGTTGGGCCCGTCGCCCAGTTGCAGCAGCCCGCTGAAGGTGACCGACCCGCCGCCGGCGACGTTCACTTTCCCGTACGCGTTGTTGGTCACGGGCCCGCCTTTGAGCGTGCCGCCGTTGTTCAGGTTGACGTCGCGGGTCAGCGTGACGAGGTTGCCGCTGGAATTGAGCTCGAGCGTTCCGCCGGAGTTGATCGCGACCGGCGACGTGCCGCTGCCGAGCGTCGCGGCAGAGCCCAGCCGAAGCGTTCCGCCGCTGTTGATGTTCCAGTCGCCGGCGAAGGCGGTCGCGGCGCCGAGGGTGACCATTCCCGGGCCGGCGATGTTGAGGGCGCCGCCCGCGCCGCCGTTGAGGCGATTGGCCCCGCCGGAGATGATCAGCACGTCCCCGCTGTTGCCGCTTCCGCCCAGTGTCACGCTCGCGCCGGCGGCGACGTTCAAGTTCTGCGTGGTGACGACACCGCCGGAAGCGCGCAGCGCGCTGCCGTCGTTGAGGTTGACCGCTCGCGAGAGCAACGTCGCCATCAGCAGCGTCCCGCCGTTGCCGACCGCGACCGCGCTCGTGCCGGTGCCCAGCGACGACGACTGATTGTTCACGCGCAGCGTCCCGCTGTTGACGCTCCACGCCCCGGGGTAATTGTTCGCGAAATTGAGCGCGACCGTTCCCGCGCCGGCGATGTTGATCGTCGAGCCCACCGTCCCGCCGAACGTGTTCGACAGCGACGGCGAGAGCGAATCGGTGGCGCTCGCGCCGGTGGCGAAGGTGACGTTGACATCCCCGCCGCCCAGCCGCAGCGAGGGTGCGATCACCGGCCCGGCGCCGCGCAGCACCGCGCCGTCGTTCATCGTCACCGCGTTGCTGAGGTACATGGTGCCGAACTGGTACGGCCCCGCCTCCAGCGCGGCGTTGCCGATAATGATCGGCCCGTACCCGACATCGCCGCCCGCCATGACCAGCGTCCCGCCCGCGATGGTGGTCGCGCCCATGCGCGAGCTGTGTCCGGTCACCTTCATCGTGCCGGGCCCGTCTTTGGTCCACGTGTCGGTGCTGGAGAAGCCGAACTGATCGTTCGCCGACAGCGTCAGCGTGTTGCCGGACGTGACGCGGATGACGCCGTTGGACGGCTCGAAGCGGCGCGTGGACGTGAACGTTCCGTCCACTTCCAGCGTGCCGTTGGTCCACGTCTTGAACGCGGCGCCCAGGTTGTTGTCCGCGCTGATGCGGAGCGTGCCGGCGTTAATGTGAACGTCGCCGCCGACGCTGATCGTCAGGCTGTTGTCGCCTCCGAGCACCAGCGTCCCGGTCCCGCTCTTGGTCAGCCCCGTGGTGCTCACGATCTTGGCGTTGATCGCCGCCGTCGCCGCACCGGTCACCGTGATCGGCGCGCCGGCCACATTGAGGAAGTTGCTCCCGCCGATCGTGTAGTCCGCGTCGAACTGCAGCGATTTTCCGTACGCCTGCGTCGCGCCCGACGCGATGGTGATCGTGTGACTGACCGGCCCGGGCGTGGGAAAGAGCAGATCGTCCCCGGTGCCGGGCTGTCCAATGAACTGCCAGTTGTTGTTGGTCTGCCAGAAGCCGTCGCCGCCGCCGTCGGTCCAGGTGTTCGACGCCCGCGCGAATGGTGCGGCGCCGCTCGTCACTGCGGCGGCGGCACAGAAGACCGCCAGCGCGCCGGCGCGGTTAATCCCTCGCTTTTTTCGCACGAAAAACCTCTCGTTGTTTGCGTGATGTGAGTGGCCGCGGCCCGCCCGCTCCCGCGCCTGCATCCGCTCGGGCGGCCGCGACAATAATCTAACCCATTGGCACTAGCGGGGCGCCGCGCTGCAATCGGCCTGATCGGGGCCGCTGCAATGCGACCCCGGCCCGCCGCCGCCGAGTGACCCATGAGAGCGTCACGAGCGCAACCGCCGCCGCCATCGAGGGTTCCGGCACAACCGCGATACCGCCCGCCGCACTGCCTCCCAGCGGCAAACCCTGCCGCGCAAAGTTGGAATCGATCAGAAAATAATCGTCTCCGTTGATCGTGCCATCGTAATCGAAGTCCCCGTTGAACCACCCGTGCAACCCCTGCGCAAATGCAGAATCGATCTGGAAGTAATCGTCGCCGTTGATCGTCCCGTCGAGGTTCGCGTCGCCGCCGTACGTGTAGCCGATCAGCAGGTCTGATGCGCTGACGGTCTGTCCGCGCCAGGCGGAGGTTTCGCCGTCGGCCAGCAGCAGCGCATCGCCCGCGCGCGCGACGCCGAGGCTCGTCAGACTGTTCGGGTCAACCGCGTCGCTCATGGTGGTGACAATGCCGGAGCCGTTCCATGCGCCCACGGCGCCGCGGCCGGAAGCGATCAGGCCAGTCAGACCATCGTACGCCGAGCCGTTCCACGCGCCGGCGTCGCGGATCGCCGAACGGACGACGAAACTGTTGTTCCGCAGGTCCAGCTTCCCGCCGCCGGAGATCGTCAGCTCCGAAACGTCGCTGACGCCCGAGGCGCTCGCGTTGTCGGCGATGGTGAGCGTGCCGCCGGTGACGTGGAGCCCGCGCGCGCCGCGAACGCGATTGACGACCGCCGCCCCCGCGCCGCTCTTGGTGAGGTAGACGTCGCTGCCGACGCTCAGGTTCGTCACGTTGAGCTGCGCGCCGGCGGAAACGTCGATCGTCGTGTCGCGCACGATCGAGAGCGGCGCGGTGATCGCGTGGCTTGCCTGCAACACCTTGATCGCGCCGAACGCCGGCGTGTCGATCACCAGCGTCCCGCTCCCGCCGATCGTGTACGGCGCGGCGCTGTCGAACGTGATCGCGCCGACGTTGGCGCCGCTGGCGCCGACGGTCACGTTGTGCGGCGAAGATCCGGCCGTCCCGAACGATGCCGCCGCGAACGCGCCCGCCGGCACGCTCGAACCGCTCCAGTTGGACGGAATTGACCACACGCCGTCGCCGCTCGTCGTCCACGCGTGCGGCGTCGCCGGCGCGGGGGTCAGCTTCAGCAGCATCACCTCGTCCGGCACGTTCAGACCGAAGCTGATCACGCCCGCGCCGTAGCTCGACAACGCTGACATCGAGCTCAAGTCGAACAACTGCCCGCCCGCGCTGACGAAATTCGACAGGCTCACCGTCACCGGAACGGTCGGGTTGGTGATCTCCACGCGGTTGGCGTTGTCGTACACCTTCACGTTCTGCCACAACGCCAGCACGTAGCTCCCGTCGCGCTTTTGCAGCAGCAGGTGATGGAGGTTCTCGTCGCCGCCGCTGATGGTGCAATCGAGCTTGCCCGGCGTGAAGCTCTCGCCCGGATCGGAAAGCTGCGCGATCAAATTCTTCACG
Organism: Phycisphaerae bacterium; assembly: GCA_025936175.1. Taxonomy (GTDB): domain Bacteria; phylum Planctomycetota; class Phycisphaerae; order Tepidisphaerales; family Tepidisphaeraceae; genus JAICTV01. Next base: position 9,181 of record JAICTV010000089.1, read on the forward strand.
CGCACCGCCGCCGGCTTGTAGGTCAGGTCGTAGCGCACGAGCCCGAAGTGCAGCTCCTCCCACGCCGAATCCCCGCGCGGATCGGGGTTGTCATCCGCCAGCTCGTACAGGAACGTCTTCTCGATCCCGGAGTGGTAATACTCCATGAGCAGTCGCGGGATGTACTTGGCGCTGGCGTTTTCGGTGACGCCGTAACCGTTGGACGGATCAAGGTAGCCGTTGTTGTAGCCGGTCTCGGTGGCGACGATCGGCGCGTCGGCTCCCGCGACGTAGTGCGCGCCGTTGATGGCGCCCTGGAGATAATCGGTCCAGATCCCGCCGGCGGGATACGAGTGGATGTTCCCGCGATCGCAGTACGCCTGGAACGCCGAGTACTGCGGCAAGCCGTACAGCGACGGCGCGATCACCGGCTTGCTCCGCAGCACCGGATCGCCCTTGGCCAGCGCGTACATCGACGATTGCCACTGCAGCAGGTCCGCGTACCAGTTCGGATCGGGATACCCGTCGTACTCGTTCGGCCCTTCAATGTACGCCAGCCCGGTGAGGCTGCGCGCCTTGTCCATCACTTCGCCGAGCCGGCTCTGATTGAGCTTGAGCACCCCGCTGCTGGTGTCCTGCATCTCGCAGATGGCGACGACCTTTGCCCCCGTGGCGGCGGTGAGCTGATTAAGCCGATCCGGGTCCGGCAGTTGATCGCGCACGTAGCGGATGCCCAAGTCGCCGACGATGTTGATGATCGCGTTCCAGTCGTCGTAGGAGACCCCGCCGTAGCCGAGGTAATGCCCGGCGTGAACGTTGACGCCGATGGAATCGACCATCGCGTCGGATGAGGAGGCGCTTTCAACAGCAGCTCGCGCGGGATGAGCCACGAGCGTCGCGGCAACCGCGACTGCCGCGGCAGCGCAAGGGACAACTCCGCATTGTCTTGATCGCTTTGCCCGCCGCATTTCGCTCCCGCTGTGGCCCTGAGCTTCCCCCCTGGCCGGCCATTGTTGACTAGCTGACACCGCGTCGCAACACGAATCGGGCATCCCAATGTGTGATCGTGCGCACTTTGACTCGCTTGAGTTGATACAATTTCCCCGGTTTCACTTACGCCGCCGCGGCGGTGCGGGTTCCCGGAGATCCCGCGACGATGATCACCCCAGTCTCTCGCCGCGCCGCGCGACGCCTTGTCGCCGCCGCCGCGACCACGCTAGCCACGCTCACCCCGTTTTCTGCCGACGCAGGGCTGATCATGGACCTGCGCGCCATTGGCGGGAGCGCGACGATCCTGAACGGCGGGAAGAATTTCATTTCCGCGGGGCCGGGCAGCACCATCACCATCGGCGTGTTCGCGCGCGTCAGCGGGACCAACGGCATCCATGACGAAACCGTCCAGGACATCTTCGGCAGCTTCGCCAGCACAGGCTCTCTCCTGCTCAACATGGGCAACCTTCAGCCGGTCAACGCATTCGACGCCAGCTCGTACCAGCTCGGCTCCGTCCAGGATTTCGACAGCGACGGCGATCTCGACATCGGCTCGGCCGGCAGCACGATCACCGGCAAGTGGTTCGCCCGCTCGGGGGCTCCCACTTCCGCCGGCACTCCTGTCGATCTCAACACCGGCGAGGTGCAGGTTGCCGTCTTCAACATGACCGTCATGAGCAGCACCGGCGCCGCCAGCGTCAACTTCATCCCACGCACCAACAGCACCGGCGGGAACTTATCCGTCAGCGCGGTGTGGTTTCAGGACAACGACGGCCACTCGTACACACCAACCAGCGGCAGCTACGGGCCCGGCGCGCCGGTCACTTCGTTCGTCCCCGAACCCGCCGCGCTCGGCCTCTTGAGCCTCGGCTCGATCGCGCTCTGCGCGCGGCGGCGACCGGGAAAGTGTTCGTTGGCAACGCCGTAGCCACGCTGGTGATCGGCGTCTTCGCGCGGGTCAGCGTCACCGACGCTGTCCGTGACGAATCGATCCAAAATGTCTACGCCTCAGCGCGCGAGCGCAGAAAAAAAGCCCCGCGCTCTGCGCGTGGGGCTTCTGTGCTGCAAACAACCCCGAATCGCCCGCTCGCCGCGCGCCCTACAGCGCCCCGCCCTGCGCGGGGAAGTTGGAGTCGATCATGAAGTAGTCGTCTCCGTTGATCAGACCGTCATAGTTGAAGTCGCCGTTGACCCACCCGTGCCCGCTGGCGGGGAAGCCCGAATCGATCTGGAAATAATCGTCGCCGTTGACGACGCCGTCGAGGTTGGCGTCGCCGCCGTAGGTGTACTTCACCAGCACGGTGGTGCCGTCAACGCTGACGCCGTCCCAGGATCCGCCGCTGGCGCCGAGGACGTCGCTGGCTTCGCCGACGCCGAGGGTGGTGAGCGTGTTCCCGCCGGTGGCGGCGGACATGGAAGTGACGATGCCGCTGCCGCTCCAGGTCCCGCCCGCGTTGCCGCTGGCGAGCATGCCGGTGACGCCGTCGTAGGCGCTGCCATTCCACGTGCCCAGGACCGACGAGCCGGTGTAGTCGTAAGCGAGGTCGTTGTCCTTGAGGTCGAGCTTTCCGCCGGCGCCGACGTAGAGGCCCTTGGTGACGATCGCGCGCCCTCCGTTCTGCGCGAGCGTCGCGCTGCCGCTGACAGCCAAATCGCGCAGCACCTGTGTCGCGGTGAATATCGCCGTGGCGCCCGGATCAACGATCACCTGCACGTTCTGCGTCGCCCCGCCGATGTTGGAGGCGAAGGTGTACGTCCCGCTGTTCACCTTCGCGACGTCATTGCCGGTCCCGTTGTTGAACGTGAGTGGCGGCGCGACGGCGCCGAGGAACTGAAGGTTGTCGTTGGCGCTGGTGCCGATGACGGTGATCGCTGCCACGCCGGGGAAGCTCGGCGAGCTCACGCCCTTGATGGTCACGATGTTCCCGGCGCTGGTCGAAAGCCCGATCGGCGTGGATGTGCCGTCGAACGCGACGTTGAGCGTCGATCCGGTGAGCCACGAGAACCCGAGCGCAAAGCTCGGCGAACCGCTGGTCGCCGCGCCCGCGGGCGTCGAGTTGTTCGACTGGTCCTTCACCTGGCTGGCGTTGATGCTGAAGGTGTAGGTTCCGTTGTCCGCGTCGTTCCAGAACCCGCCCGGCGCGTTGATGCGATACGTCGCCGTCGAGCCGCTGTTGCTGATGAACTGCGCCGCCTGGTTGAAGCTGTTCGGACCGGTGACGGTGACGTCGCTGTTGTCGAACGTGCTGGTGTTCACCGACGTTCCAGCGTCGGCGAAGACGATGGTGAAGTCGAAGGTGCTGTTGCCGGTGGTCGGCGTCTGCCCGCCGTAGGTCGCGGTCGGGCCGTTCGCATCCATCGTGTAGGACCACTGCGGCCCGGTGGCGCCGACGCCGTCGGAGTTCTTCGCGACGATCAGCCAGTTGCGCACGCCGTCCGCCGGATTGATCGGCCCGTACTGGCTGGTCGTCACCGTCGCCGTCGGCGAGGTGGCGGCGCCGAGATAGATGTCATAGCTGCTGGCGCCGGCGGAATCTGCCCAGTCGAGCGTGACCGGCTGCGTCGTGACGATGTCACCGTTGTGATTCGGACCGCTCGGCGTCGCCGGCGCCGGCAGCGTGCTGACGCGGAACGACCACGTCGGGCCCGCCGTCACACCGCCCGCGCCGTTCGCCACGATCTTCCACGAGTGGCTCCCGCCGGTCGTCGTCGGCGAGACCGTCCACTGGCTGGCGGTGACGTTGGCCACCGGCGTGGTCATGTTGTCGAAGTAAACGTCGTAGCTGGTGGTGTTGGTCGAATCCGCCCAATCGAGCACCAGCCCGCTGCGATCGATGCCCGTCGCGCCGTTGCTCGGCGTGGGCGACGACGGGGCCGACGGCGCCGAAACCGTGTTCGACGCGATGCCGGCGCCGACCTCCGTCACCGTGAAGTTGTTCTGATTGATACCCGCCGGCAGCACGAACGTCACCGTCTCCGACAGCGCACCCGTCTGCACGCCGGTCGTGCTCCAGTTGGTGGTCTTGGCGTACTTGGTGGTGACGCCGTCGCTCACGCGGACGATCGGATAGTTCGAATCCATCTCCGCGTCATCGCCGTAGCTCGCGCCGGCGGACATGCCGTTGAGCTGCGTCCCGGTCAGCGTGTAGGTCGTGCCGGTGACGTTCTGCACGTTGGTGATGGTCGGCCGCCAGGAGTTCTGCGGCGAACCGGTCGGCGTGTAGAGGTACAGCTTGTTCGAGCCGTGATTGTTGAACAGCACCTGTCCGGTCGGCAGCATAAGCATGCGCGTGGTGAACGCATTGCCCGTCAGTGACGGCCCGTTGAGCGTCGGCGCCGCCGTGATGGTGTTGGTCGTGTAGTCATACTCGAAGAGCTGCGTCGGCGGATTGAAGCTGGTCGAGATGTCGCCCGCCGCGTACAGCACCACGCCGTTGGGCATCATCGCGCCCGGCGCGTCGTTCCCGCCGGCGGTGGCGCCGGCAACGTTGGGCGTGTCCGGGATCATGGCCCACGACCCCGCGTTCGGATACGCCGCCGGCGTGTAGATCGCGTTGTGCTGATTTCCCCCGATCTGGAGCATGCGTCCGTCCGGCAGCATCAGCCCCGGCCCCAGCTCTTTGCCGCTGCTGGTCTCAAGATTGTTGCCGACGCCGACCGATCCGCTGGCCACCCAGGCGTTGTGCGCCGGGTCGTAGCGCTGCGCGCTCCCCGCGGAGCCGAAGATGTTGTACGACAGCACGCTCCCGTCCGGCAGCTTGACCCACGTCTCTTCGTCGCTGCGATCGCTGTTGAGCTTCGTGGGCCCGGCGGTCCAGGCGTTGGTCGTCGGGTTGTAGATCCACGTCGCCGCGCCGGAGACGTAGCCGCAGATGATCGTCCCGTTGTCCAGCAGCATCGACGGATCGTCGCCGAACTGCGTCTGCGGGAAGTTGGGGATGCTCGACCAGGTGTTCGTCGCCGGGTTGTAGATCTCCCCGGAATTGATCCAGTTCGCCGTGCCGCTCGGGCCGGAATATTCCCCGCCCAGCACGAAGACGCGGCCGTCCTTCAGCACGTTGGTGGCGGTGTACAGCCGCTCGAGGCTGCTCTGCGCCAGCGTGCTCCAGGTTCCGTTCTGATAGTTGCCGGTGCTGTCGGGCGTGAGCTTGTACCAGCTCTTGGAGACTCCGCCGCCCTGCACCATCACGCTGCCGTCGGTCAACAGCGTCATCGTTCCGGTGGAGGACGGCGCAAAATTGGTCAGTGACGTCCACGTCCCGCCGGTCAGCAGTTGCCGGCCTTCCAGCGCCTCCATCGCCGCCGCGCCCGCCGCCGACGCAAGACGACCCTGCGCGCGCACGTCACGACCCCGCCCCGTCCTTCCGATCCGCTTCGCCACGATGATCCTCTCCCACGGCCCGCGCGCGTCCCGAGACGACCCCTCTTCCGTGCCCTCTCGATGGGACGCGCGAAACCCCGTGCAATAAATCCGAAATGAAAACGACCGACCGCCTCCGCGTGTGACGACAACTCCGTTCGCGCGCCTGCCGTCAAGCGATGCGCGCGTTCGATTTGCCGGCCGGGCATATTAGCCGGCCCTCATCTGCCGTCAAAGGAAAAGTCAGTCCCCCTTAACTTCCCGACAATACAGACGTGTGACAACGGAGAAGTGAAACCGTCAAACTGGGTGAGATAGCCGCTTCAATCGCCCTTCATCAGCGCTTCCAGCACCGCGTTGGCGTCCGCTTCCACCTGCTGTGCCGCGAACCCGCTGAACCGCGCCCCCACGCGCCACTTCCCCCGCTGCCATTCCACGCAGTTGTGTACCGTGTACAACAGAAGCTGCACCTTCCCCGCGATCTTCACCTTCAGCAGAAACTGCTGCTCCCGCTCCAGCGGATCCTTCAGGATCAATCCCACGCCCTGCGCCGAACAGTCCACCAGCTCACACTGCGCAAAGCCCCACTGCTTTGCCGCGCGGCACGGCAGGACGTTGATCGTCCGCTGCACGGCAATGCGCGGCTCGCTGCGCTGCTCCTGATGGTTCTTCTTGTCGGTCATCCGATGTGCCGGACGGGGTGACGTCCTTATTCATCATCGGCCATCGATCGTTCCCGCATGGAAACGAAAATCTCAAATTCAAAGCTCCAAGCTCCAAACAAAGCGGAAAATCCGAAATCTCAACTTTGGAATTTTCAACTTCTTGTCCGCTTGTTTGGAGCTCGGAGATTGAGCTTGCGATTTCCCCTTAATACATCCTCCCTCCCTTCACCCGGCTCCCCTCGCGGTTCACGTAGTGATACCGCAGCGCATCGATCAGGTGATCGTGCTCCCCGTCCTTCTCCGGCAGCTCGCCCCCCTTCTCCGGGTAGTGATATCCCTGCAACGCCCGGATCAGCTTCGTGCAACGATGGTGAACGAACAACTTCGTGTCCCCCGCCGCCGGGCACAGCGCGAAGCGAATCATCTCGATCCCTTCGGCGATGCGCGAGTGCTTCGTCCGCACGCGGTACCCGCAGCGCTTGAGGTACGCGACGTTCGACTCCGCCGTCTGATCGTTCGCTCCCGCGCCGGCGGGATCGCACGAGAGGATCTGGTCGTGCGGCCGCGTCCACTCCCGCGCCCGCATCGCCTCCACGTGCTCGTGCATCACCCGCCCGCTCTGCACGTACTCGTCGATCACGTGCACCACGTTGTCCGCGTAGCAGCAGACCCACAGGCAGACGAACGGATTGCGGAAACCAAAATCCACCGCCAGGCGCATCTCGCCCGGGCCCTTCCCCCACGGGTCGTTCTTCACGTGCCGCTTCGGATCGAAGTGCGGGAAGACCGCTCCGCTGACGTTGGGGCGGCGGCACAGCACCTCCGTCTCGAACGTCTCGCGACTGACGCGCCGCTGATTGATCAGGACATCGTCGATCGCAACGAAGCCGTTGCACCGGGTCTTGGCGACGCCATGGCAGTACGGCTCGAGATCACACTCGTCGCACTTTCGCCACTGCGGACAGCGCTCCATCACCTCGAACATGCACCACTTGAGCACGCGGATGTTCTTCTCCCGCGCGTTCTCGATCACCTTGCTCATCACGCCCCACGGCTTGTGGAACGTCGAGATCCCTTCGACCGTCCCGCGCACCGTGTCCTGTGCCGCGCCGCGATCGAAGTCGCGGATCGGAATGGCCGACTGCGACTTCATCGAGCGCGTGACGAGCTGCGCCGCGTCCCACACCTTCTTGTCGAACATCTCCACCTCGTCGCAGCGGAGCTTCTGCACGCGCAGCCCGCGCACCGCTTTCTGCGACTGCGCCAGCACCGCCGCCTTGCTGCCGTTGGTCAGCTTGATCACCTGCTTGTCGCGCACGTTGGGATCAAGCTTGTCCTTCGCCGCCCGCTCGACGTCCTCGCGCAGGTGTTCCCACATCAGCAGGCTCTGGTCCAGCGACCCGCCGAGGATCCGCACCTGCGTCCCCTTCTTGTGCAGCAGATCGAGCAGCGTGAGCGCCGCGGCCAGTCGCGTCTTCCCGCCCTGCCGCGGCGCCCACACCACCAGGTCCTCCGCCGGCTCAAAATACGCCGCCTTCATGTACTCGAACGGCGCATCGTGCTCCGGGCAGCACGCCTGGGTCGGCACGTCGATGCCGAGGAAGAACTGCAACCACGCGTGCAGCTCCTCCGGCGTCTGACACGGCCGCTCGAGCCGCTCGTTCGCCAACCGAACCAAATCGCCTTCGCTCGCAAGCCCGAACGCCGCGGCGTTCCCGATTTCCGTTTTGCTTTCCCCCATGATGCATCTCCCCTCTTTGCAAACTTGCAATCACCCTCGATCTCCATCGCATGTCATCCCGAGGTACTCCGAGGGATCTCGGACACCAGTAGCCTCCGAGATCCCTCGCGGAATACGGCTCGACCGTCTTCGACCCTGAGGCTCAGACCCGAAGGGAGCTCGCCGAAGTCCGCTCGGGATGACAGTCACTCAGACGTTGGCACGCACGGTGTGGACGTGGCCGGCGCCGGCAGCGCCCTCACCTCCTTCCGCGCTTGCAGTTCCCTGATGCGCTGCTCCCGCACCTCCCGCGCGCCGCGTTGCAGCGCCTCCATCCGCGCCAGGATCTCCTCCGCCCGCGCGGCGAACGCCGGATGGATCGGGTTGATCAGCCGACCCGTCATCGTCGCGGCGTTGTGCCGCGCCTTGTCGAGCAGCCCTTTGTCCAGCGCGTCCGCGCGCTCGCACAGCGACTTGCCCGCCTGCCGACATTTCGCCGACAGCACCTTCGAATCCCCGAACACCGCCAGCCGGGTCCGTCGCACATGCTCGCATGCGCCGCGGCGAGTATCGGTCGTGCGAATAAACGCGAGGCACGCGTTGGCCTCGTCGACGGCGCGGTTGAAGTCGTTCTGCTCACGCCACTGCGCGAGTTCCGAAGGCGTGATCTTCATGTCCCTGACCAGCGCCCCCGTCGCGCGATCACCCCACCCCATCTCGTTCAAAAACTCCTGCTGTCGGTCCGTAAGCGTTTCCATGATCAATTTCCCCCGTGTGAAGATTTCAAGTCCTAAACTGCAATCCGAGATCTGAAATCTGAGAATTGAGATCTCAGATCCACCACGCATCAATCACATCTC
>JAICTV010000030.1 GCA_025936175.1 Phycisphaerae bacterium
CGCGCCGGGTGGCGGCGCGGGCGGGCCCTGCATCGCGCCCAAAGTTTTCGCCGCCGCCAGCCGCACCGATTCGTTCGGGTCTTTGAGTGCGACGGTCACGGCTCCCATCGCGTCGCTCGCGTCGCTGCCGATCGCTTCCAGCGCACTCAGCGCCGAGACGCGCACGTTTGCGTCCGGATCGGCGACGGCGCTCGCGAGCGCGCCGACCGCGTCGATGGCCAACCCCTGCAAGCGCGACAGGATGTACGCCGCACCGCTCCGAACTTGCGATTCGTCGTCTTTCAACGCGGCCACACACGCCGGGACGATTGACACATTGGGATCGGCGTCGGCGATGCGCGCGAGCAATTTCATTGCCGCCAGCCGCACGGCGACGTTCTGATCCTTCACCGCCGTCATCGCGGGCGAGAGCAGCTTGCCGGCGAGTTCGGTCGCCGCCGGCGGGACGAACGCGGGGGGATCGGATTGACCGGGCGCCTCCCCCATCGGCCCAGGCGCCATTCCCGGCGCTGTGGGGAAGCCCTGGTTCGGCGGCGAGATCGCGCGATCGAGCAGGTCGCACAATGCCATCAGCGACCGCTCGCGTGTCGCCGGCTGAGGCGATTGCAGCGACTGCACGAGCGGCGGCACGGCGTCGTTGCCGATCGTCACCAGCAGCGACTGCGCGACCGCCGCAGTCCGCTGCCTCTGCATCGCATCGACCAGCGCCGGCACCGCGCGCGGGCCGAAGCGAAGGATCGCATCGCTCGCGGCGCGGGCGACGTCCGGATTCTGATCCAGCGCCGTGTCGATCAGCGCTTCCAGCGCCTTGCGCGTCGCATCATCGGGCGCTGGAGCGACCGGTTGGCTTGCGACCGTCGCGACCTCCGCCGAAACGTGCGGCGTCCGCGCCGCCGGCGGTTGTGCCTTGACCTGGCCTCGCGCCATCGAGATCGGCAACGTCGCGACCGTCACGACGACACAGGTTTTTGCCGACCACGACAACGATTCCTTCGGTGTTCCGCTGACGATCATGGTGAGCCTCCGTCGAAGGTGTTGGGTTCGTCCCATTCCGCTCGCGGCGGCGGGGATTGACGATGTGCGCGCGTTGCCGATCCACGCCATCGCGTCAACCAGCGCGTCCGCATACTGGCGCCGGTTCTCCGGGAGCGTCGCGACCACGATCGCGTCGCAGCATTGCTCTTCCGCCTCGTGCAGTCCGCGCCGCGCGACCCAGAGCAGCGGATGCCACCACAGCGACGCCGTCGCAAGCAGCTCGAACAGCCGCACCCGGTGATCGCCACGCTTCAGGTGCGCCAGCTCGTGCGCGATGACCGACTCGCGCTGCTGACGATCGAGCGACTCCATCAGCGGCGCCGGCAGCACTAATTGCACGCGACGGCCGAAGGACAAGAGCATCGGCGAGATGCCCGCGGCGTTGCTGATGAACGTTTGAGGGATTCGACGCAGGCCGAATCGATTCGCGATGCGGGCGACGTCTTCGGCCCACGGATTGTCGATCGACCTTGTCCGAAGGAGGAGCCGCTCGAACCGCCATGTTCGCCACATTGCCGTTGCGATCCATGCGGCCGCGATGGACGCCCACGACGAGACGACGATCGATTGCCAGGACCAGCGACGCTGATTTTTCATGGGGGCGCGTGCTGGCAAAACGGTCGGAGATGCTTTCGGTGCGACGCGTGGCGGAGCGGTCATCCGCGGGACTGCGACTGCAACCGGCGCCGCCGCCGGCGCCGCTGGCGTTGCCTCTGGAACAGCGGGTTTCTCCGTGACCACCTCGACCCGCCAGAGCGGCGGCGTGAGCAGCTTGACGATCACGAGCAGCCACAGCACGTGTGCCAGCGCCGGCCGGCGGTTGAGCCGCGCGATCGCAAAGGCGAAGGCGGCGATGCCGGCCGCGATGAACGTGTTGGAGCCGACGGCCCAGACGATCGTCTGCATGACGCAAAGCTCCTTTCGCGCAAGGGCGCTCGCTCGCCTGCTCGCGCGCTCATCCGCGCGCGACGGTCAAGAACGTTTCCGCTTTCGCGATACCTTGTCAATCAACTCGCGCAGCTCGTCGAACTCCTTCGCCGTCAGCTTGCTGCTTTCGACCAGGCTGGTCAGCAACGGCGTCATCGATCCGCCGCACAGTTTCTCGGCCATCGCGCGCAATCGCCGGCCGATCAACTCTTCGCGCCCGACGATGGCGGTGAAGCGATGAGCCATCTGCGAGTTGTCGCGGCGGAGAAAGTCCTTCGCCTCGAGGCGCTCGATCAGCTTCTGCACCGTGGTGTAATGCGCGACGCCGCCTCCCGGATAGAGCTCGTCCGCGATCGCGCGGATGGTGACGTCGGGGGTGGACCAGACGCGCTCCATCACCGCGAGCTCGGCCTCGGTCACATCGGGGATGTCCTTCTCAGACGGCATGTCTGAGGTGAGCATAAGACGCGGTGTCTTAGGTTGTCAAGATATTTCTTCCGTGGGTCGGACAGGCTCTGTCTCAACCCCGTGATTCGCTCGATTGTGCAGGGGCGACGCCTGCGTCGCCGTCTTTGGATTTGGCAGGACATGCGCGACCCGCAAATGCGGGCGAGGCAGGCCTCGCCCCTACACGGGACCGTTGAGACAGAGCCTGTCCGACTCACGCAAAGACCAGCGAACGGACGGGAGAACGGCCGGCTAATGCAATTCCTGCCCCCCCGCCCCTTCGATCGTCCCCTCCTCGATCTTCAACTCCTCCCGCCGCTGGATGCGATCGACCAGGCCGTCGCGGATCCAGAGGATGCGGTCCGACACCGCGAGCATCTTATGGTCGTGCGTCGCACTGATGATCGTGACGCCCTTCTCCTTGTTCAAGCTTCTCAGCAGCTCGATGATCAGCTTGCCCGTCTGTAGATCGAGGTTCCCCGTCGGCTCATCCGCCAGGATGATCGTGGGGTCGTTCGCGAACGCCCGCGCGATCGCGACGCGCTGCTGCTGCCCGCCGGACATTTCCGCCGGCTTGTTCATCAGTCGATGCCCCAGCTCGACGCGCTTGAGGATTTCAGCAGCCTTGTCCTGCGCCTCGTCGGTCTTCAGCCCGGCGAAGACCATCGGCAGCATCACGTTCTCCAGCGCGGTCATCACCGGGATCAGGTTGAAGGTCTGAAAGATGTACCCGATCTTGCGGCAGCGCATCCACGCCAGCTCGTACGCATCGAGCTGCGCGATGTCGACTTCGTCGATGTAGACCTTGCCGGTCGAAGGCTTGTCGAGTCCGCCGATCATGTTGAAGAGCGTGCTCTTGCCCGAACCGCTGGGTCCCATGATCGAGATGTACTCGCCGCGATTGATCGAGATGGTGACGCCCTTGAGCGCCTGCACGAGCGTGTCGCCCATGCGGTATTCGCGCGTCACGTCGATGGTTCGGACCGTGTACTCCGAGAGCGTGGTGACGGGCGGCGGGGATGATCCGGCGGTTGTCATTCACATACCCGCCGCTTGCGGCGAGGCCTTTGAAATCTCCCGCCCGAAGCGGCGGGCTAAATGTTACGTCTCCACCCGCATCGCTTCGATCGGATGCATCCGCGCCGCCTGCCACGCCGGGTAAACCGCGCCGGCGACGGTCAGGCTCACGCCGACGATCAGGCAGACGAGCACCGACGTCGCAAGGCGCGCGACCGGGACGTCCACCCAGGCGTACCTGCCGTACGAGATCGTGGTCGACAGAAGCGAGAGCACGAGGCCGATCGTCACGCCGATCACCGTGCCCACCACGCCCTGGAACAGGCTCTCGATCAGGAACAGCTTGACGATGAACCCGTCCAGCGCCCCCAGGCACTTCATCGTCCCGATCTCGCGGAAGCGCTCGGTGACGCTCATCAGCATCGAGTTGAGGATGCCGACGAACGCCACGAGCAACGCGAGACCGATGAGCCAGCGCTGCTGCGTTTTGGCGTCGGCGATTTCTTCCAGGCCCGTGGGCACGCCTCTGGCTTTCATGATTGATTCGAGCTGCTGGCGGCGAAGCGACTGATCGGCCGGCCCGCTGCGGATCCACGACCGCATTGATTCGGTCACCGCGTCGCCGGCGAGGATCGCCATCAGGAACGCCAGCGCGAGGACGATGCCGCTGGTGACCAGGAGGCTTCGGCTGAGGCGCTGGCGAATGCTCTTGTAGGCAATTTCGACGGCCTTGCTGAGCGGCAGCTTGATCTGCCGGCGGACGGGGGCGGGTTGTGCGGGCGCGTCGCTGCTCATGTCATGTTCGTCAATGCGAGCGAGAATGTTACCGCCGCGCGTTCCTCGCCGCCCGCCGCGCGTTTGCAATCTTCGGCCGGTTCGTTGGTGATCCTCAGCCGCGCTGGGATGTGATCATCGCCTGCAGGGATTTCCAGCCGTCGAGTTGCCGCTGCGTCATCGTCGCGGGTTTGCCGCAGCGAAGGTGATGCTCGACCGCCCGCAGTTTTCTTCGGACGTCGCGCTTCAGGTTCACCTTCGCGTTCACGACCAAGCCGGTGACGATCTGCCGATCGTGCCGGCGGGCAATGCGCAGCTTGCGGTCGGTGTGCAGGACGTAGCGGCCTTCCTCGTGAAGGATCTGCTTGACGAAGGAGATGACGGAGGTGGCGCGCCCGGTCTTGTTGTCGCGACGCGCGGGGCCGGAGAACGTGATGTCGTCGGCGTAGCGCGAGTAGGCGAGACCGAGCGACTGCGCGAGCCCTGCGAGCCGGGCGTCGAGATGGAAATTGACAAGATTGCTCAGCCGCGGGCTGGTCGGCGCGCCCTGCGGGAGGGAACCGTCGTGGGTGCACAGGTTCGTGAGGAGTGCGGCGGCCTGGGAGTTCCAGCCGACCGAACGAAAATATTTCTCGACCCGCGTCGCCGCCGTGTTGCTGAAGAAGTCCCTGAGATCAAGGCGAATGACGACGTCCTGGCCGACGTGCGGCAGCGCATTGCTGACGATCGAGAAACCCTTCTCAAAGCCGGTTGCGGATGGATGCGCCTTGAGGCGCGCCAGGAGCTTGCGGAGGATCAGCCGCTGCATCGCCTTGAGCGGCGCGTCCGGCGCGGCGATCGTGCGCGTTCCGCCCGACCGCTTGGGGATCGCGAAGGTGTGATATGCGATCGGCGTGTCGCGGAGCTGTTGCTCGGAGAGGCCAAGCCGGCGCGCGAGTTCGTCGATGGCGAGAATGCCCGCGGGTGCCACCCGCGCGCCGCCGAAGAGCTTTTTCAGGAAGCCCAGCATGAGATGAAAAGCGCGGGTGCGGAGTTGATGCTCGCGCACCCGCGCGGCGCTGTCTTGCTCAGTCGTGCGACGACTGGCTCTGACTTTAAAGGAGAAGCGAAATCTCCCGGCCGACGAAACATCGGCCTGGCCCTGCAATTGGGCCCGCCAAGACAGTGGCATGATCCTAACATCGCCGTCGAGCAATGGAAATTTATTGACGGCGAGTCTGGTTATCCTGGCGCGATGATGATGACGATGAAGCGATGCGCGATCGTAGCGATCTTCGTGATCCTCAGCGGCGCGACCGCCGCCCCGTCGGATCAGTCCAAAGCGCTGCTGACGATCACGGTTCAAGACCTTCGCAATCACAAGGGCCAGCTCATCTTTGGCGTTTTCAAATCGGCCGAGGGATTTCCGACGGATTCGAAAAAGTCAGTGAACTGGCAGATTAAGAAGATCGACGCCGACAGCGTCACGTTCACGTGCGAGCTTTCGCCCGGCCGGTACGGGGCATCCGTGCTGCACGATGAGAACAGCAACGGCAAGATGGACAAGAGTTTCGGCGTGCCGCGGGAAGGCTACGGAGTGACGAACAACCCGAAGCCCGCGCTTCGCGCGGCGACGTTTCAGGAGTCGGTCTTCGAGTTGCCGGCAGAGGGGAAGACGATGACGATCAGCGTGCAGTACTTCTGATCCTCACTTGTACGCGATCGCCGCGCTCGACGGGCCGGCGAGGTGGATCACGTCGAAGCGGTAGAAGCCGACCTCGCCGCACCACTTGCGGAAATCCGCGCCGGAATAATCGAACGCGTCGCCGAACTCGATCAGCATGTTCAGCGACATCAGCAGGCCCTGCACGTTCTCGCGGCGGTCGTCGTCGATCAGCGCTTCGATCGCGACGAGCGCGCCGCCCGGCGGGAGCGCATCGTAGGCGGCGCGGATCAGGTGCATCTTCTTCTCCATGTTCCAGTCGTGCAGGATCATCCCCATCGTGATCAGGTCGGCCTTGGGGAGCGGGTCTTTGAAGAAGTCGCCGGAGGCGGTGGCGACGCGATCGCTCAATCCCGCGGCGGCGATGGATTTTTTCGCGATGGGTTCGACGGGCGGAAGATCGTATGACGTGCAGCGGAGGTGCGGGTGACGCTTGGCCGCTTCGATGCACAGTAGACCGGTCGCCCCGCCGACGTCGCAGAGCGTTTTGAACGGCTTGAAGTCGAACTTTTCGGCGAAGGCTTCGAAGTTGAGGCGCGACAGGCCGGTCATCGCGCCCATGAACTGTTCGAGGCGATCCGGATCGCTGTAGAGCTCCTCGAACATGGCGGTGCCGGTGTGCTTGATTTCGTTCTGCGGTTTGCCGGTCTTGAGCGCTTCGGGGAGATCGTTCCAGAACTTGTAGAGCCGCGCGTTGAGCATCTCCATGATGCCGCCGACGTAACGCCGGCTGTTGCGATCGAGGAATTGCGCGCCCGCCGGCGTGTTGAAGTAGCGCGCTTCGGGCCCGAGGCCTGCACGGTCGAGAAACTTCATCGCGACCAATGCGTCGAGGAAATCACTGATCCCGCGCGGGTGAAGTTGCAGCTCGCGGCCGATCTCCGCGCCTGTGAGCCGCTTGCTCCCCAGCGTCGTGAAAAGGCCGAATCCGACGGCGGTCAGCAGCACCTTCGAATTCCAAAAACCGAAGGCCGCCTGAAGGATCGGAGACGGATCATGCGCGGTGGTGGTGCTCATGACGCAGATTAAAACAAGTTTCACCACGAAGTCACGAAGATCACGAAGCGGTTCTCGGCTTCCAGCGATGCTTCGCGCTCTCCGTGACTTGGTGGTGAGTTGTTTTCTTTAATGTGACGGCAAGTGCTCGATCAGCCGATCGATCTGCTCGATCGTGTTGTAGAAGTGCGGCGAGACGCGCAGGCGACCCTCGCGCAGCGCGATCTCCGTCCGGTGCTGCTTGCGCAGGACGCGGACGATCTGCTCGTGATCGTGTACGGCAGAGGTGAAGGTGACGATGCCGCTCCATCGATCGCCGGTGCGCGGGCTGATGATCGCATAGCCCTTCTGCTGCAATCGCGCGATCAGGTGATCGGTCAGCTCCCTCACGCGCGACGAAACGGCGGCGAGGCCGACCTTGTTGAAGAGCAGATCGAGCGCGGCGTGCAGCGCGAGCAATCCCGGGATGTTGTACGTGCCGCACTCGAACCGGCCGGCGTCGCTCTTGAGCGTGTAGTCGTAGCTCCCGTACGCCTGGTTGTTGATCACGTTCATCCACCCGACCATGAGCGGGCGCGTGCGGTCGATCAGCTCTCGGCGGCAATAGAAGATGCCGGCGCCTTCGGGGCCGAGCATCCATTTGTGGCCGTCGGCGGAAAGGTAGTCGATGTTCATCGCCTTCACATCGACCGGCAGCACGCCGATCGTCTGGATCGCGTCCACGTTGAAGAGCTTGTGGTTCGCGCGGCAGAACGCGCCGATCTTCGCCAGGTCGTGCCGCTGGCCGCTGGCGAATTCGACGTGCGAGAGCGAGACCATCTTCGTGCGCGGGTCGGCGGCTTCGTGGAGGATTTTTTCGATCGGCACGATGCGCCGGCCGTCGGAATCGGTTTCTTCCGGCACCATGATCAGCTTCACGCCGCGCGAGCGGACCACTTCCATCCACGGATAAATGTTCGCGGGATATTCGACGGCCGTGGTGACGACGCGGTCGCCGAACTGCCACTCGACGCCGCCGGCGACGATGCTGATCCCCTCGCTGGTGTTCTTGATGAAGGCGATCTCGTCGCGATCGGCGTTGATGGCGCTGGCGGCGAGAATGCGGAGCTTCTCGACGTCGGTGTACCAGCTTGTGAAGACGTAGGCTTGCTGCTCGGACTCCGCGGCATGCTTCCGCATCGCCTCGGCGGCGACGTGCGGCATGGGTGAGACGCCGGCGTGGTTGAAGAAGTCCCAGTTCCGCAGGATCGGGAATTGATCTACGTTGCCGGCGTACGATGCGAGGATGTCGGAGGGCGTGTCGCTCATGAGCAGGTCGCAGGATTATAATCACGCCATGACGAGCAGGATGTTTAAGGCTTGTTTGGTCGTCGCGTTTGTCTGCATCGCGTCGCCGGTGATGGCGATCGATTTCACGAAGCAGACGTTGCCCGGGAAGTGGATCGAGCGGCTGGTGCCGGAGGATCTGCCGGCACTCAAATTTCCTGAGTATTTCAATGATCTGGACAAGGCTCGCGCGCAGATGCAGGCCGGGCGATATCGCCTAGCGCTCGTGACGCTCGCGGAGGCGAAGGATGTCGATCCGGTCGAGGCGGCGCTCGTGCGGGCGACCTCGCTGGCGACGCTCGGCCGGATCGACGCGGCACTGGAGGCGATGAAGAACGGCAAGGTCGCCGCCGATCCGCGGGCGATCGTGTTGCATGCGCAGATTCTGTCGGGACAGGGGAAGGTGACCGAATCGATCGCGCTGCTGAGGGATCTGATCAAGGCACATGCGGATTCGCTCGCGGGACATTACGAGCTCGGTCGCGCGTGCGAGCTTGCCGGCGATCTGCCGGGCGCGATCGCGGCGTACGGCTGGTTCGTGGACGAACAGCGCTTGCTCGACAAGTGGCAGGGAAACAGCGGCGAGAGCGTCTTCGATGACGCGGCGGCGGTGACGACCATCGCCCGGGCCATCGATCGCTGGGCCGGCCTCACCGGCGGGTATCAGAAAAATCCCGGACTGCACAACGCACTCTTGAACATGTTCGTCAAGGCGTACGACGTAATCGATCGCGGCTACGAACCCGCGCACGTCGCGGCCGCCGAGTACTACCTATCCCACGATCAAAAAGAAGAAGCGTCGAAAGAACTCGAAGCCGCACTTGACGCCAATCCGAACGACATCACCGCCCTGCGCGCGCTGGGAACGATCTCGCTGGAGACGTTCAACTTCGACGGGCTCGACACGCTGATCGCATCGATGCGTGCGGTCGATCAGAACTCCGTCGTCGCGGATCTGCTCGAAGGTCGCAATCTCCTCCTCCAGCGCCGCCCGCAGGATGCGGTCGAGCCGATCCAGCGCGTGCTGAAGAAGCAGCCGAAGAACCTCGAAGCGCTCGGACTGCTTGCCGGCGCGTACGCGCTGCAACTGGAGGATCAAAAGGCCGCCGACGTGCTCAAACAGGTCGAGCAGATCGATCCGGACAACGCGTCCGCGTACTTCGAAGTCGCCGAGCAGCTCGGCTCGATGCGGCAGTACCCGCGGTCGGCGGAGAAGTACAAAGTCGCCATCGAACGTCAGCCCAACTGGACCGCGCCGCGCAACGGGCTTGGCCTGCTCTACACGCAGAGCGGCGACGAGGACGATGCGCGCGTCACGCTCGATGCCGCCCACAATCTCGATCCGTACAACCTCGCGACGACGAACTATCTTCGGCTGCTCGACGATCTGGCGAAATTCTCGAAGGCTGAGAGCGATCACTTCATCGTCTTCTATGACGCCAAGGCCGATCCGCTCATCCCGGAATACTTCGGCGCGTATCTGGAGAGCATCTACAAGGACGTGTGCGGCGATTTTCACACCGAGCCGAAGGTGAAGACGTACATCGAGGTCTTCCCGACGCACGATGCGTTCAGCGTGCGGACGACGGGCTCGCCGTGGATCGGGACCGTCGGCGCGAGCACCGGCCGCGTGATCGCGCTCGTCTCGCCGCGCAAGGGGAAGTTCACGATGGGAACGTTCAACTGGGCGCAGGTGCTGCGGCACGAGTACACGCACACCGTCACGCTCGCCGCCACCGACAATCGCATCGCGCACTGGCTGACCGAAGGCCTGGCGGTGCTGGAAGAGAAATCGCCGCTGCAATGGCCCTGGGTTCCCATGCTCTACAACGCGGTGAGCAAGCACGAGATGTTCGCGATGCGCAACCTGACGTGGGGCTTCGTCCGCCCGAAGAAGCCGGCGGACCGCCAGCTCGCCTATGCGCAGTCGTACTGGATCTGCACGTACATCGATCAGACCTATGGCCGCGACGCGATCCTGAAAATGCTCGAGGCGTTTAAGGACGGCAAGAGCGAGGACGATGCGTTCAAGGTCGCACTCGGCAAAGGCGAAGATGATTTCCAGGAAGAGTTCTTCAAGTGGTGCGAGAAGCAGATTGCCTCGTGGGGCTACGACCCGGAGACGAGCAAGAAGGTCGAGGACTTGAAGCCCAAGGCGGAAGATCTGCTCGACTCCCGCCAGTACAAGGAAGCCCTCCCGGCGTGGGAGGAGCTGCAAAAACTCCGTCCGATGGACCAGGTGCCGCACATGCGGCTGGCGTCAATCTATCTTCACCTCAAGCGCACGGATGATGCCGTGAAGCAGCTCGAAGCGCTCGATGCGGTCGAGCTGAAGGACAACCGCTACGCCAAGGCGATCGCGCGGATCTACCGCGACGCGAACGAGCCGGAGAAGGCGGTGAAGTATGCGAAGCAGGCGGTTTACATCGATCCGTACGACGACGCCGCGCACGAGCTGCTCGCGACGTTGTACGAGAAGACCAGCAACGAGACGGGCCTGTCCCGCGAGAAGCGCGTCATCGACGTGATCAAGGAATGGCGCGCGCTTCAGCGGCAGCAGGACGAGAACCGGATGTCGCAGTAGCCGGCGATGCCATCGGACAAGCGGCGCTGTAGGGGAGACGCCTGCGTCGCCCTCTTCGGCTATGGGCGACGCAGGCGTCGCCCCTACAAGCTTTGCGTCCGATACCGTCGTTTGGAGCGCAAAAAACACAATGAAACGCGAAATACGCCAGCCACTGCGGGTCGTCATCCCCGCCGCGGAGGCTGCGGCCGGTGGCGAAGAGCAGGTTCAGATGCTCGTTGATCGTCTGCGCGAGCCCGAGCTGAATGATCGGCGAGGGGCGGCGGAGATCGGCGTCGCAATCGACGTGAAACTCCGCGAGCAGCAGCAGCTTGTCGTTCACGTGCCAGCCGCCCGCGAGACCCGCGTAGACGGTGTCGTCCGCGTGCTGGACGAACTGCCAGCCCAGGTCCGCGAAGACGTCAAAGTGCTCGAACGTCCTGCCGATCTGCAGCGGCAGGATGAACGTGCTCCCCTCGTCGACCAGCCCGCGGCCGACGGATTGCGTCGGGCTGTTGAAGACGATTTTCGGGAACGTCGCCAGGCCGAAGCCGACTTTGTCCTGATCCAGAAACCGCCATTTCGCTCCCACGGCGGTGTCTCCGATCCCGCCGATCGGGCCGGCGTTTTCGTCGTCGACGATCAGGAACGGCACGGCGACATTGAGCTGCACGCGGTCGCCGAGCCCGTAGTTCGCATCGAGCTGCGGGATGTTGTAGGTGCGCTGCGTGTCGAGCTGCTCGTAGGTGAGCGCGAGGTTGATCTCCCACCCGCCGTCGCGCGGCGTGTAAGGATCGTCGGTGATCAACGGCGGGCCGGCGATCGCGCGAGCCGCTATGAACAGTACAACGATTGTGAAAACAACGGCGACGATGGATCGCGTCATGGTTGCGTCGTCGCCGCGGCGAGCCCCGGCTTTCGCTCTTGAAGGATCGTCAGCGCCAACTCCACCGCCGGCTTCATCGCGTGCGCGACCTGCACGTAATCGACATCCATCCCCTTCACCTTCCCGGCGTCGCGGACAGAGTAGCCGAGGTATCGCCCGGCGATCAAATTCTGCTCGGTGGAAGGTTGGCAGACGAAGTCGATGAGCTTCTTCGCGTTCTCCTCGTGCTGGCAATTCCTGACCAGAGCGACCGAGCCGGGGATCAGGAGTGTCCCGATGCCGTCCGCGCCTTGATCGGGAAGGACGCCGTCGATCTGCTGACCGTCGGCTTTGGCGTTGCTGATGTCGTCGTTGTCGGTCGGTCCGGCGGCGAGAAGTCCGCCGGCGACTTGATCGGCGACGGCGCTGTTCCCGCCGAGCAGTTTGATTCCGTTCGCCTTCAGCGCGTTCATGTAGGTGGTGAATTTCTCCTTGCCCCAGACGAGATAGAGCGCGGAGATGGCCCCGCTGGCGGTGCCGAAGGCGGGATGGCAGACGGCGATCCTGCCTTTGAAGGCGGGGTCGGCCAGGTCCTGGAGGCCGTGGATTTTTGAGACGAGATCCTTGTACTGCGGCCGGGTCGAGCAGGCGATCATCCGCGCGCGCAGCCCGACGTCGGTATAGAGATCGCCGGCGCCGCGCCACTTCGCGGGCACGTCCTCGGCGGTCTTGGGACGATATGGCGAGAAAATCTCCTGCTCGGCCAGGTTGATCGTGTGGAAAATTTCGTTGCCCCAGTAGACGTCCGCCTGCGGGTGATCTTTTTCCGCGATGAGCCTTTCGACCAGGGCGGCGCTTTTGGTCGCCTCGGTGTCGGTGACGATCCGGACGGTGATGCCCGATTGCTTTTCGAAGTCCTGCATCAGCGGGCGGAGGTAAGGCTCGTCGATGCTGGAGTAGATGACGACTTCACCCGAGGCCCGCGTGGTCGCGGTCGATGACTGTCGTTCGCATCCGACGGCGGCCAAGAGCGCGGCGCAACAAAGCAAAAACTTCATGACTCGTATAATACGAACATGTCCGACCAACTCACGATCGCGCAGTTTCAACGGCACATCTCCGATCGCTACGAAAAGCACGATCGCGCCCGCGGCACGCCCGGCACGTGGTTGCACTTCTCCGAGGAGATCGGCGAGCTGGCCCGCGCGCTCGCTCGCAACGATGACAAGGCAAACCTGGAAGAGGAGTTCGCAGACGTCATTGCATGGCTGTGTACGCTGGCGAATATCAACGATGTCGATCTGGCGACGGCGATCAGCAAAAAATACCTCGGCAGCGAGCCACCCGAGGGGCATAAATAATCGCATAACTTCCGATCCGGCTTTCACTTGTCCGGCATCATCCGCGGACGTACATTTCATCACCGATGCGTCGTCTCCTGGCGGGGCTGATCCTTCTGGCATTGAGCTTCCCTGCGATCGCCTTCGCCGATCTCAAAGGCGAGGTCGAGAGCATTGGGTTTGGCTCGCTCTACCGTCCCAACTGCTGGGTGCCGATGCTCGTGCGCGTCGCTGCCGAGAAGAGCGGCACGTATCAGATCCGCGTCATCCAGGAAGACCTCGATCGCGATCACGAGATCTTTCGCGAGGACATCTCCCTCACCGGCTCCGAGGACGGCAAAGCCGAGCAGCGCTTCTGGATGTATTTCATCCCGCAGCCGACCGACGGCGGGCTGCCGGACCAGAGCAACGGCGGGACGCTGCGCGATCTCCAGCAGCAGCTCAAGGTCATCCTCTGCGACGAAAAAGGCCGCCAGCTCATCCAGCTTCCGATCACGCAGACGATCCTGAACATCGAGAAGGTGCAGGCGGGACCGTTCACGTCGCCCAAGGGCGTGAAGCTGATCCTGGCCGTCTCAGACGGCGCGGCACAGCCGATCTGGCGCGATTACCAGCAGGCGATCGGGACGATGGAGGACACGGTGTTCGTCACCGTGCGATCAGTCGATCTGCCGGAAGACGTGCGCGGGTACGAGATGGTCGATGCGGTCGTGTACCTGGGCGCGACGGTGCCCGATCCGGCGAAAGCGAGCGATGAGAAGCGGTTCCGCGCGCTGCAGAACTACGTTCGCGGCGGCGGGCACCTGGTCGTCTGTCAGCCGGCGCAGCGGGATACGACCGCGCCGCTGGCGGACCTGCTGCCCGTCGAAGTGAAGGAGATCGCGCCGCGGACCGATCTCGAGCCGCTGAAAACGCTCGCGACGGAAAAGTATCAACAGCAGCTTCGCGCGGCGCAATCGGATCAGATCGACACCGGCTTCAACGGCGAGGGCCAGCGCCGCCGGCGTGAGGACTGGTCGCTCGTACAAGGGCCGTTCATGTTCGCCCGCGCAGAACCGAAGCCGGGCGCGGTCGTCGAGATGAAGTTGAACTGGGGCGGCGGCGAGGAGACGCCCTACCTTGCGCGCATCGGCTACGGGCTTGGGTGCGTGACGTGGGTGGCGCACGATCTTTCCGATCCCGCGATCACCAGCCACGCGAAATCCGGTTGGCCGTGGGTGTGGGACAAGGTCCTCAACTTCCACAACGACCTGATCATCGTTGACAACCAGACGAGTGAGCCGCAGAAGCGGCCGTACTGGGGCGCGCCGGCGTACATGGATGTCGGGCACGCGCTGCTGGAAGGGATGGACCTGGCGAGCAAGAGCCGCGTGCTGGTCTCGATCGCGGTCGTCTTCTTCATCGCCTACTGGGTGGTCGCCGGTCCGGGCGTTTATTTCTACCTGCTGACCAAATCGCGCCCGCAACTGAGCTGGTTCCTGTTCGCGTTCTCCGCGGTGGTGGCGACGGTGCTGACGGTGCTGGTGGTGAAGCTCGTCGTCCGCGGCGCGCCGGAACTGCATCACGTGACGGTCGTGCGCGGGACGGCAAACGAGCCGAACGAGATCATCAGCCGCTTCGGCTTGTACATCCCGCGCGACGGCGCGCAGGAGATTGCGCTGCCGGAGGTCGCGCCCAAGAACGTCAGCTACCTGGTCGCCTACCCGCAGCATCCGCAGCAGCAGCAGAGCGACGTCGAGTTCCCGGCACAGATCCCGTACGTCGTGCCGATTCACGATGCGAACGAGGAAGGACCCGTTGAAATCAGCGTTCCCTATCGCAGCACGCTCAAGAAGTTCTATGCACGCCGCATCGGCCAAGCGGGCGGCACGATCGCCGGCCGCGGGCGATTGCGGATGACCGAAGGCGGCAGGAATCTCATCGAGGGACTCGTCACGAACGCGACAGAGAAGCGGCTTCGCAACGTGTACTTCGCTTACTACGACGATGCCGAAGGCGTGAAAGATGATGCGATCTTCTATCTTCCGACCTGGGAGAAGGGGCAAACGCTGGATTTGAATGAACTCAACGACAACACGATGAAGTTCATCCGCGATGCGACCGACAAGAGCGAGAGCAACTTGGCCGCGACGCCGGAACAGAAATTTCGTCTTCGCGGGGTGCTCGGCAAGCCGGGCAGCGACATCGGCTGGTCGAGCTACTGGTTTTCGAAGCTGAGAGTGACCGGTTACGCCCCGAGTTCGACGGTTGACGACCTCGGCCACGACATCAAGATTTCCTTCCCGCTCCTGAGCCTCTTCGGCCACCTGCCGGCGGTGAAAAACCAGGCGAACGGTCAGCAGGATCGCGTCGAAGTGCTTCGCCGCGGGGCGCGCGACTTCGACATCTCCGCCGCCGTCACCGCGGGTAAGATGGTCGTCCTCGCCGAAGCCGAGGGCGATCAGCCGCTGCCCTTCCCGCTCAAGGTCGAAGGTCAAAAAGTTGAAGGCAAAGGGACAACCTTCTACCAGTTCGTGCTCCCGATGGATCACATTGCTCAAGCAACGACACAGCCGACGGGGCAACCCGCGACGACGCAATCGGCGACAACGCAGCCCGTCGCATCCGTTTCAGGTTCGGAGGTTTCGCCATGGCGGCCGTGATCAAGACCGTCAACCTCACCAAGCGTTACGGCACGCTCGTGGCGTTGTCGAACCTGAACCTCGAGATCAACGAGGGCGATTGCTTCGGATTCATCGGCCCCAACGGCGCGGGCAAGACAACCACCATCAAGGTCCTCGCCACGCTGCTCCAGCCGACCTGGGGCGAGGCGCGCATCTGCGATCTGGTCGTCGGATATCAGTCGCGGCAGATCCGCCCGCTGATCGGTTACGTCCCGGATTATTTCGGCGCGTACGAGGACATGGTGGTCCAGGAGTACATGGAGTTCTTCGCCGCCGCTTACAACATTCACGGCACCGCGCGGACGAAGGTCGTCAACGACGTGCTGGAGCTGACGGACCTGGCGTACAAGCGCGACGCCGCCGTCGATGGCCTGTCGCGCGGGATGAAGCAGCGGCTGTCGATTGCGCGCGTGCTCGTGCACGACCCAAAAGTCCTGCTGCTCGACGAGCCCGCCGGCAACCTCGACCCCCGGGCGCGCATCGAGATGCGCGAGCTGCTCAAGGAGCTTCGGCGGATGGGCAAGACCATCCTGATCTCCTCGCACATCCTGCCGGAGCTCCAGGATTTGTGTAACACCGTCGGCATCATCGAGCGCGGCGAGTTGATCTACTCCGGCCCGTGGACCGACATCGTCAAGCGCGCCAAGACCGGCACCGTGCTGCACGTCGCCGTCGTCCACAACCAGGAGCTCGCCGCCGCGATGCTCAGCCAGGACCCCAACGTGGTGAACGTGACGGCGAACAACGGACACATGGAAGTCGCGCTGAAAGACGGCGTGAACGATTACACGTTCATCCCGCAGCGGCTGATCCAGGGTGGGTTCAAGTTGACGTTGCTGAAGGAAGAAGAGGTCAACCTCGAGACGGCGTTTATGCGGCTGACCAAGGGAATGGTTCAATAGCCTGCGCGAATCGTGGCTTGGGCGTCTCGCCCGAGCGTTCTCGCGGAGCGATCTTTCATTTGAAAGCGAGCGGCTCAAGCCGCGAATGCTCGGGCGAGACGCCCAAGCCACGGAAGTAGTAGCGATCGCACATGCTGGGAGTAGGCGATTACGTCTGGCGTCTTGTTCCCGCGAATCCGATTCTGCTGCGCGTTGTCGAAGCGGCAGGGAAGCGGCGGCGGGATTTGTTCGTGCGCTGCGGGTATCTCGCGCTTCTGATCCTCGTTGTGATCTTTGCTCTGATCGGCTCCGGCGCGACCGTCGGCGGCGGGAGTCTTGGCGATCTGGCCAAGGTTTCGGCGCGGATCTTTCAACAGATGAGCTATCTCCAGCTCGGCCTCGTCGCGCTGCTCGCGCCTGTCTTCACT
Source organism: Phycisphaerae bacterium (assembly GCA_025936175.1). Classification (GTDB taxonomy): domain Bacteria; phylum Planctomycetota; class Phycisphaerae; order Tepidisphaerales; family Tepidisphaeraceae; genus JAICTV01. The sequence continues at coordinate 16,965 of JAICTV010000030.1, forward strand.
GCGGGCGCGATCACGCAGGAGAAGGACAGCCAGACTTATGACATCCTCCTCGCCACGCCGCTGACCAACGGCCAGATCGTCCTCGGCTCGCTGCTCTCGCGGCTGTTCTTCGTCATCGCCCTGCTCGTCAGCGGCATCCCGATTTTTTCCATCACGCAGATCTTCGGCGGCGTGGCGATCCGCAGCATCGTGATGTCGTTCCTCATCGCCGCCTCCACCACCTTCGTCACCGGGTCGCTGGCGATGGCGATCGCGACGTTCAAAGTCGGCACGCGCCGGACGATCTTCAGCTTCTACCTTTTCATCGTGATCTACCTGGTCGGCGGATTTCTGCTCGACCGGCTCGACTTTTTCCACTTCAACGTGCAGCTCGATCAATCGACCGTCGCGCGCTCCGGCACGAGCTGGCTGACCGGGATTCACCCGTTCCTCGCGCTGCGCACGCTCTTCCACGAGCAGGGCTACACGCCGCCCGAGATCGCCACGCTGCCGGCCGACCTGCGCAACGACTGGCTGTGGAGCTGGTATCTCTCCAGCCCCGACACCTTCTACTGCTGGTTCATGTTCTTCCTCAGCTCCGTGCTGATCCTGCCGTCGATCGCGCTGCTTCGTCGCATGGCGCAATCCACCACCGGCATCAAGACGTGGGTGCTCCAGCAGCTCAAGCTCAAGAGCGCCGACCAGACCCGCAAGCCGCGCTACGTCTGGCAGAATCCGATCGCCTGGCGCGAGGCGAGGACCAAAGCCTCCGCATCGCGCGCGTCGCTGCTGCGGTACGGCTTCATCACGGCGGGCCTCGTCGGCGCGATCGTGCTGGTCGTCATGTTCAGCAAGGAAACGCTTCAAGGCGAGTACATCAACCCGAGCAGCTACGACGCCAGCCGCAATCTGATCTCGATCATCAACGGCGACAAGGCGACGACCTATCGCGTCGCGTCCAACATCGCCGTCACGATCAACAAGCAGGAGGCAAGCACCGACGCACTGCACGGCCGCTACGTCGTCGACGCCAAGGGTTTTGGCAGCAAGGGCGAGCTGGCCAGCGTCAACCTGACCGAAATCCCCCGTCGGCTCGGCGCCGCCGAGACACGAAGCTTTTTGCTGGGCTCGGTGATCGTCGAATTCGCGGTCATCCTGCTGATCGTCACCAACGCCGCCGCCTCCACTGTCACGCGCGAGAAGGAGGACGGCAGCCTCGACATGCTGCTGACCACGCCGATCACCAGCCGCTATTACATCTGGGGAAAACTGCGCGGCCTGGTCAGCTACGTGCTGCCGCTGGTTGCGGTGCCGGTGGTCAGCGCGCTCATCTTCATCGGGCACGACGCGATTCGGAAGCTGCAGTCGGACGACCCGTCGTTCCAGTGGATCGTCTTCCCCGAATCGGTGCTGATCCTGCCCGGTCTGCTGATCATCGTGGCGGCGTTCGCGAGCATCCTCGGCATGCAGATGTCGCTGCGCTGCCGCACGACCGTGCGCGCGGTGATGAGCAGCGTGGGGATCGTGATGGCGATCTGCGGCGGGCTCGCGTGGTGCGGGTACAGCGCCCTGACGGGCTTCCGCGCCGGCGAAGCGAGCCTCGTGGTCGGTTCGTTCAGCCCCTTCACCATTTTGACCGTGCTGATCGACCCCGGAACGTACGGCGGCCGCCTCTTCCAATCCGGCGCCGGCTCCGGCGACGCCAGCGAAGGGCGCATCATCGTTCTGATCTTCGCCTGGATCGCCACCGGCGCTTACGCGCTGGTGGTATGGACCATGTACAAGAGCATGGTGAAGAACTTCGACATGACCATCCGCCGCCAGAGCCGCTGAAACGGCGCATCGGTCGATTTATCGGGCCAATTCCGCCGATATAATTGATATGACCCTCGCCCAAACCGATCGCCTCGCCCCGACGCATTTCCGCCATTCCGCCTTCTGGCAGAACGCGCACCTCTACTTCGATCGCGTCTTCCAGACGATGAGCCTCGATCAGACCTGGCGCTCGGTGCTGACCACCCCCAAGCGCGTGCTGAGCGTCTCCTGCCCCATCCGCCGGGATGACGGCACGATCCAGGTCTTCACCGGCTACCGCGCGCAGCACAACGGCGCGCGCGGGCCCTTCAAGGGCGGCATCCGCTACGACGTTTCGGTCACGCAGGACGAGTGCATGGCGCTGGCGATGCTGCAGACCTGGAAGAACGCGCTGGTCGATCTCCCGTTCGGCGGCGCGAAGGGCGGCATCGTCTGCGATCCGAAGAAGCTGTCGATGACGGAGAAGGAGCGCCTCACCCGCCGCTACACCAGCGAGATCATGCCGATCATCGGGCCGAACATGGACATCCCGGCGCCCGATCTCGGCACGGATTCGCAAATCATGGCGTGGGTCCTCGACACCTACTCGATGATGGTCGGCCACCAGGAGCTGGGCGTCGTGACGGGCAAGCCGGTCGCCTGCGGCGGGAGCGTTGGCCGCGAAGACGCCACCGGCCGCGGCGTCATGAACATCCTGCGGAAATTCCTCGCGACGCAGAACAAGCAATTGAGCGACGTGCGCGTCGCCGTGCAGGGCTTCGGCAACGTCGGTTATCACAGCGCGCGCCTGCTCGACGACCGCGGCGCCACCGTCGTCGCCATCAGCGAACGCGCCAGCGCGATCTATGACGAGAGCGGTATCGACGTCGAGGCCGCCGGCGCGTTCTACAAGGAGAACGGCACCCTCAAGGGCTTCGCCGGCGCCGACGAGATCGCCAACGATGAGCTCCTCGCCTGCGACTGCGACGTGCTGATCCCCGCCGCGATGGAGAACACCATCGACGAGTCGATCGCGCCGCACATCAAGGCCCACACCGTCGTCGAAGGCGCCAACGGCCCCACCACGCCCAAGGCGGATGAGATCCTCCGCGACAACGGCGTCACCGTCCTTCCCGACATCCTCGCCAACGCCGGCGGCGTGACCGTCAGCTACTTCGAATGGGTGCAGGGCCTCGACAACTATTTCTGGAACGCCAAGCGCGTTCAGGACGAGCTGCAGCGCGTGATGGAGTCGGCGTTCGACCAGGTCAACGCCAAGGCCGACGAATCCGACTGCGACTACCGCACCGCCGCCTACACCATTGCGATCTCCCGCGTCGCCGAAGCCTGCCGGCTCAAGGGACTTTTCCCGTGAGATCGCACGCGCCTCCGCTCCAATTCGCGCCCATGGGGCAATCCACCACTCGTATCGGCAGCGCTGCCCCGAGATGATGGTCCGCGCGCTGAAAAGACGTCCCTTGCGCCGGCGCGACGGCCGCCCGCTGAAAAGCGCCACACCGGCTGACGTCGGACGCGTCGCGGTCGGACCGCAAGCCCACGTGCCGTAACCTAAGGCGACGACTGAGCGACGCTCCGCCGCACCACCTCGATTGACGTCGGCAACGTCGTTGCCGGCACAAGCGAGACGTTTCTCATCTCCGCCCATTCGATCGGACGCGATTCGATCACGATGCGATCGACCTGCGCCACCGGCACGCGAAAGGTGTAATCGGCAAAGTTGCTGGCATCGACGCCAATCTGAAATGCCTGGATCTCGCGACCATTCTTGAGCTTGGCGAGAATGTGCTCATCGCGCTCCCCGCCCGCCTCGGGGATCGGCGGCTGGATGCGCGCGACGGTTCGGCCGTTCGATTCGACCACGCGGGCGATGTGCCGCGCCGCGACCGCGCCGGCCTGTCGCGTCGCCGCGCCACCGCCGGTGAGTTCGTAGCGATCGTCCTCATGAAACGCGCCGCGCGCCACGCCGATCCGCATCGTCGTCGACGTCTGCCCCGCCGGCAGCGCCGCGACGACATTCATCAACAGCGTCTTCTCATCGGAAGTCGTCCCGGTGGCGGTGGCCAGCGGCGGCGTCAGGCGGACGAGCAGGTCGTGATCGGCAGAACCTCCCGTCATCCGCAGCGCGACCCTGCGGCGGATCTGTCCCGTGATCGGACTGACGCCGGCGCCGTCAAGTCCGCGCAAATCGGGCGCCGCCGTCAAAGCGCCGTTGGCCGACCACCATTTCGCCGGCGAGGCTTCTGGATCGCTGAGCGCCAGCGTTTCTACGACGCTGCCGTCGGAGAACTGCACCGGGAAGGTCGGCCCCTCGGCCGTCGGCAGTCCCGTGACGTCGGTGCTGATTCCGCGCTGCAGTGAGACGTTATTCACGTCGACGGTTTCGAATGGCCGCGTCACGCATCGCACCTGCGTCACGTCCGTCAGCTTGCAGTTGAAGCGGTACCTGATGGGAAGCTGGTTGCTCAACTGTTGCAGGAGATTCGACGTGCTCTCGATGCCGGCGGGCAGCAGCTCCTTGCCGGAAACGATGACGGTGACGCGGCGCTCGCGCGGCTCTGTGGGATCGGGCGAGATCACGGCATCGACCACCGTTTGCCCTTTGTCCTCGCGCATGCCGCGAACGCTTATGTCACCGGCCGTCCCCTCCTGCGACGTCTTGGGAACCAGGACGAGTTCCGTGTCCCAATCCGGCTTGGCGATGGCGATGTGAAGCTTGGCGGTGGTGCGGTCGAAGGGGACGCCGCCGACCCACGTCAGCTCTTCGCGGCCGCTGCGCGAAGCCCATTGGGAACCGCTGGCGCGACTGGGGATCAAGCCGACCTCGACGGCGCGATCGCCCGCGCCTTGCACGTCCGCGACGACCATGAACGTTCGGCCGAGCGGATCGTTGATGCTCACCTTGCTCGCCCGTCGGGGATCGGCAACGGGGCCGGCCGTCGGCGAGCCGTCCGGGAGCCACCAGCCGCTCGCCGGCTGCGACTTCTCGCCGATCCCCACGATCTGCACGGTCGCGCCGCCGGCGAAGGTGAACCTCCACTTGGGCGCCGGCTGTTGCGCCGCCGGCACGGTCGCGACGATCGGCTGCGCGTCGGCGACGCGCATCTGCCGCGGCGTCGATGACGACGGCAATGCCGATTTCACCGCGACGACGCCACCGCCGACGCCGACGATCAGCACCGCCGCCAGCACGCCCACCGCCTTTGCTTTTTCCGTCGCCACGAGGACCATCGCTCCCTTCGAAATCGCCGCCGACGATGTGCTCGTCGATGCGGCCGTGGTCGCGCCCGCGACGGCGCTCGCGGCGATCGCCTGCGCCAGCGCGATCGGCGCCGCCTTGACCGATTCGCTCACCAGCGCGGCGGACAACGCCGCCGCGGAGACTGCGACGCCCCGCCGCTTGAAGAAATCGCGTAACCGATCGACCGCCCGGCTGACGCGCTTCCCCGCCGCCTCTTCCGAGATGCCCATCGCGTCCCCGACCTGTCGCAGCGACTTCTTCTCGAAGAATTTCAGCAGCAGCGCATCCCGATCCGCTGCCTTGAGCTTGTTCAAGCCCTCGTCCAGCAGCGGCGAAAGTTCTTCCAGCGCCCTGCCGCCGCCGTCACCGTCACCGCGATCGTCTCGATCATCCCGGGCCATCTGTGCGGCCCTCCGCTCGTGCTGTTGACGATGAATTTCGGCGCGGCGGGCGTTGGCGGCGCAGTAGCCGGTCGTCTTTAGCAGCCAGCCAGAGAGCGGCCGGTCCGTCGGCACCGATGCCGCCTTCTTCGACAGCACCATGAACGCCGCCTGCGCCACATCTTCCGCGAGCGCCGCGTCCTTGACCTGCCGTCGCGCCGCGGCGTAGACGAGATCGACGTACCGCCGCACGATCTTCGCGAACGCCTCGGACGAAGCGGTCATCACGTACTCACGGAGCAGCAACATCTCGTCGGTCATCGCCGATTCATCCTCGCCTTCATCTTCTGTTGTGCGGCCAATTCGCGAGCCGACAACATTTTTCGCCCGCCCGCCCGGCGGTTACATTTGACGCCATTATGCGGTACGGCCTGTCGCTTTTGGTGATGCTGGTCTGGGCTTTGTGGCTGGGCGGGTTGATGACGCTGTTCCTCAGCGTCACGCGCCTCTTCGCCAACGATCGCGCGATCGCGGTCGTCGCCGCCCCGCAGCTATTCAACGCCTTCGAGCGCTACCAGATCATCCTCGCCGCCGTCGCGCTGCTTTCCGCGGCCGTCTGGCGACTGTCCGAGCCGCGCGAGCTGCTGACGATCCTCTTTTTTCTCTTCGCGCTTGCATCGGTCGGCTGCGTGATCTCGTCGGCGATGATCACGCCGAAGATGCAAGCGATCCGCCTCGCCGGCCACTCGTCCGGTCCACAGTTCCGCGCGTTGCACGGGCAGTCGATGGCGATCTACACCATCGACGCCGCCTTGCTCCTCATCGCCGGTTTCGTCCTCGCCGCCGTCATGGTTTCCCGGCCGCGCTCTTCGAGCACCGAAACAGTTCCAGCACCTGGTTCGGCGTCAGCACCTCCGGGCGGGCCTGCGGGTCCAGCGCCGTCGCTGTGATCATCGCCGCGGCATCGAATCCCGCCTGCGCCAGCGCCTTGCGCAGCGTCTTTCGCCGGAACGAGAAGATCTGGTGTACGAACCGGCCCAACGCCGCGGCGTCCGCGCCGAGGCGATCCTCGCGCGTCATCCGAACCAGTGCCGATTCGATCTTCGGCGCGGGCCAGAACGCCTGCGGCGGCAATGTTCTCAGGAGCTCCACCCGCGCGAGGAGCTGCGCCATGACCGACAGCGGCCCGTACGCATCCGATCCCGCCGCCGCGCGGAGCCGTTCCGCCACTTCCTTCTGAACCGTGAACGCCAGCGCGCTCACCCCCGCGATGAGCAGCTCGATGATGAGCGGGGACGCGATGTTGTACGGGAGGTTCGCGACGAGTTTGATCGGACGCGCATCGCGCAGCGACACGGCTATCGATTGTGCGAGCTCTTCGTTCAGGGCGTGCTTCGATGAAAGCGCATCCCCTTCGATCAGCTTGAACCGCTGCTCGCTCGCAAACCGCTCCCGCAGCATCCGCGCGAGATCACGATCGATCTCGACCGCGACGACGTCCGCGCCGCGCGCGAGCAATTCTTCCGTCAGCGTTCCCGTCCCCGGACCCACCTCGATCACCACGTCCCCCGCCGCGATCGATCCCGCGTCCGCGACGATGCGCACCAGGTTCTGGTCGATCATGAAGTTCTGACCGAACCGGTGCCGCGGATGCATGCTGGCGGCGCTGAGGAAGGATTGGATCTGCTGCTTGCTCTGGGCCATCGGCGCGGGAGGCGAGTGTACCGCGCACATACATAGCCCGCCGCAAGCGGCGGGCTATGTGAGCTCCTTCCTCGTCCTAGTTCGCCGCCGACGCGACGCCGTCCACCACGTATTTCTGCAGGAACTTCTTCACGCCCTTGATCGAGCTCGGCTCCATGATCCGCTGCCGCGCATCGGTCATGAGCACGTGCCGCTGGCTGAGCTGCGCCGCGTAGTTGCTCATGTCCAGATCCCCGCAGTCCACGCCGTACATCACCTGGAACGTCCAGCGGAAAAGGTTCTTCAGCGGCGGATACCACTTGTGATCCGGCCCGACGCGCTCGGCGAATGCGGGATCAAAACTGCTCACCGGCTCGGACAGCACCATCGCGGGAATCGCCGGATCCTTGCTCGCCGCGATCAGGCAGGCGTTGGCGCCGGTGCCCACGCCGATCAGCGCGATCTTGTTCGGATCGACGAACGACCGCCGGCGGAGCATCTCGATCGCGGCTTTGACGTCGAGCGATTCGCGGATGCCGAACGTCTGCGCCTCGCCCGTGAGCGTGGCCGAGCCGCGCAGGTTGATCACCAGGACGACGAACCCGGCATCGTGCAGCGGCTGGACGAGCGGCAGCATCTGCTCGCGCGACCCGGCAAAATCGTGTACCAGCACCACCGCCGGATAATGCTTGCCGACGATCAGCTCCTTTTCCTGCAGCACGCGCTTGGCATCGAGCACCGGCACGAGCCACCCTTCCATCCGCGCGCCGTCGTCGGCGAGGAAGTTGACCGGATCGTAATAGACGCCGAACGAAAGCGGATCGGCGCCCTGGCTCGATCGCCCGGGGTGCGTCGCCGCCAGGATGATCGCCGTGATGAACATCATCAACAGCACCGGCACGAACGCCAGGCGATAGGTGAAGCCGCGCACGAAACGGGTGAGCTGCGTCCCCTCCTCGTTGCGGAAGCTCGCGCGGCGCCCGCCGAACGGGTTGGCCAGCAGCAGCCGGCCGATCCACCTGGGGATCCGCCACAGGAACGCGAAGCGTCCCGCTGACTGCTTTTTCTTGCCCTTCGACGCGTCGGCGGAGGCGTCGTAGGTAAACGTCGGATTCATCACCGGGCGTTCCATACTTCTTCCCTCGTCAAAGCCCGCTGGCGGGCTTAGTCGGTGATCTACGATATCTTTCCCGCCCGCGCCGAATCGCTTGACCAATTTTCCTCCGCGGCGTAATTTGCCGGCCTTGACGACGCGGATTATCCGCACCGTCTGATAACTCCGCCGCCGCGAAGGATCGCGACCGTCGCGAGTTATCGAACCTTTCACGGGCAAAAGGGCGTACGACATCGGGGGTATCTCCAGGAAGCGAGGTCAAGGATGGCCAAGCGAAAGAGCGCGGCGGCACTTTTCGAAGTCATTCACGCCGACAAACGATTCAGCTCCAGACATGAAGGCAGCGGCGGCGGCTGGTCGTTCCGCGCGCCGGCGATCTTCTCGTCGTGGCTCAGCCGCCGGCGTCAAGCGGCGAGCGCGACGAGTGACGTCATCAGCGCGCCGTCGCGGCCGTCGCGCTGGTGGAGCCTCATCCCGTCGATGCCGCGCATCGGCTTCGATCCCGACCGGCAGGTCATCCAGTTCCAGCTCAGCTACACCTCCGCCGGCGTGGCCGTCTTCGGACTCGTGATCGCGCTAGCGCTGGCCTACGTCGTCGGCAAACAGAACGGCCATCGCCCCGGCCCGGCGCTGGCCGAGCAGACCAGCGAAGAGCTTCGCAACGGTCCGGTGCAAGCGGACGTGCTCAATGTCGCGACGCCGGATGTCGCAATGGCGACGGCCCCGCTGCCGGCGGATCACGCGACCTCGCCCGCGGGCGCCGCCCCGACGCAGGCGAAGACCAGCGGCTCCGCATCCGCCGTCGCCTCCGCCGCCAATCAAGGAGCGCGCACCGCCGGCGCCGCGCAGACCATCGTCGATCCCCGCCCCAGCGCCACCGGCGTCAGCACCGACTCCCATCGCACCGCCGGCCTGCAATACGTCGTCATGCAGAGCTACCCCCCGGAAGAAAAGCAGATGGCCGAGGACGCGGTGAAGCTGCTCAACACCAGCGGCATCCTCTGCACCATCGAGCAGATCCCCTACGCGCCGCGCTGGTACAGCATCGTGGGCATCACCGGCTTCACGCGCACGAAGGACTCGCCCGAGTACGACCGCTATCTCGCCGCCGTCCAGAAGGCCAGCGAGAACTTCGCCAGGGGCTCCAAGTTCAAGCGCTTCGAGCCCAAGCCCTACCGCTGGAAGGACGCCAAGTCCGCCGCCGCCAAGGCGGAATGACATCACGCGCCTCGGCGGTGGCCAAATTGCAGTGACGTGATCACATTCCTGCAACGCGGAAATCGAAAATCCGAGAACTCGAATCGCGGATTTTCATCCGAATTCGCGCTCCGTCGGCGCGCGTTGCAGTTCCGCGCTCACATTCGTGCAATCGCCTGGGACCATGGAGAGCACGCTCTTTGACAAGTGAATCCGGTGGCGGTCCAAAGTCCGACGGTGCCCAATCGTGCCGCGGTCGCGCATCGGAAAAATGCCGAACAAAGCCAATGGCACATTCGAGCGCGCGCTGCAAAACGAAGCCAATCGAAGCCAACGAAAAACCGCGTTTGCAGATCAGAAACGCGGTCTTCGGGGCTTTCGTCCGAAGCGCGGTGTGCAAAACGAACCCATTGCAGCCGGCGGAAAAGTGATGGAAGGCAGGCAAAGCCGATCCAATGGCACGTTCGAGCGCGTGCCCCGGAGGCGAGCAGACGCTCTCGTGTTGGCGCGCAAGAACGTCTGGGATGCGCGTCGCGCAAGAAAGAAGCGACGAGCCGGCAGGCCCGTCGCTTCCTTTGCGATCGTCGTGCAGTTAAGCAGCCCCTTCGGTTACTGCGATCCCGCGCTGGTGTTCGCCTGCGAGTTGTCGCTGTCGCCATCGCTCGAGGCGTTGGCGTCGCTCGCGGCGCGGATCAGCGTTACGCCGGTCAGGTCCTTCGTGGCGCTCTCGTCGCCCATCTCCGGCGAGCGCACGATCGTCAGCGAATCGGCGCTGTTGATCTTCCAGCACAGCGGCCGCAGCTTCTCGTCGCGCGTGAGGATCAGCAGGTACTTGCCCTGCACGAGGTAGTCGCCGTTGAGCGTCGCATCGCTCGACTTGATGGTGACGTGCGTGTCATCGGTGGCGGTGAGGGTCGCCTGCTGCATGCCCTGGCGCGGCATGGCGAGCTGCCAGCTTCCGGCGAGTTGATCGGTCGCCACCGCCGGCGCGGGCGTGGCGCAGGCCATCGCGGTTCCGCAGGCGGCGTCGGATCTGGCCGACGCCATCGTCGTCGCGTGGTTCTTGTTGTTGTGCGAGCAGCCGGCCATTGCGGCGATCGCCAAGCCGAGGACAAGTTTTTGACGGAGCATGAGAAGTTCCTTTCGTTAGTTATGCAGGCACGCGTTGTATCGACACGGACGGCCCAACTCTTGCACCGTTTTCGATGAATCGGGTTATCGGACGTGCGCGCACGTGAGCGCGTTCACACGTCGGAGGGATTTCGATGCGCAGACAAACGCATGCGCTCGGACATTTGGCCGCGGAGATCGCCCTGTGCTCGTGCACGGCGATCAGCGCAGCTCGTGCGCCGCTGTTGCCGCCGTCTCGATCAGTGCGCTCCCGCGGCTCACTCGGGCAGTCGCACCTTCGGGAGCACGCGTTCGATCTCGCTGCGGAAGCCCTCGTACTGCGCGGGAAGCTTGAGCGTCCTCCCCAGGCGATCCGCCGGCTCATCGACCGCGAAGCCGGGGTTGTCGGTGGCGATCTCGAACAGCACGCCGCCCGGCTCGCGGTAGTAAATCGAATGGAAGTAATTGCGATCCATCACCGGCGAGACGTTCAGCCCCGCGCGCACGATTCGTTCCCGCCACGCGGCTTGTTGCGGATCATCACTCGTGCGGAAGGCGACGTGATGCACGACGCCCGCGCCCATCTGGCCGTGACGGGCGTCGGGGACGCAGAGCAGGTCGACAACGGAAGCGAATCCGTTGCCCGCGCCGGCGCGATAGCGGAAGCGATTGCCCTCGCTGCCCGCGGCGGTAAAACCCATCAGCTCCGTCAGCGCCTTCGCCGTGCTCTCGTACCCTTCCTCGCTGAGGATGACGCTGTGGAAGCCGCGAATCGCGTGCTCGGCGGGAACGGGCCCGCGCGTCCTCGCCTCGCCGCCAGGTTCGGCCGTCGCGACGACCTCCAGCGCGATGCCGTCCGGATCGCTGAAGCGGATCGCGCGCTCGCCGAGACGATCGGCCGAAGTGACCTCATGCGATTTGAGCCGCGACGACCAGTAGTCGAGCGAGTTCGCGGGCACGGCGAAGGCGATCGCCGTCACCTGCGGCGGGCCCACTCGACTTCGCGGCGCGCCCGGCCACGCGAAGAAGGTCATGATCGTCCCCGGCCGGCCCAGCTCATCGCCGTAGTAGAGGTGATAGCTTCCGGGATCGTCGAAGTTGACGGTCAACTTCACCAGCCGCAGACCCAGCACGCCGCAGTAGAAGTCGATGTTCTTCTGCGCGTCGGCGGTGATGGCGGTGACGTGATGGATGCCGGGGAGGATGGGCGCGGGCGTCATGCTTTAGTCCTGTTTACGATTCGCGCCGACGACGATGCGCTCGAGGAGCGATTTGGCGGCGGCGAATTCTTCGGCGTTGATCGTGTGTCCCATGCCGACATAGCGGCGGAGATCGACTTTCGCTTTCATCGACTCGAAGACGGCGGCCGTCTCCTGCACCCGCGCGAACGGGACGTGCGGATCGGGATCGCTGGTGCCGAGGAAGATCGGCGTGCCGTCGAGCGCGCCGGCGTAGTCGCGCGGCGTGCCGGGCGGTCCGATCAATCCACCGGTAAAGGCGATGACCGCGCCGTAGCGGCGCGGATGACGCCCGACGAACTCGCAGGTGAGACACGCGCCTTGCGAGAAGCCGAGCAGCGCGATCGATTCGCTGCGCACGCCGCGGTTCATCAGATCCGCGACGATCGTGTCCACGCGATGCAACGCCGACCTGAGAAACGGCTCGTTCGCGTCGATCGGCGCGAGGAACGATTGCGGATACCACGTATGCCCCGCCGCCTGCGGCGCGATCGCCGCGATCGTCGGAAGATTCAGTTCGTTGCAGAGGGACAACATGCTCTCGGCGTCCGCGCCGCGGCCGTGGAGCAAGACGAGCGTCGCATCCGCCCGCTCGGGCGGCGGCCCGGCGGTTTTGACGGGCTGGTTGCCGTGTGGATCGGACGCGCCGGCGGACGACATGGAGCGATGATAGGCCGCGCGAGCAAGATCCGGCTAGGTGCTCCGCATCCATTCCGGACGGTTGCTCGTGTATCTCCACCAACCGTCGAAATCTACGCGAATCTCGATGTGGAAATCGCTCCCGCCGTCATAAAAGTAAAACTTCTGGTTTCGCAGCAGGCGCGGAAGCGCCTGATGATTCACGAACTCGTCCTGCGTCGCCGGAAACGCATTGCTCGCACTCGATGCGCGGACGGCGGCGATGCGGCTTTCGACGAATCGCTTCGCCTCCTCCTGATCGCGGCTGTAGAGATAACTTCCGTAACGAACGACGCCGATGAGGCCAAAGAAGCTGGCCGCCACGATGACACGAATGAGCAGCGACATCCGAGTCGCTCGCTTGTTGAGCGGCCAAACCATGACCGCGAGGAGCGACACGCCACCGCCGAGTATCGCGAACATCGCGAGAAGAAATCCGTCCATCCCCGAGCCGCGCTGCCTCGTTCCGAAGACGGTGTACGCGGAAAACGCGGCGACCACAGCGAGCCAGATCAACAACCCGGCGACTGCGGCGCGATTTCCCTTTGCGGTCGGCACGGCAATACCAATCATCTATCGCGGGCCCGTTACTTCGTCATCGCGGTCGCGCGTTTCGTGCTTTCGCGAGAGCGCCTTGAGTTCCTTCACCTCCCGCGCGGTCAGTGGCCGCGAGTCGCCCGGTTCCAAGCCGTGCAGCGTGAGCGGGCCGATGCGCACGCGCGTCAGGTCGCGAACCTTGTGCCCGAGTTTGGCCAGCATTCGGCGAACCATGCGGTTGCGGCCTTCGCGGATGGTGATCTCCAGCACGCTCTTGTCCCGCGCCCGCTTGATCACCTTGATGCGACTGCGGCCGGTCTTGAAACCTTTGCCGGATTTCGGATCGGCGAGCCACACGCCGCGCGCCAGCTCTTCGATCACCCGCGGAGGGATGAAGCCATCCACCGTGGCCTTGTACGTCTTGGCCACGCCGTAGCGCGGGTGCGTGAGCTGATTCGTCAGCTCGCCGTCGTTGGTGAGAAGAAGCAGTCCGCGCGATTCGGCGTCGAGCCGGCCGACGGGATAGACGCGCTCGCGAAAATCGGGCGGCAGCAGATCGATCGCGCGCGTCTGCTCGCCTTGCGCGACGTTGGTGCTGTACACGCCCCTGGGCTTGTTCATCAGGATGTAGAGACGGCGCTCGGCTTCCTTGCCCTTGAGCTTGATCGGCTCGTCGTCGACGGCGATCTTGTCCTTCTGCGGATCGATGAGGATCGGCAGTTCCGTCATGACCCGCCCGTTCACGGAGACGCGGCCCTGCCGGATCATCTCCTCGACGTTGCGGCGGGAAGCCAAGCCGGCGTTGGCGAGGACTTTTTGAATGCGTTCTTTCACCTGATCCGTTGCTAAGCGTTATAGCATAGATCGTTGACTATCCACGGATGGCGCTGACTGGAGATGAGCATGTTTCGACTCCCCGAGAATAGGCCGCCGACACATCCGGGCGAAATGCTAGTCGAGGAGTTCCTCACGCCGCTTGGGATGACGCAGGTAGAACTAGCGCGCCGGATCGGCGTTCCGTTCAGCGCGTGAACCAAGTCATCAACCGCCGGCGGGCCATCTCTCCCGATACTGCGCTTCGGCTGGCGCGCCTGTTCGGAACGTCGCCGGCCTTTTGGCTCAGCCTGCAGCAGCGGTGGGATCTTTATCACGCAATGCATTCCGGTCAGACGCGGTCGATCGAGCGCATCAAGCCGATTCGCAAGGCGTCATGATGTTGGAAACGTCACCTCCAGCCAGATGCAGTCCTTCAGCGTCTTGATCATCGGATTCTTCATCTTCGCGGGGAGGAGGACGGTGTCGCCGCGTTTGAATCGGGTTGGCTCCTTTATGCCGTCGACGCGGACTTCGGCTTGGCCTTCGAGCATCATCCAGATGACCGGCTGATCGTACGGGACCGGCTCTTCGATGCCTTCGGTGAAACGAACTTTCTCGATCTTGAAGAACTCGCAGGTGCAGAGGCGCGTGACCGTCGTGAAGAAGCCGGCGACGTGGCTTCGCTGCTGAACCAACTCGGGCGCGCCGGTGAAATCGATGCAGGCGAGCGCTTGATCGACGTGCAGCGTGCGCGGTTTTCCCGTCGCGGCTTCGACGCGGTTGAAATCGTAGACGCGATAGGTCGTGTCGCTCGGCGTCTGCACCTCGGCGGCGAGGATGCCGGCGCCCAGTGCGTGGACCGTGCCGCTGGGGAGGAAGTAGCACTTGCCTTCCTTCACCGGGATCGCCGTGAGGTGCTCCTCGCAGGAGCCCTGCTCAATGGCTTGCTTGAAACCGTCCTTGGTCGTGCCGGCGCGCAGGCCTTTGTAGATGCGCGCGTTCGGGTCGCTCTGGACGACGTACCATGCTTCGGTTTTCAAGTGCGCATCGGGATGCGCGTTGGCGTAATCCCGGTCCGGATGGACCTGGACACTCAGGTCCTCGCGCGCGTCGAGGAATTTGATGAGCAGCGGGAACTGCTTGTGCGGGCCGACCGCTTTCACGTCGCCAAGAAGATCGTTGCCGAACTCTTGAACGAGCCGGTGCAGCGTCTTTCCGGCGAGCGGACCGTTGGCGACTTCGGCACTGACCCAGTCGTTCGATGTGTCGCAGATGCCGGGCGGAAAGTCGTAGATTTCCCAGCTCTCTCCGATCGGTTTTCCGGCGGGCAGCGCTTTGCCCAGCACAGTCTCGAGCTTGCGCCCGCCCCAGATTTTCTCGACGTAGCGCGGCTTGAATTTGAGTGGATAGAGGGACATAACGTGCGGCACCTTACGCCATGGATAACGGCAACATCAAGCACTTCGTCCTCGACACCAACGTGCTGCTGCACAACCCCAGCGCGCTGTTCATGTTTGCGGACAACGAGGTGATCATCCCGTTCGACGTCATCGAGGAGCTCGACAAGTTCAAAGGGGCGACCGACGACCTCGGACGCAACGCGCGCACGGTCATCCGCCACCTCGACGGCCTGCGGCAGAAGGGGAATCTCGCCGAGGGCGTGACGGTCGAGCAGACCGGCGGACGCGTGCGCGTCATCCTCGAAGAGGATCAGAAGATCTGCCCCGGCCTGACGGCGAACACGCCGGACAATCGGATCATCTGCTGCGCGAAGATGCTGGCGGAGCAAGGCAAGCGCGTCGTCTTCATCTCCAAGGACATCAACGCGCGGATCAAGAGCGATGCGCTGGGGCTGACCACCGAAGATTTCGAAGCGCAAAAAGTCGATTTCGAGAAGCTTTATACCGGCTACACCGAAGCCAGCGTGCCGGCGGGCGTGATCGATGAGCTGTTCCGCCAGAAGGAAGCGCGGCTGGGCGATATCGAGCTGCTCGCCAATGAGTTCGTGCTGCTGAAGGACGAGAATGATCCCTCGCACACGGCAATCGCGCGGGCGCGCGGGGACGGGATGATCATCCGGGTCCGGCCGGGGCGTGGGCCGGTCTTTGGGATCATGCCGCGGAACCTGCAGCAGACGATGGCGCTCGACCTGCTGCTGGACGACAGCGTGAAGCTCGTCTCGCTGATCGGCTCGGCCGGCACCGGCAAGACGCTGCTCGCGCTGGCCGCGGGGATGGCCAAGACGGTGAACGAGCAGTTCTATCAGAAGCTCCTGTGTGCCCGGCCGATCATGCCGCTCGGCCGCGACATCGGCTACCTGCCCGGCGACAAGGACCAGAAGCTCAACGCCTGGATGCAGCCAATTTTCGACAATATGGCGTACCTGCTGAGCAACAAGCTCACCAACGAG
>JAICTV010000338.1 GCA_025936175.1 Phycisphaerae bacterium
AGAGCGCGACGCCGGCGATCGCGCGCGGCGAGAGGAAGACGAACATCAGCGCGGTCGCGCCGTAGCACAGCGCGATGCGCTGAAGCACGCCGAGCAGGCGGATGTCGTGCCAGTGGCGCGACAGGCCGCCGTAGTAGAGGATACCGAAGAGGTAGAGGACGATCGTCCGCACGATAATCTTGCGGACCGTCTTGGCCCTGCCATCGACGGCGAGATGTTTCGTCATCGAGAAGACGATGGAGACGCCGACGAGGAAGACGAAGAGCGGGAAGATCAGGTCGTAGAACGCCATCCCTTCCCACGGCTTGTGGTTGAACTGCTGTCGCAGCACGCGCATCGGCATCGCCTGCGTGAGCTTGGCGCCGTTGTGGATCAGCATTTCGCCGCCGAGGATCCAGAACATGTCGAAGCCGCGCAGGGCGTCGAGGGAGAGGAGGCGCTGGGGTTTTTCGTTTGCGATCGTCGGCGGAGGAGTGTGAGTAGTCATGGGGGTGAGATAAATGCAGGGCAAACGTACGTTCGGGCTATATTGAGCCGCACGATGCGACACGTCTTCAGTGCGCGGCCTGTGGCAACTTTACCGTGGCTTGGGCGTCCCGCCCGAGCGTTTTCGCGGGGCGATCTTGGACGCGAAATGCAGCGGCTCAAGCCGCAAATGCTCGGTCGGGACGCCCAAGCCACGTGAATCTCACTCACGCCTTCTTCACTTCCTGCACCTCCACCGGCGTTTCGGGGGCGTTGTCTACCACCGCCGCGCGCTGGTGGAGGATCTCATCCAATCGCGGCCAGGCGAAGTAGAGCAGCAGGATGTTTTCCCAGCGCTTCACGACGTGCTGGTTCGCATCGATCGCTTCGAGGTCGCCGGCGCCCATCCCGAGAAACGTCTCGAAGAGATCACGATAGCGCGTGCGGAACTTCAGGCCGCTGCGGTCGAGGATCTCGCGGCCTTCGCCGAGGAAACGCTCCTCGATCGAGTTCGGGCTGAACGCCTTGCGCCCGCGGCTGAAGGCGTGGAAGAGCGCGCCGATCCACGGGATCAGCAGCATCCAACTGATCACCGACGCCATGCCGGGGTTCAGCGCGGGTTGCAGGCCGGCGAGGTAGTGGAACACGCCGGTGAGGATCGTCATGTGCTTCATGTCCTCGAAGTATTTCGAGGTGACCCACAGCAGCAGGAAGATGCCGCCCCAGAGGAGCGCCTTGAGCGTGCTGATGTCGAACAGCAGCGTGACGATCGTGTACAGCAGCGCAAAGACGTAGATCCAGCCCCAGAATGTCGCAGTGCCCGGCCAATGCTTGACGCAGGCGCTGGCGACGAAGCCGACCAGGATGATCGCCCAGAGGTAGAACGACGGGTGGACGGTGTAGACGACGATCTCCTCCGCCCGCGTGCGCGTGGCTTTGTCGCCGCGACCAAAGAGATGCTTCAATAAGCCAAAGCCGGTGAAGATCCACGCGAGGAATGCGAATACGCGCTTGATCGATGCGACGAAGCCGCCGGCGTGCGCGTCGCGCTGATGCTCGACGTGCGGCTGCGCCGCCGGGACGACGGCAGGCGGCGGCGAAACGGGCGCGGTTGCGACAGACGTCACATTGTTAGTGGAGTCTGACATATCTGTCAGACATCATCGTCCGCGCATAAAACCGCCGCCATGGGAAGGCGGCGGGAAAATTGTAACGGGATGTCAATCTGGCGAAGCAGCCCACAGCGCCGCTCCGTCGCCTCGCGCGATCAGCGGAGACACTGTTTTTCGATTTGCGCCCGATATCCTTCGGCGATCGTTTCATCATCCGTCTTCAGGACGTCGAGCAGTTCACCGCCGCGCATAAAAGCGGCAACCTGTTCGTCGTCGTTGATCCCGATGCGTTCCTTGAGCACCTGCGGCGGAAGCTCGGAATCGTCAAAAGCCACGAGAACGATGATCCACTTACCGGAGCGTTCCATGGTGTTTTCCTCTCTGCCGTTACTCCTACGCAAAGCCTGTGCCGGCAGTTCATCATAGGCATCGGGAAGACCCGAAGCGTTGCTTGAGCCAAAGAAGAAAGCCCGGGCGGTGAGGGAGGTCCGCCCGTGCTTGGGGGGAGAAACGCAGACGCGCTCGGCGCGACTGCGATCAGGTGATCGCGGCGAATTCTTTTTGATTTTTATCGGTCATATCCGTCGTTTCGGCGGACGGGGCCGCCGCCGGCGCGGACGTCAGACCAATTTCTTCGTCAGTTAAGTAGCAACTCGGATCGGATGCCCACGGGTCGCCCGTGCTGATCTCCGCCCGCGCGCGGAGCCCGCCGGCGCAGAACTCCTTGAACTTGCACGCCGCGCATCGGCCTTTCAGTCTCGGCAGACGATCTTTGAGACCGGCCAGGATCTCGTTGCTGGTGTCCTGCCAGATCTCGCTGAACTTGCGCTGCTTGATGTTGCCGAAGCTGCGGTACATCGAGAACTGATCGGCGTGGACGTTGCCGTTGAAATCGATGTCCGCGATGCCGACGCCGGAGCTGTAGCGCCCGCCGCCGTTCCACTTGAGCATCTCGAGCACCTGCTCGGCGCGCGGATGGTTCTCCTTCTGCATGCGGAGGTAGGCGTAGGCGCCGTCGCAATGGTTATCGACGGTGAGGATTTCGACGCGCTTGCCGCGGCGGATGAGGTCATCCGTGCGCGTGATGATCGTGTCCACCGCCGCCCGCGCCTGCTCGTGCGTCGGCGCGAAGATGTCCTTGCCTCTTCCCGCCGGGCAGAGGTGATAGAAGCACGCGCGATCGATCCCTTCGCGCTCGATCAGGTCGAAAAGCTTGTCGAGGTTCTGCGCCGTGTGGCGGGTGAGCGTGAGCCGAAGGCCGACCTTCTGCCCGACCTCCGTGCAATTGCGAAAGCCCCTCATCGTGCGCTCGTACGCGCCGGCGACGCCGCGGAACTCATCGTGGATCGCGGGGATCGCACTATCGAGGCTGATGCCGACGTAGGCGAACTCCAGGTCTTTGAGTTTCTGCGCGGTCGGACGATCGATCAGCGTGCCGTTGGTGGAGAGCACGACGTGCAGCCCGCGCGATCGCGCGTGAGCGGCGAGCTCGAACAAGTCCGGCCGCACGAGCGGTTCGCCGCCGCTAAACAGGACCGCAGGAACCTCGAAATCGGCTAAATCGTCCAGGACTTCTTTCGCCTTGGCGGTGTCGATCTCGTCGGGATATTTCTTCGCTTCCGAGGCGGTGTAGCAGTGGACGCATTTAAGGTTGCACGTGCGCGTCAGGTTCCAGACGACGATCGGCCGGCGGTCCTTGGCGCTCTTGGCGACGGCCATGCGCTGGTGTGCGGGCGGGTCGATCTGCGTGATTTTCCTGCCGTAACGGTGCGGGGTGCTGGGGGTCTCGAGTCCCGAGTAAAGCACTGAAATATCGATCATTTATGCGTCTCCCTGTGTCAGTTCCAAATCAAACCCTGTGCCGGAACGTCAAAAGAAGAATGCGGCGATTCTGAGGCCTGTGGACGCATTCGATGTCGCTGCGGAGGGCCTTGCTTCTCAGTGGCGAGAACGCGTCTCAGCGATCGCTTCTCACACCTCGTAGTGATTCGGCTCACACCCGCCGCATCCGCGCAGAATCGCACCCGGTGCCCCGGCACGGGTTCTGCGAGGTCCATTATAGGAGTCTATACTCCTGTTAGGAGCAAATTTGGCCACGAAGGCAACGCAGCACTGTCCCGGCATCGCGACCTGCTCCCTCGACTGTCTGAAGGTCGGCGACTGCGCCCGCGTCGCGACGGTAACTGGCGAGACCGAGTGCCGCCGGCGATTGCTGGAGATGGGATTCTGCAACGGGGCGAGCGTCGAGTTCGTCCGCCGCGCCCCCTTC
>JAICTV010000074.1 GCA_025936175.1 Phycisphaerae bacterium
AGCGTTTTCTCGTCACGATAAACGCCGAGGTGGCCAAGCCGCGCCTCGGGGAGCATCCGCAGCACGCCGTCGCTCATGCCCAGGCCCGCGCGAAGGATCGGCACGAGCGTCACTTTCTTCGCGAGCTTGTGCCCCTGCATCTGCTCGAGCGGCGTCTCGATCGTCCGCGGCTCGGTGGGCCAGTCGCGCGTCACTTCATAAACCATCAACGAAGCGATCTGATTGAGCAGCGTTCTGAACGTGCGATGGTCCGCCGTCTTCACGCGGAGTTCGGTCAGTTTCGTCTGGATGACCGGATGATCGATGACGATGACGTTCGCGTGGGCCATGTCGATTGCGCGCTACTTCAGCATGCCAGCTTTTTTCGCGTACGGAAACACCCCGCCGGCTTCGATGATCGGCAGCACATCGCCCAATGGCTTGAGCTTGTAGCGGTTGCCGTCGGTCTTGTTGATCAGCGCCTGCTGATCCATCAGCACCTCCAGCTCATCGCCGGTGTTGATCCGGCCGACGAGGCGCTCTTCGGATTCGAAGGGGATGAGGTATCCGCCGTTGACGCTGTTGCGGAAGAAGATGCGGGCGTAGAACTCGGCGATGACGCATTTGACGCCGGCCTCGGCCAGCGCCAGCGGCGCGTGCTCGCGGGATGAGCCGGAGCCGAAGTTCTTGCCGCCGATGATGATCGTGAAATCGCTCTTGAACTCGTTCTCGCGGACGAAGGGGATGTTTCCGCCGGTGTCGTCGCTCGCGGCGGGCTTGCGCAGGCCGCGCTGGCCTTCGGGGACGCTGCTGAGCGCGTACATGCCGAAGAACTTGCGTTCCTCCGGCAGCGACGGGTTAAAGGAGAGGTACTGGGCGGGGATGATCTGGTCGGTGTCGATGTTGTCGCCGAGCACGTAGGCCCGGCCGGTGATGACGGAATCCATGAACGCGTCCTTCTTTGGGGGCAAAGGGCGTTCAAAATAAGGGGGATTCGGCGGGATGTACAGTCAGCGCGCGACGGGTCAGGCTCGCTTGCGCTTGAGCAGGAGCCCGGCCATCGCGAGCAGCGCCAGTGACGTCGGCTCGGGCGCGGCGACGGCGGTGACGTTGTCAAGCCCCGCCGAGCCGGTGAACGGCGACCCGCCGGATGAGCCGACGGTATCGTGACGGAACATGAGCCGGCTCACGCCCCCGACCGTCTGCGCATACGTGTCGCCGGAGTTGAGGACGTTGATCAGATCCGCCTGGCGGATGGAGAAGACGACGTGATGCCACTGGCCGTCGGCCGGGATGCTCGTTGCCGTCGTCGAAGTCCAACGCGATCCGGTCGGGCCGAAGAGGACGATGCGCATCGAAAGCGGCGACTGGGTCGGCAGGTCCATCAGATCCGCGCTGACGTCGGTGATGGCCGGCGCGGCGTAATCGCCGGCCCACTGATTGAGGTTATACGTAGCGAGGTTGGAGTTGGAGGTGTACTGGAGATACTTGTCACCCGCGCCGGCGGGCCCGCCGGTGGCGATGTTGGCTTCTCCCCCGCCGCCCGACCAGTTGAGCGTCGTCCCGTCCTGAAAGTCGTCGGTGTGCCCGGCGGTGATCGCGTACGCCCCGCCGCACCAGGCGAACATCGCGGTCGTCGTCACGATCGCTGCGCAAAGAGTCCGCATGCCCTGCCCTCGCAAGAAAGAAGTGCCGTTCAAGATACAACCATTGGCCGTCGCAAATTTATTCCGTGCAGGATTTGCAGCGCGACCGGAGAAGTGTTCGGGCGATGGAAAGGGAGGGTGCCGGCGGTTATCTTCGCCTGCGATGACGGTTTACGAGACGACGAACCACAACACGATCTACCACTGGGCGAGCAGCCGGGGCCTGTGGCCCGCCTCCGTCGCCGGCGAACCGACCAAAATCCGCCTCGGCGGCGATCC
Source organism: Phycisphaerae bacterium (assembly GCA_025936175.1). Classification (GTDB taxonomy): domain Bacteria; phylum Planctomycetota; class Phycisphaerae; order Tepidisphaerales; family Tepidisphaeraceae; genus JAICTV01. The sequence continues at coordinate 1,905 of JAICTV010000074.1, forward strand.
GGATGCGAACCTGGGCGAGGAGCTTCAGCCGATCGAGTGGTGGCGGTGGTTTCAGGAGTTCGACCGCCGCAACTTGCAGCTCATTTACGATCCGTCGAAGGGATGGTTTACGCTCGGGAGCCGGCTCGCGCCGAGCGGAAGCTGAAGGGGATTGCTGATTTGCGATGCGCGATTTGCAATCTAGTCGTGATCCTCGCGTGCGTCTCCGGATGCGCGCAGCACCAGCCGCCCGCCACGCCGGGTACCAACTCCACGAATGCTTCTTCTCCGTCAAGTAAATTCAGCGCCACCACCCGGCCGATCCTGTACCACCGCACCGGCGGAATCGCCGGAACGGATGATCGTGTCATCATCTGGCCCGACGGTTTCGTTGAAGTGACCGGACGACTGTTGCCCGATGCGCGGGCGACCATTTCGCACGACCGCCTCGCGCGCCTCGAGCGTCTCTTCGACGGCTGGGAGAAACTCAAGCCGCACTATCCGCTGATTGCCACCGATGCGTACGAGATCAAGATTTTCTATGGCTCCAAGGCGGTGGAGGCGAGCGACCTCGCGCCCGATCTGCCGGAACAATTCCGCAAGATCTTCACCGAGATCGAGTCGATCGCATTCGCGGCGGCACAAGATCAGGCGCCGCAGGCCGCGCCGGTGCCTTGACTGCGCGCTCAACCGCATCCACCGTCATGCTGAGGTACTCCGAAGCATCTGCGTTGTCTAACCCAGATCCTTCGGAGTACCTCAGGATGACGTCGTCGTCGCGGCTGGCGCTTCATCGCAATCGGCTCTCGCCAGTAGAGGGGAGCGGACGATCATGACGCGGCGTCTGCTCGCTTACCTCTCGCTCGCGTTTATCCTGGCGATCTTCGCTGTGTTCCTGCTCTGGCCGATCTACCAGATCGTCCGCGTGGCGTTCTTCGGCGTCGCCGCGGAGGGTCAGCCGGCGGTCTTCACCCTCGGATACTTCAAGGCGATCTTTCTCGACGCGGATCTTCGCCGCGGGCTGCTCAACAGCGCGGGCATCGCGATCGCCGTGACATTTCTTTGCACGCTGATCAGCGTGCCGCTGGCGCTGCTGTCGGTGCGCTACGACTTTCGCGGCAAAAGCGCGGTCAGCGCACTGCTGCTCGTGCCGCTGATCCTGCCGCCGTTCGTCGGCGCGATCGGGATGCGGCAGATTCTTGGCCGGCTCGGCGCGCTCACCGCGATCGCGCAACACCTTCACTTCGTCGCGCCCGGCACGCCGATCGATTGGTTCGGCAACGCCCGCGTGGTCGGAGTGATCCTCGTCGAGGCGCTCGGCCTGTACCCGATCCTCTACCTGAACGTCGCCGCCGCGCTGGCGAACCTGGATCCCGCGATGGAGCAAGCCGCGGCGAACCTCGGTGCATCGCGGTGGACCCTCTTCCGTCGGATCACGCTCCCGCTGATGCGGCCCGGCCTCTTCGCCGGCGGCACGATCGTGCTGATCTGGAGCTTCACGGAGCTCGGCACGCCGCTGATGTTCGACTATTTCGACGTGACGTCCGTGCAGATCTTTCACCGGCTCACGCAGATCACCGGCAACCCGCTCCCGTACGCGCTGGTGGTCGTCATGCTGCTCGGCAGTGCGCTGCTCTACGCGGTCGGCAAGTTCTCTTTCGGGCGCACGCACGATGTCGCGGTGTCGAAGGCGACGACGTCTGCCGCCCCTTCGCCTCTTGGCGGGATCAAATCACTACTCGCCCTGCTCGCGTTCGCGTTCGTCATCGCGCTGGCTCTGATCCCGCACGTCGGCGTGATCCTGCTCAGCTTCAGCGGCGTCGGCGCGTGGTACGAATCGGCGATCCCCAAGGTCTTCACGCTCGGCCATTACGCCACCGCGCTGACCCACGACATGACGATCCCGAGCATCCGCAATTCCGTCGCCTTCTCCGCCGCCAGCGTCGCCATCGATCTCGTGCTCGGACTTACGATCGCGTGGCTGATCGTGCGCTCGACGCTGCCGGGCCGGCGGACGATCGACAGCCTGGCGATGCTGCCGCTGGCGGTGCCGGGCGTTGTGCTGGCGTTCGGGTATCTCGCGCTGAGCCTGCAGGTGCAGAGCTGGATCGGCCAATACGACAAGTCGCATCATACGGATCACATGTGGCTGCGGAATCTTGTAGACGTGACGGAGAACCCGACCGCGCTGCTGATCATCGCCTACGCGATGCGCCGGCTGCCTTACGTCGTCCGCAGCGCGGTCGCGGGTTTGGAGCAGGCGCCGCGCGATCTCGAGCTGGCGGCGCAGAACCTGGGCGCATCCGCCTGGCTGTCGCTGCGGAAGATCACGGTCCCGCTGATCGCGGCCAACTTGGTCGCGGGCGCGATGCTCGCCTTCGCTTTCGCGATGCTCGAAGTGAGCGATTCCATCATCCTCGCGCAGCGGCAGCAGTATTGGCCGATCACCAAGGCGATGTACGAACTGGTCTATCGGCTCGGCGACGGACCGTATCTCGCGTGCGCACTGGGGGCGTGGGCAATGGTGCTGCTGACGCTGACGATTCTGTCGGCCAATGCGTTCCTCGGCCGGCGGATCGGCGCGATGTTCCGCGTCTGACCGCGATCGGTTAGCCTGTATCCTCTCGCGAGGAGAACGGGTGATGGAACGGGTGTGGCGTCAATCGGCGGCGGTCATCGCAGGATCAATCACCGCGGCGGCGCTGGTCGGCTGCTCGCACGGGCAGAAGGCGCAGCCGCTGGCGGGGACGGTATTCATCGGCCAGCCGCCGGCGCGGACTGATCGCGACGTCAACATCGATCCGCTCAGCCGCGCCGATCAACCCGGTCAGCTCTACAGCGCCCGCGCGGAAAACAACCCGCGCGTGCAGCCGAATCAGGAACAGCCGGTCGAAGGACTCAGCAAGACCGTTCAGGAAAACGTCAAAGCGCCGGGCGCGGACAATCCGGAAATCGCCGCCGCCCCGCCACCTCCGTCGCCGGCGTCCCATCCCACCACCGCCGGCGCATCGTCGGGTCAGTACCTCACCCTCGGCGGCGTGGTGATGGACGTCAACGGCACGCCGATCTATGCGAATAAGGTGATCACGCTGGCCGAGCCGGTGCTCGCCGCGCGGGCGAAGGACCTCGATCAAAACCAGTTCCGCGCCGTCGCACAGCGCGAGCTCGGCGCCGAGATTCGCGCGCTGCGCGATCTCCAGCTCGAATACGCCGCCGCCGAGCGCAACCTCGATCAGAAGGACAAGGACCTGGCCGATCAGCTTACGATGCAGTGGCGGCAGAAGCAGATCACGGCGGCGGGCGGATCGGAAGAAGTCGCGCGGCGGCGCTTCGCCGAGCGCGGCGAGGATTTCGACGATCTCCTTCAGCAGCAATACCGCGTCTGGATGAGCCGGATTTACTACGAGAAGAAGCTCATGCCGCAGGTGCAGGTCGGCGCCAACGACATGCGGGCGTTCTACGATCAGAACCGCGATCGCATCTTCACCGATCACGGCGCCGCGCGCTTCCGGCTGATCAAGATCTCCTTCGACAAGCATGGCGGGCGCGACGGCGCCTGGCAGACGATCAACGAGCTGCGCAACCGCATCACCAAGGCCGGCGAATCGTTCGAATCCATCGCGCATTCAGTGAACGACGACCCGCGCTGGCTCGCCAGCGGCGGGGACATCGGCGCGGCCATCCAGCAAGGTGCCTTCGCGATCGAACCTGTCGAAAAAGCCGTGTGGCAGACGCCTGTCGGTCAAGTTACGCCGGTCGTCGAAGCGAACAACGCGTTCTATATCGCGAAGGTCGAGGACCTGAAGACCGGCCACGTGCGACCGTTCGAGGACGAACAGGTGCAGACAGAGATCATGGACCGCCTGCGCGCCGAGCAGTTCAACGCGCTGCGGCAGAAGGTGCAGCAGGCGCTGATCGACCAGGCGGTCATCCGCTCCGATCCGGAGATGATGAACGTCGTGCTCGACATGGCGATGCAGAACTACCCGCGCTGGGCGGCGAAGTGAAGCGAACACGCAGATAGTGGATAGTAGATGGTGGACTGCCGTTGCCATCCACGATCCCCCGTCTGCTGTCCACGTTTTCAATCTAATCGCTGCGATCCGATCGCCGCGACGATCCGCGTCGCCGTCTCCACCGCGGCCAACCCGTCTTCCGCGGGGACTTCCACCGGCGCGCCTTGTGTCACCGATGCGACAAACGCTTCGAGCTCCGCGCGCAGCGGCTCGACGTCGTCGATCGCCAGCTCCTCGACGTTCACCAGGTCGCCGAAGTTCACCTGCGACAGGTCCTCGATCTCGCCCGCGCGGATCTGCGCGACGACGCTGCGGATGGCGTCGAGGTTCTCCGTCTTGCGCGCGACCATGCCGTACTTTTTCTGGTAATCGATGGAAACGTAGGCGTCGGAGCTGAAGACGCGGAGCTTGCGCTCGGTCTTGAGCGCGAGGCGCGACGCCGTCATGTTCGCGACGCAGCCGTTTTCGAACGTGAGCCGCGCGTTGCAGATGTCTTCGACGCCGCCGATCACGCTGACGCCCACCGCGTCGATCTTCGCGACCTTCGACCGCGCCAGCTTCAGCACGATGTCGATGTCGTGGATCATCATGTCCAGCACAACGCCGACGTCGATGCTGCGGAACGTCAGCGGGCTGATTCGGATCACCTCGATGAAGCGCGGCTCGACGCCGCCCAGCTTGCTCATCGAGCGGATCGCCGGATTGAAGCGCTCGATGTGCCCCACCTGCACGACCGCGCGTGACTGTTTCGACCATTCCACGATCTGTGTCGCTTCCGCGACATCTTTCGCGAGCGGCTTCTCGATAAGACAAGCGATCCCGCGCTTGAGCAGCGGCTCGGCGACCTGGGCATGAAACCGGGTCGGGACCGCGATGGTCACCGCGCGGACGCGCGATGCGATCTGCTCGATCGACTCGAATACTTCTCCGCCGTGCTTTTCTGAAGCAGCCTGCGCGACGTCACGATCTGCGTCGTAAAGCCCGACGAGGTCCACCTGCGGCATCTGCGAGTAGACGCGCGCGTGGAGCTGACCCATGCGCCCGCAACCGATGACCGCGACGGGGAGGCGGGCAATCGAAGTAGCTGTGGACATCGGGTGGGAATGGTCGAGGGAGCAGCGTGAATCGTCAATGCGCGGTCCTCGTGACGGCCGCGGTGGTGCGCGTCGCGCGTCTTGGGTTCCTCGCGACGCGCAGCCTGGCGGCCATGAATTTTTGCGGAAAATTTCGCCGCCCACGAAACGAGCTGGAACTGCGGCCTTTCTTCAGCGGTCGTTAAGGATTCTCCACATTCACCTCCGTGAAATCGAACGTCTCGATAACCGCGCGAACCGCGGTGATAATCACGAAATCGGACGTACATCTTGCCGAGCTTGACCGCCCGCGCCAGTGAAGCGGCCGGCGCGACGCGTCGATGCACAGGGTGTCGTCGCCATAAAGATCGTGCGACGCGGGAGTGAATGACCCATGGCCGTCGCCTTGAGCTGCATCGAACGGGGACATGAACAGGAAGCCTGGACACTCGCCTTCGCGGCTGACGCCGCCGAGGTGCGCGGGCCCGGCGATCGCGTGATGGGCCGGTGGGAGCCCGCCGACGCGGCGCGGCGACTGCGCTTGGACGAAGGCCTGGGCAATCTCGGGCAGCTCGCCATCGCCTGGGACAACGGCCGCCTGCGCTTCGACGTCTCGCCGGACGGAATGAACGAGCTCCGCGCGTTCCTGCACCATCCGACACAGACTGATGCGGCGGACGCTTCGGTCAGCCGTTCCTTTTCTTCCGCATTCGTCAGCAGCGGCCACATCGACGACGGCGAAGACGTCGCGCTGCGTCACGAAGAGCACTCGGCCAACCGCAATGCCGCCGTCGGCGCGATGTTCGGCGGCCTGATCGTCTGCGGCGTCGGTGTCGCCATCACGATGGGCACATATCATGTGGCCGCCGCGCAATCCGGCGGCGGGCACTACGTCATCGCGTACGGCGCGATCATCTCCGGCGCCATCTCCTTCATGAAAGGCGCCGCCGCGCTGATGCACTGATTGCAGCAACATCCCGGATAAGGGAGGTTGCCAGAGCAAACCGCGCGCTGCATGATCCGACGCTCTTCACCCCAAGGAGTGTGTCGAATCATGCAGCAACCGGCTTCCGCATCGTCATCGAACAAACCCGTCACCCCCGAACGCCTCATGCAGATCGCGTGGGGCTATTCGCTCCCGATCATGATCGAGGCGGCGATCAAGACCCGCGCTTTCGACGTGCTCGACTCTGCGGGTGCGCTCACCGCCGAGCAGCTCGCGGAGAAGACCGGCGCCTCGGCGCGCGGCCTCCGGATGGTGCTCAACGCGCTGGCGTCGGTGGAACTGCTTCGCAAGGACGCGCAGGGGAAGTATTCGCTGACGCCGGAAAGCGCGACCTTCCTCGTCACCACCAAGCCCGGCTTCCAGGGCGGCATCTTCAAGCACCTGACGACGCAGCTCATTCCCAAGTGGATGCTGCTCACCGACATCGTCCGCAGCGGCAAGCCGGCGACCGCGGTGAACGAGCAGAACGCCGGCGGCGAAGAGTTCTTCGCCAGCTTCGTCGAGGACATTTTCCCGATGAGCTACTCCGCCGCGCGGTCGCTGGCGGATGAGCTCAAACTCGCGAGCGCGACCACGCCCGTGAAGGTATTGGATCTGGCCGCCGGCTCCGGGGTCTGGGGCATCGCGCTGGCGCAAAAGTCGCCCCAGGTGCGCGTGACTGCCGTCGATTGGGCCGGCGTGCTGCCGGTCACCCGGCGCATCGCGCAGAAGCACGGCGTCGCGGACCGCTTCAATTACATCGAGGGCGATATCAACAGCGTGAACCTCGGCTCAGGGTACGACGTCGCCACGCTCGGTCACATCCTCCACAGCGAGGGCGAGCCCCGCAGCCGATCGCTGCTCAAGCGCACGTTCGAAGCGCTGGCGCCGGGCGGGACGATCGCGATCGCCGAGTTCCTCGCCAACGACGACCGCTCCGGCCCGCCCAACGCCATGATCTTCGCCGTCAACATGCTCGTGAATACAGAGCGCGGCGATACGTTCACGTTCCCCGAGATCAGCGGCTGGCTCAAGGAAGCCGGCTTCATCGAACCGCGCACCTTCGATGCCCGCGGCGGACCTTCGCCGTTGATTCTTGCGAACAAGCCGAAGTAAGGTGGCGGTCGAAGGAGAAATACATGGCCAAGCACGCCCCACGGTTTTTGAAGATCGTCGACGACGCCCGCGCGCGCGTGAAGGAGTGCACGATCAACGACGTGAAGCAGAAGCTCGATCGCGGCGAGAAGTTCCATCTCGTGGACGTCCGCGAGGAGAGCGAGTTCGCCGCCGGGCATCTACCCAAGTCCGAGTACCTGGGCAAAGGAATCATCGAGCGCGACATCGAGACCAGGATCCCGGACACCAGCGCCGAGATCATCCTCTACTGCGGCGGCGGCTTCCGCTCCGCGCTGGCGGCGGACAACCTGCAGAAGATGGGCTACACCAACGTGATCTCGATGGACGGGGGCGTTCGCGGGTGGAAAGAAGCGGGGTTCCCGATCGAGAAATAGCTGTCCGCTTTCGGGAATGACGGTCATTTCGGGGTAAAGTCGAGCTTTCCCTGAAATGGACCCAACCGATTCACAACTCTTGTCCGCCTACATCGAACGCGGCGAGCAGGATGCGTTCGCACACATCGTCGCGCGGCACATGGCCTGGGTTTTGGCCGCAGCGCGCAGGCGACTGAACGATCCCACCCTGGCCGACGACGCGACGCAGGCGACCTTCATCCTCCTTGCCCAAAAAGCCAAATCCCTCCGCGGCGAAACGGTGCTCTCCGCGTGGCTGTTCCAGGCGCTGCGCTACACCTGCCTGGCTGCCGCGCGCTCCGAGCGACGTCGAAAACAGCGTGAAATCCAGGCGGCACAACTCATGCAGCAGCAGGCACCCGACGACCGCGATCAGGCGCAACTGTGGACCGAACTGTCCGGCCACCTGGACGAGCTGGTCGCCAAACTCGGCGGCGTCGATCGTCGCGCGGTGCTGCTGCGCTTCTACGAAAACAAGACCTTCGGCGAAGTCGGGCAGACACTGGGTATTTCCGAAGACGCCGCGCGAAAGCGCGTCACCCGCGCGGTCGATAAGCTCGGCACGCTCTTCCGCCGGCGCGGGGTGACCGTGAGCGCCACCGCACTCGCCGCGATCATGGCGACCAACGTGGCGCCGTCGACCGCATCCGCTGCGGCTGCCGCGACGGTCGCCGCCGCCGCGACGTCCGCCGCGCCGTCGACCGTCGCCAAGTCCGCGGGTGCGATGCTCGCATGGGCGCACGCCAAGGCCGCCGCGATCGTCGTGACGGCGTCTGTCGCCGGGGTCGCCGCGGGAGGAGCCGCCGTCGCGGTCGCGAACAAATCAGCGCCGAACCCCGCGACTGCAACGGCGACGACCGCCCCGGCAAAAGCCGTCGTTCAAAACGGCGTCGTCAACATTCCCGGCAGCACATCGGCGCCTGCAAACACATCCTTCGTCGCGGGCCGCGTCCTCAATCCGGACGAGAATTCCGTCGCCGGCGCGACGATTACCGTCAACCGATGGAACTTCTACGGCTCCATGTCCGCGTTCTCCAGCGTCGCCACCGCGGGCGATGGAACCTTCCGCATCGACCTCCCGACCGCCGATCTGATGAGCAGCGCACTGATCGACGCGCCGCCGTGGGCCTACGACGTTGCTTACGTCAACTCCGATCCCGCACAGGAGATCGTGCTCAAGGCGGCGTGCGACGTGGAGGTGACGCTGCTGCTCCCCGACGGCTCCCCCGCCGCCGGCGTCGAAGTCGCGCCGGAGCGCTGCAATGGCGGGAACGTCATACTGCAGGACTTCTGGGCGGTGGAGTTCCCCGAGGAAGTGAAGAAGCAGATCGCGCAGCGCACCGACGCCGGCGGCAAGTGCCGCTTCACGCGCATGCCGCCCAACACGCAGATGAACCTCGACGTGCGGGACGATCGTTTCGCGCGGCTGGCGTACGCGGATCAGGTGACGGTCGGACCGGGACCGCATTCGGTCGGCGCGGCGCTCAAGCTCGAGCCGGCCGCTCGGATCGCGGGACGACTGAGTTATCCCGACGGCAAGCCCGCGGCGGGCGTCAATGTCGCGGCACAAGCTGTCGGCGAGAACGCGGGCGTGTGGAGCGCGGGCGTCACCGACGCGAACGGCGTTTATCACGCGACGCGCCTGCCGCCGGGGCGCTATCAGGTCATCGTCAGCCTCGACAAGCAAATGGACGCGGACGCGACGCTGCCGCCGGATTGGACGGCCGCCGCGCGGACGGATCTCACGCTCGCGCCCGGTCAGTCGCTCGAACACGTTGACATCGCGCTGGTGCACGGGACGATCGTCTCCGGCCGCGTGACCGCCGCCGACAGCGGGGCGCCCCTGGCGGACATCGAGATCGGCCTGTGCGGGCCGGCGCGTCCACGGGAAGGCGGCGCCATCTTGAACGCGAAAACGCGCGCCGACGGCACCTATTCGGCCCGCGTGCCGGCCGGCCAACAGATTGTCTATATCTGCGGCCAGCCGCCCGAAGGCTACGTCCGGCCGCGCAAGAACGAGATCGAAATCACCGTGTCGGAAGGAAAGAGCGCGACGGTGAACTTCGTGCTGCCGCGCGCCAAAGGCAAAGCCGTCGCCGGCGTCGTGACTCGCGCCGACGGCTCCCCCGCCGCCGGCGCATGGGTGAGCGCGGAACTTCCGGACAGCGAGAATCCGATCGGCGATTCACTCGGTGTGCGCGCCGATGCGCAGGGACGCTTCGCCTTCAAAGCGGTCGCGCCCAGGAGCAAGCTCCGCGCGACGCTGGGCCGGATGAAATCCGCCGAGCCGGTGATCATCAGCGGCGGCGAGACGAACGTCGCGCTCGCGGTCGAAAAAGTTCCGCCCGTCCAGCTCAAGGGTCGCATCATCGATGAAGCCGGCAGCCCGATCCCGTCGGCGAAGATCTCGCTCACGATCACGACCGGCCGCTTCGGGATGGGTTCGCCCGAGAAAAGCGTCGATGCCGACGGCGACTTCGCCTTCGACGACCTGCGCCTGGGAGACAAGTACCTGGTCAGCGCGCAGGCGCCGCACTTCGGCCGCAAGTCGGCGGACGTCACGCTCAAGCGCGGCGAGACGATCGCCCGGCACCCGCCGATCGTCCTGGCCCGCGCCGACAGCATGATCGGCGGCACGGTGGTCGATCCTTCGGGCAAGCCGGCGCCGAACCTCAAGCTCTACATCAGCGGCGCGCAGACGCAGCCGCGCGAGGGCGCCAGCGACGCGCAAGGCCGATTCGAATTTGGCGACATCGTCGCCGGCGATCGAATCGACGTGAACTACTTTCGCGACGGCAACTACGTGTCCGGGGGTCAAGTCGAGGGCGGCAGCGTTGACGTGCAGATCGTCACCAAGCCCCCGCGCGTCCCCCCGCCGACGGCCGCGCCGCGCTAGAGAGAATTCTCCTGCGCGATGATCAGGTCGTACGCCTCCTGCGGCGTCTTGGCGGCCATCAGCGCGTGGCGGAACTTGTCGATCGTCATCAACCGGCTGATCCGCGCCAGCGCGTGGATGTGCGGCCCGGTCTTGTCGGGCGGGCTGGCCAGCATCCAGATGATCGTCACCGGCCGGCCGTCGATCGACTGAAAATCGATCGGCGTCGCCGCCTTCCCGATCGCCATCACCAGGTCTTTTGTCCCGGTGCACTTCCCGTGCGGGATGGCCAGCCCGTTGCCGATGCCGGTCGTGCGCGTGGCTTCGCGCTCGAGCACGGCGTCGAGGACTTTTTTGGGATCGGAGATGTCGCCGCTGGCGGCGAGCACGTTCACCAGCTCGCCGATCGCTTCGGCTTTGTTCTTCGCGTCCAGCGGGATTTTGATGTTCTGTGCTTTGAGGATTTCGTTCAAACGCATCGGTGATTTCGCTTTTTTTAGGTAAGCGGGTAATCGTACCGACGCGCGACCGCGTCCGCCACTCATGGCGATCAGCGGATGACGCGATATTCCTGCAATTCGATCCAGTTCCCCGCAGGATCGAGCACCAGGAGCGATTCCTCGCCCGGCGTCACGCCGCGCTGGCGGGTGTATTCCAGCTCCAGCTCGATCAGCTTTTTCTCCGCCTCTTCCAGGGATGGGATTTCGATCTGCGTCGGGCGAAGGGATTCGTGCGCGGCGGAAGAATCGGCGACATCGAAGCGGAGGATGAAATTGTCGGCGCGATAGGCGAGCGGCTCGTTCGGATCGCGCAGCCGCTCGAATTGAAGAAGCTCGACGTAAAACGCGTCGAGCTTCTCTTCCATTCCGTTCGGCGACGGCAGGCGGATGTCCTCGACCGCAACCAGCCGCACCGGCAGCGGCTCGGGCATGCGCACGCGGTTGTCGAGGACCGGCTTGAAGTCCTCGATGCCCGGCTCCAGCTCGAGCGGCGGCGGGTCCCCGGCTGCCTTCGACATCACGGCCTGATTTTAGCCGCAAGCAACCGCGCGGACGAGGGTTCAAATCGACTGTCCCGCTTGCGGCTGCCGCATCTGTTGCTCCTGCTGCCGCTGCTGTTGCTCCAATGCGCGTTGCTGTTGCTCAAGCTGTCTCTGCTGCTGTTCCAATGCGCGCTGCGACGTCTCGAGGAAGAGGTCGTGCGCCGTATCGAACCCGCGCTTTGCCGGCTGCGTTGCGGGCCTCGCCTTGACCACCGGAAGGTCTCTCACCTTGGCGCGGATCTCCTCCGGCAGCTTGCCGATCTGCTCGTCGTTGTCGATCGGGCCTTCGTAGATCAGCTTCCCGTTCCTGTTGTCCGTCGCTTTGAGTGTGCGATGGCCGTCCACCTCGGAGATCGACAGCGTGTGCTGTGGGTCTTTCGATTCGAACCCGGTCGCGCTTCCCCTCATCTTCGTGAACGGCAGTTGATTGAGCCCGTCGAACTTCAAGACCCTGAACGGGGAGCCGCCGTTTTCATCGAGCACCGGCAGATCGCGCTCCTCGGCCTTGGCGGAAACTTCGGTCGGCTTGGCCTCGCGGATCAGCGTGAAGCGCACCGGCTGACTCACATCGTGCGTGCGCACCAGGACCGCGAACTGCTGCGGGTTAATCAGGAGCTGATCGTCGAGCTTCTGGAGGATGTCGCTCTGCCGGATGCCCGCGGCTTCGGCGGGGCTGCCCTTCTCGACGAAGTTGACGACCAGGCCCATGTTCTTCTGAAGCTTGAGCTGATCGCGCAGCACGGACGGGACCGACGTGACGGAGATGCCGAGGTACGCCCCCTTCTCCGTCTCGCGCGCCATGCTCGGCTTGATGACGGTCCATCCGCCGTCGCCGGGCGTGAAGCTGCCGAAACCCCCGCCGCCCCGCGGACTCGGTTGAGCGGGTGGTGCTGGCGGTGCTGGCGGCGCCGGAACTGAGGGGGCCGCGGGGACTGCGGGCGCTGCCGGCGCTTCGGGCGCGGCCTTCTGTCCCATCGCCGAAGTCGTGAAGCTCGCCGCAATCCCGAGGATCAGCGTCATCGTCGCCAGTCTCATGATCGTCTCCTGTCGCATGGCTGTTTTCGCCTTAGTAGGTTTCTTCCTGAACATAGAGGACGCGTTCGACCGGCACCGTCAGCCGCATGTTCGCGTTGCGCTGCGGATCGAACCACTGCACCTGCTCCACCGCATCCTGGCGGACCTTTCGCACCGGGATTGAGCGATCGAGAACCGTGACGCCTTCATCGCTCGCTTCCCATTCCATCGTCCGCTCGACGTTGCGCATCGTGTCTTCGCGCGCGATCGGGCTCTTCGGCGCGATCGTCCGCGACGCCGGCGTGTGGAGGAAGATCGCGATTGCGACTGATGCTGCGATCAAACCCGACGTCGCGACACCGATGATCCATCGTCGGCGGCTGCGGCTCGCTCGCTCGCTGCGCGAGTGCTCTTCGAACGCGGCGAGCGCCCGGCCGCGCTGCGGGTCAAGCCTGAGCGTCAGGTGCTCGTGCAACCGCATGTCGAGCAGGTCGTCGGTTGAGTCATCGCGATTGTCGATCATGGCCGGCTCACCGCCTTGTTCTCATCGAGCAGCTCTCGCAGCGTCCGCCGCGCCCGCGACAATCGCATGTCTACCGCAGTCGCGGTCGACCCGAGCAGCTCCGCGATGGCCGCGCTGTTGAGGTTCTCGTAGTAGCGCAGCACGACGACCGCGCGGGATTGGTCGTCGAGCTGTCGCAGGGCCTGCGCGATGCGGTCCTCTTCCTCGATCCGCTGAAGCGAGTCGGCCGGCGGAGCGGTGGCGATCGAACTTCCGTCCTCGATCCATTCGGTTCGCTTCGGTCCGCGACGCTTTGCGTCGATCGCGAGGTTGCGGACGATCCCGCAGAGCCACGCGCCGAATTTGTGTTCGTCTTCCAGTTCATCGAGTCGTTGCCATGCACGGAGAAACGATTCCTGCGTCACATCGCCCGCCAGCGTCGAATCACCACAACACCCGTAAGCGACCGCCAGCGCGGTGCGTTCGAATCGATTCACCAGCGCGGTGAACGCCTCTTCCGCGGCGCGGCCGGCGGCCCAGCGGGCAGTGTGGACCGTTTTTGCGATCTCCTCCGCTTCCACGCCGCCGCCTCCAACCACTTTGCTCGCCGGCAGTAAGACGCCAGTTCCCACGCCAGCCTAACGCGCAAAATCCAGCGCAAGTTTCGGCAATAAACGGCCTAAAATGCCGATGGATAGAAGAGAACAGGAGCCTGTATCGCCATGGCGAAGTTCAGCTTCACCAAGTCCTTCCGCCGGATCACCGTCAACGGCCAGACCTACAACAGCGTCGACGAGATGCCGCCCGACGTGCGGCAGAAGTACGAACAGCTGATGGCCAAACTCAAGGAAGACCGCGACGGCAACGGCATCCCGGACATCCTCGAAGGTAAAGCGACCGGGGGCGCTGTGGGCACGAACAGCGTCGTCAACGTGGTCAAGACGAGCAAGTTCATCGTCAACGGCCAGGAGCGCGACATCAGCGCGTTGCCGGCGGAGATCGAGAACCTCCTCCCGCCGGCGGCACGCGTCGATCCGCTCGATGCGGTAGCCGCGTCACAGCGCGATGATCGCGGCGCGCGCGGCAACGCGATCGTACTGCGCCTGCCGACGCTCATTGCGATCGTGCTGACCGCGGTGGTGGTGACGATCGCGGTGATGTGGCGGATGCACCATTGACCCGCGGGACGCGCGTCATCGGAAGATCGAAAAATGCTGCGCCCAACATGCTGGCGTAGCGGGAGTTGTGGCAGCGAAAAATCGTCCTCGCCCGCCGCACTCTGCCGCACGATAGAGGCTTGGGATGACTCACAACTCGTCGGCGGCACAAAACGCGGCTAACGCAGGCGGGCGGACGCAGGCGGGATTTCGTAGCCGACACTAACTTGTTCTGTCTCGTACGGATCCGGATTAATCCGTGCGCTGGTCGAAGGAATGTCATCCTGAGGTACTCCGAAGGATCTGCGTTCGATGTACTCCACGGCCAGATCCTTCGGAGTACCTCAGGATGACAAGCGCGTTTTAATCCCGACTGGTATGACTCCTCCCCGCGCTCGTCGGTCAGCTCGCTTCGGACGGAAAGCTACTTCACTTCCTGCCAGTTCTTCCCCCAGCCGACTTCGACTTTCAGCGGGACGTCCAGCTTCATCGCGCTCGTCATCTCTTCGCGGATGATCGCGGCATCTTCCTCCGCCGCGTCGGCGGGCGTTTCGAAAACCAGTTCATCGTGCACCTGCAGGAGCATCCGACTCGGTCGCTTCTCTTTCTGCAGGCGGTCGTAGACCTTTTTCATCGCCAGCTTGATCAGGTCCGCCGCCGAGCCTTGCACGACGCTGTTGATCGCCATCCGCTCGCCCATGTTGCGCATCGCGACGATGTGGCTGCTGATCTCGGGGATGGGCCGGCGTCGGCCCATCATCGTCTCGACATAGCCCTGGCTCTGCGCTTCCATCACGCACTTCTCGAGGAACTGCTTGATGCTGGGGAAGCGCTTGTTGTACGCCGCGATCAATTCGGCGGCGGATTGGACGGTTAAACCTTCGATGCGACGAGCGAGCCCGTAGGCGCTGACGCCGTAGACGATGCCGAAGTTGATCGTCTTCGCCTGGCCGCGCTGCTGGCGCGTCACCTCTTGCGGCTTCACGCCAAACACCTCGGCGGCGACGGTGCGGTGCACGTCCTCGTCTTCCTTGAACGATCGCACGAGCGCCGGCTCGTGCGTGAAGTGCGCGAGGAAGCGCAGCTCGATCTGGCTGTAGTCCGCCGTCAGCAGCACGTTCTTCACCGCATTGCCCGGCACGAACGCGAGGCGGATGCGACGCCCCTCGTCGGTGCGGATCGGGATGTTCTGCAGGTTCGGCTCCGACATCGCCAGCCGGCCGGTTTCGGCGCCGATCTGGTTGAAGCTGCCGTGGATGCGATGCGTCTGCGGGTTGACGTACTCGGGGAGGTTGTCGAGGTACGTGTTCTTCAGCTTCACCAGGCTGCGGTATTCCAGCACGAGCTTCGGGACCGCGTGCTCGGCGGCGAGCTTGTCGAGCACCTCGACGTCCGTGCTCGGACCGGTCTTGGTCTTCTTGATCACCTTGAGCTTGAGCTTGTTGAACAGCACGTCGCCGAGCTGCTTGGGCGAGTCCGGATTAAATTCCACCCCCGCTTCTTTCATGATTTGCTCGCGCAGCGCGTCAACGCGATGGCTTAGCACTTCACTCTGCTCTTTGAGCACCGCCGGGTCGATCGCGATGCCGTTCTGCTCCATTTCAACGAGCACGTCGATGAGCGGCACTTCGATCTCGTCCGCGAGTTTTCTCAGCGCCGGGAGGTCTTCGAGTTTCTTTTCGAGCAAATCGCACAATCGCAGCGCGATGTCGGCATCCTCGGCGGCGTAGCAGGAGATCTTGTCCATCGCCACCCGGTCCATCGTGAGCTGGCCCTTGCCCTTGCCGATCAGCTCCGTCGTCTCGATCTTCTTGAAGTTGAGCAGGTCGAGCGCGAGCTGATCGATGCCGTAGCGCAGCCGCGAGGCGTCGATGATGAACGCGGCGATCATCGAATCCATCGATACGCCGCGCACGTGAACGCCCGCCTGCCGCATGACCAGCAGGTCGTACTTGAGGTTGTGCCCCACCTTTTTGACCTTCGGATCTTCCAGGATCGGCTTGAGCTCGCGCAGCACGCGGTCGCAGTCGACGAGCTTGCACCCCGCCGGCCCGCGCGTCGGCACGTAGTAGCCGGTGCCGTGCTTCCAACTGAAGCTCATTCCGACCAGCGGATGATGCATCGCGCCGAGCGAAACGGTTTCGGTGTCGAAGGCGAAACGTTTTTGCTGCTTGAGCAGGTCGAGGAAGATCTCGAATTTCTCGTCGGTATCGACGCATTCATACGAGCAATCTGCGCAAGTCGCCGGCGCGGCGCGGCCGTCGGTCGCTTGCGCCGTCGCCGGATCAGGCGCGTCGCCCATCGGGCCGAACAGGCCCTGCTCGAACGGCTGATATTTTGCCTTCGTCGGCGCCTGCGGGACGACGCCCGCGCTGTCATCACCGAGGCGTTTCAACAAGCTGGTGAACCCGCACTCGCGGAGGTGCTTTTTCAGCGGCTCCTGCTTCAACCCGACGTACCTGCACCCCTCGACTTCGAAGTCGAACTCGACGTCGCTCTTCAGCGTCACGAGCTGCCGCGCGATCGACAGGCGCTCGCCGAACTTCTCGAAGTTCTCCCGCATCTTCGGCGTGAGCTCGTCGAGATGTTTGAGCACGGCGTCGGCGGTGCCGTACTTCTTGATCAGCTTCGCCGCCGTCTTCTCGCCGACGCCCGGGATGCCGGGGACGTTGTCGATCGCGTCGCCCATCAGCGTCTGCACCTCGACCGCCTCGCGCGGCGAGTAGCCGACTTTTTCCTCCATCTTCTTCTCGTCGATCACCTCGTCCGCCGTCGGGTCGTACATGTGGATGCAGGGCGTCAGGATCTGGCGGAGGTCTTTGTCCTTGGAGACGAGGAAGATCTCGAAGTCGTCCTCGCACAGTTCCTTGGCGATGGTCGCGATCAGATCGTCCGCCTCGAAGCCCGGCTTGGAGAAGATCGGCACGCCGGCGTCGCGGACGATGTTGAGGATGCGCTGCTCCTGCGGGAAGAAGTCGCTGGGCCGCTCCTGGCGCGTCGCCTTGTATTCGGGAAAGATCTCCTTGCGGAAAACCGATTCGTCGCCGTGATCGATGACCATCGCCAGGTAGTCCGGCTTGCGCTGGTCGATCAGGTTGAGCAGCATCTGGGTGAAGACGTAGGTGGCCTTGGTCGGCTCGCCCGACGGGCTCGACAGGTCCCGGAATGGCGCGAAGTAAGCCCGATAAATGTGCGCGTGGCCGTCGATGATGTAGAAGGTTTTGCTCTTGGGCATCCGTCTCGTGTGCCGAATTCTATGCAAGATGCTAGAATGAGGGCAGTCATGACCGCGAAACTGAGAGAACCTTTGTCGGCAGCCGTGGAGAAAGTGAAACAGACGCGCCGGCGGCTTCCGATCCGCCGCAACGGGAAGATCATCGGCGCCGTTGTTTCGGCGGACGATCTCGAAGTACTGGAGGAGATCGATCGGCAGGATTTGGCGACACATCGCAAGGCGATGGCGCGCGTCAAAAATGGGAAGGAAAAACTGATCCCCTGGTCTGAGGTCAAGCGGAAGCTGCGGCTGTGATCACAGTCCTCGGTAGACGTCTTTCCTGTTTCCGATCTGCGTTACGATGACGGTGCGATCGACATCGTCGATCTCATAAATCGCACGATAGTCGCCAACACGAAGCCGCCATGCGGATGTTTGCCCTCGCAGTGGCTTGGCCATTTGGGGCCGCGGGTTGTTTCGCAACGCGTCTAAATGCGATGTGGCCGTCTTCTGCACTGGTCTGGGTAGTCGCGCGAGTTGTTTGGTCGCGGCTCGCGTCAGAATGAGTTGAAAGGTCGCGTCAGCCATCCGGCGGAGTATAAGGTTTCGAAAATTCACCCGCGCGCATGCCAGAACCAACAACCGAGCAATGGAAGTCGATCCAGGCGGCACTCTTCGCCGGGCAGAAGATCCAGGCGATCAAGCTGTATCGCGAGGCGACCGACGCGGGTCTGGCGGAAGCCAAGACGGCGATGGACGCTTACGAGCAGCGGCTCCGTGGCGATCATCCCGATCGCTTCACCGCCCCGGCCTCGAAATCGGGGTGCGCGAGCATGATTCTGTTGTCGATCGCGCTGCTGGGAGGGTCGATCTTGGCAGTCCGTCTGCTCGTCTGACCCGCCCCGGCGCAAACCCGCCATTTTCTTGACCGTATCTATTGTCAGGCG
>JAICTV010000267.1 GCA_025936175.1 Phycisphaerae bacterium
CGGGCGAGGCGCCCGTGCCACGAAAAGAATCAGAAGAACATATGGCGCTGCTCGAAATCAAGAATCTGCATGCGAAGGTCGCCTCGACCGGACGCGAGATCCTCAAGGGTGTCGATCTCACCGTCGATACCGGCGAGGTCCACGCGATCATGGGCAAGAACGGGTCGGGCAAGAGCACGCTCTGCCAGGTGCTCGCCGGCCGCGACGTCTATCAGGTCACCGACGGCACGATCGCCTACGACGGCAAAGACTTATTCGAGCTCTCAGCAGAAGAGCGGGCGCGCGAAGGAATCTTCCTGGCGTTCCAATACCCCGTCGAAATTCCCGGCGTCAGCACGGACTACTTCCTCAAGGCCGCGGTCAACGCGGTCCGCAAGCATCGCGGCGAAGCGGAGCTGGATGCGATGCAGTTCCTCAAGCTTTTCAAGGAACGCCGCGAGCTGCTCGAGATCGACAACAGCTTTACCCGCCGAGCGGTCAACGAAGGCTTCTCCGGCGGCGAGAAGAAGCGGAACGAAGTTTTCCAGATGGCGGTGATGAACCCGCGCCTCGGATTGCTCGATGAAACCGATTCCGGCCTCGACATCGACGCGCTCAAGACCGTCGCCAACGGGATCAACAAGCTTCACCAGCAGGACGCCGACCGTGCCATCCTGCTGGTCACGCACTACCAGCGCCTGCTCAATTACGTGATCCCGGATTTCGTCCACGTCATGATCGACGGCCGGATCGTGAAGTCGGGCGGGAAAGAGCTCGCGATGGAACTGGAAGAGAAAGGCTACGACTGGGTCGAAAAAGAAGTCAGTGCAGGCGTGTAGGAGGGTGATGCGTCCTGCGAAATGTCATCCCGAGCGGTACTCCGCGAGGGATCTCGCAAGCAACTGGTGTCCGAGATCCTTCGGATTACCCCCGGATGACAAGTGCCTCGGAAGCGCGACGCTTCCAACGGTTTGGAAGGCTCGAGAACGATGACTCAACTCGCCGAAGAAAAAGGCGTTCACGTCCGCAACTTTGCGGCGCTGGAGAAGGCGACATCGATGAGCGTCCTCCCCTGGCTCGACGAGCGCCGCCGCGCCGCAATCGCGCGCTTCGACCTGGTCGGCTTCCCGGGTCGGACGGATGAAGACTGGCGGCACACGCAGCTCGATCCGATCGTCAAGACCCGCTTCGCCCTCGCGGGCGCCGACGCCACCGGCCGCATCGGGGACATCCACCGCGAGTTCACCTTCGGCAAAGACGCGACGAGCGAGATCGTCTTCGTCAACGGCCGATACAACAGCCAGCTCTCAAAGCTCGGCAAGCTGCCGCGCGGCGTGAAGGTCGGCAGCCTCGCCCTCGCTCTCGCGGAAGAGGACGCCAATCGAATCGAGCCGTTCCTCGCCCGCGTCGCCGATATCAAATCGAACCCGTTCGTCGCGCTGAACACCGGCTTCCTCCAGGACGGCGCGTACATCTTCATCCCGAAGAACACGACCATCGAGGGCACGGTCCACCTGCTCTTCATCTCGACGCCGTCGCAGGAGCCCGCCGTTTCGCACCCGCGCGTGCTCGTGCTCGCGGAAGACAACGTCGAGGCGACGATCGTCGAAAGCTACGTCGGCGACGGCGGTGAAAATGGGGGCGTCTATTTCACCAACGCCGTGACGGAGATCGTCTGCGGCGCCGATTGCCGCATCGATCACTGCAAGCTCCAGCAGGAGTCGCTCGCCGCGTATCACGTGGCGGCAATGCAGGTGATCCTCGGCCGCGCGACGACGTTCGTCTCCCACGCCGCGTCGATCGGATCGCGGATTACGCGAAACAATCTCACCTGCCTCATGAACGGCGAGCGGGCCTACGCGACGCTGAACGGCCTCGTTCTGATCGGCGGCAATCAGCACGTCGATAATCACACGCTGCTCGATCACGCGGAGCCGAACTGCCCGAGCCACGAGCTGTACAAGCACGTGCTCGACGGCCGCGCGTCGGCGGTGTTCCGTGGTAAGATCCTCGTCCGCCAGAAGGCGCAGAAGACCGATTCGAAGCAAACGAGCAAGTCGCTCCTGCTTAGCGACGACGCGTACATGAACAGCCAGCCCGCGCTGGAAATCTACGCCGACGACGTCAAGTGCACGCACGGCTCGACGACCGGCCCGGTCGATGAGGACATGGTGTTCTACCTCCGCACGCGCGGCGTCGGGCTCGCGGAGTCGCGGCACCTGCTCACCTACGCCTTTGCCGCGGACGTCACGCGACGCATCAAGGTCGCGCCGTTCCGCCAGCGTCTGGAAGATTATATGGCCCGCCAGGCGGGCCTCCCGCAGGATTTGCGGATTACCGATTTAAGTGCCCACGATGAAGCCGTCCTCTGACAGTCTCGTCCTCGATCAGCCGAAGCGGGAAACGTCTGCGAGTTCCTTCGATGTCGCGCGCATCCGCGAAGACTTCCCGATTTTAAAAACCAAGTCGAACGGCAAACCGCTCGTCTACCTCGACAACGCCGCGACCACGCAGAAGCCGCGCGCGATGATCGATGCGCTGGTGCGCTATTACGAGTCGCAGAACGCCAACATCCATCGCGGCGTGTACCACCTCAGCCAGCTTGCGACCGACCTGTACGAGCAGGCGCGCGTGAAGGTGCAGCGCTTCATCAACGCGCCCGAGGCGCGACAGGCGATCTTCACCCGCGGCACGACCGAGGGCATCAATCTCGTCGCCACCGTCTTCGGCCGCGCGATGCTCAAGCAGGGCGACGAAGTCTTCGTCTCCGCGCTCGAGCACCACAGCAACATCGTCCCCTGGCAGCTCGCCTGCCAGCACAGCGGCGCGACGCTCCGCGTCATCCCGATGAACGACGACGGCGAGCTGCTGCTCGACGAGTTGGAGAAAATGCTCTCGCCGCGCGCGAGGATGATCGCGGTCAACCACGTCAGCAACGCGCTGGGCACGATCAACGACGTCCGGCGGATCGTGAAGATGGGACACGCCGTCGGCGCGAAGGTGCTGATCGACGGCGCGCAGGCGGTCGCGCACAACAAGACCGATGTCCGCGAGTTGGATTGCGATTTCTACGCGTTTTCCGGCCATAAGCTCTTCGGCCCGACCGGCATCGGTGTCTTGTACGGCAAGCGCGAGCTGCTCGAGGCGCTGCCGCCGTACCACGGCGGCGGGGACATGATCGAGACGGTCACCTTCGAGAAGACGACGTACGCGCAGCTCCCGAACAAGTTCGAGGCGGGCACGCCTGACATCGCCGGCGTCGTCGGGCTCGGCGCGGCGATCGATTACGTGCAGTCGGTCGGTCTCGATCGTGTCGCCGCGCACGAAGCGGAGCTGATCAAGCACCTGGTCGAGCAACTGCGGCAAGTTCCGGGCGTGCGGATCATTGGCAATGCACGCCATCGCGCGGGCGCCGTCTCGTTCATCATCAACGATCCGCCGATCGCCGCGCACGACCTCGGCGTCGCCCTCGACATGCAGGGCATCGCCGTCCGCACGGGACATCACTGCTGCCAGCCGATCATGGACCGTTTTGGCGTGCCCGCGACGGTTCGCGCCTCGGTGGCGATGTACAACACCAAAGAGGAAATCGACGTCTTCATCGCCGCGCTGAATAAGATCGTGGCGGCGGAAGCCAAGATGAAGGCGAAGCTCGCGACCGCTCAAGCTCCGTCGGCGCCCGCGGAGATCGTGTATCCCAAGGCGGCCGCCGCAAGTCCGCAGGCGGCGGCGGACGCGGTGGCGGAGGAGTTCGATCTCTTCGAAGACCGCGAAGCGAAGTCCGAATACGTGATGGAGCTGGGCCGAAAGCTCCCGCACACGTTTGACCTGCTCAAGAAGGTGACTACCCGAGTGCCCGGGTGCATGAGCGAGGTCTACATCGTTCCGCGCCGCGTCGCCGACACGTCGGATCGCGTCGAGTTCGTCGCCGACGCCAACGCCGAGATCGTCCGCGGCGAAATCTTGATTCTCCAGCGGCTGTTCTCCGGACAGAAGGCCAAGGACGTCATCGACTTCGACTATGAAGCCTTCTTCCGCCGGATCGGACTCGATCAGTTCATCACCAGCCAGCGCCGCAACGGCCTGGAAGGAATGATCCGCCGTCTCAAATCGTCGGCGGCGGAATTGACCGGAGCGAAGTCGTGAGTGAGCCGCAGGATGACAACGCGCCCGCGGCGGAGAAGAAGCACGTCGAGCTGCCGGTGATCAACACGCCGGCGAAGGTCGAGCAACTCCGCCAGGAAGCGGCGGCGGAAGAACCTTCTTCCGCATCTGCGTCAAAGCCCGCGCAGACGACGCTGGTGTCGCGTTTCGTCGATCAGAACAAGACGCCGCAGCAGAAGGCGATCGAGGAGAAGGTGATCGACGCGATTCGCCTCGTTTACGATCCGGAGATCCCGGTCAACATTTACGACCTTGGCTTGATCTACGCCATCAGCGTCGATCCGCAGTCGTCGCGCGTGAAGGTGAAGATGACGTTGACCGCGCCCGCTTGTCCGGTCGCCGGCTCGCTCGTCGCCGAGGTGGAAGCTCGAGTCGAGTCGATCCCCGAGGTACCGGAGGCAGAGGTGGAACTGGTCTGGGATCCGCCGTGGTCGCGCGAGATGATGTCCGAAGCCGCGCAGCTCGAACTCGGATTGATGTAGCGGGATGTTCATCTTGTTCGACAATTGTTTGAGCGTTCACAATCGATTGTCGTCGCTAAAATCTTTCGTTTCAAGCGTTTTGTTCGCAATGTGTTTGCGTCTTCTCATCCTGTAACTTCCATTATAGCATAGACTTATCAGTTTTATGCGGATGTCAATCCGCGCGACGCTTTTCCTTTGACCGAACTCGCTTGCCGGGGCATACTTATCGGCCGTTGAGGGCGTCTTTTCATTCCGACATCCCGCCTGCCTGGAGAGCAACATGAGAAAAATCCACAAGCTGCTTCCCGCCGTCACCCTCGCGCTCGCCGCCACCAAGGCGTCGGCGCAGCTCGTGTATGAGCCCTTCGATTACCCGGCCGGCAACACGAACCTGGAAAACCAGGTCAATCAAGGCCAGGGGACGACGTGGCTGCGGATGGGAAGCTCGGTCGTATCCACGGATCAAACACTCAAGACGGTCGCCGACCCGCTCGCGACGATCACCGGGCTCCCGCCGTCGGTCGGCAATCAGCTCGCTTATCACGGCACGACCAACGGCGTGTCGCAGCGCCTGGGCTTCGGGCCGGTCATCGGGAGCGGATCGGTTTATTGGTCAATGGGCGTAAAGCTCACCGCGCTCTCGTCATTGCCGACGTCGCAGATCTTCGTCTGCGGCCTGAACAACCTCGTCGGCTCGCAGACCGCCAGCCCGTCTACCGCCGGCGCCCGCCTGCACGTGGCGCGCCTCGCGGGCGGCAACAACACCGACTTCGTCATCGGCCTGTCGAAAAACTCCAGCAACCAGTCGGACGTGCAGTGGGAAGGCGGAACGTTCGGATCGGTCACCCATGCGATTAACGACACGATCTTCCTTGTCGGCGGCTACGACATCGTCAGCGGGACGAACAACGACACCGCGCACATGTGGATCAACCCGTCGTCCACCGATTTCGGCGCCGCCAGCGCCCCGACCCCGACGATCAACTCCAGCGGCAGCGAGAACACCTCCGATTTGAACAACGGCGGCCCCTCCTCCGTCGCCAGCTTCGTCTACCGCGCCAGCAACACCAACGTCCCGTTCATCGTCGCCGACGATCTGCGGATCGACACGACCTGGGCCGGCGTCACGCCACGCGCGGACAAGGTCTGGACCTATGCCGGCACCGGAAGCGGGACGTGGTCCTCGGCCGGCAACTGGGCGGATTCGACCAACACGACCGGCGTGAGCACGCCGAACTCGAACAGCGCCGTCGCCGTCCTCGGCTCGAATATCACCGGCGGGCCCGCGACGATCACCGTCGACAGCGCGCAGACGATCGGCGGGCTGACGCTCAACAACACCAACGCCATCACCGTCAGCGGCGCGGGGCTCACCTTCGACACCAACGCCGGCGAGGGAAACCTGATCGATCAGCAGGGCAGCCACGACGTGGCTTCGTCGCTCACGATGGCGACGAACAAGCCGCTTGCCGTTCGCGTCCAGGGCGCCTCCGACACGCTCACCGTCTCCGGCAACATCCTGGCCAGCTCGACCGGCGCCGAGTCGCTCTACAAGTTCGGCCCCGGCACGGCGCTTCTGAGCGGCTCGAACACGTTCACCGGCGGCGTGAAGATTTACGCCGGGGCGCTCGCCGTGAGCAGCGACGCCGCGTTCGGCGCCGTCCCCGGCGCGGCCACCGCGAACATCACGGTCGACGGCGGGACGCTCCGCTTCGACGCGCCCATGACTGTCAACGCCAACCGCAGTGTCACGCTCGGCGTCGGCACCGCCGTCGGGGGCAGCGGCGGGGCGACCTTCAACACCAACGGCAGCAACGTGACCATCGCCGGCGCGGTCTCAGGGTCCGGCGGAAACCTGATCAAGACCGGCAACGGCACGCTCACGCTGAGCGGCGCCGTCGGTCATACCGGCGCGACCAGCGTCAACGC
>JAICTV010000219.1 GCA_025936175.1 Phycisphaerae bacterium
CTCACGCGATTCTCGAACCCCCGCTACATCGACACACTAGCCGCGGCCTATGCCGAGGCGGGGCAGTTCGATAACGCCACCGCGACGGCGGAGCAGGCGCTCGCACTCGCTCAATCGGCAGGGCAATCGAGTGCCGCCGATCGCATCCGGCGGCGGATCGCTCTGTACAAGTCGCACCGTCCGTATCATCTCAGCGCCGCCCGCGCGCCGGCGACCGCGCCCGCGCCCGCGCCTGCTTCTCCATGACGCGCAGCCTCGTCATCTGCCTCCTGCTCTTCGTCGCGACCGCCGCGCTCTTCTCGCCCGCGCGGCGCCACGAGTTCATCAACTACGACGACGCGCACTATCTCAACGATCCCCACGTCCGCGCCGGCCTGACCGCCGAGGGCATCCGCTGGGCTTTCACCACCTTCGAGTTCGCCAACTTCCACCCGCTGACGTGGATTGCGCTGATGATCGAGACGGAGCTGTTCGGCCCGGACGATTCCGCAGGGCACCACCTCGTCAGCGTGCTGCTGCACGCGACCAACGTCGTCCTCGTGTTCGCATTTCTGCTGCTGCTGACCCGCCGGCGAGCGGTGAGTGCAATTGTCGCGGCACTCTTTGCCGTGCATCCGCTGCGAGTGCAGAGCGTGGCGTGGGCCTCGGAGCTCAAAGGTTTGCTTTCGGCGGCTTTCTTCTTTGCGGCGTTGATCGCGTACGTGCGATACATCCGAGCGACGTCGGCACGCCGCGCCTGGCTGCCGTACGCGCTGGCGCTGCTCGCGTTTGGGTTGTCGCTGCTGAGCAAGCCGGCGGCGGTGACGCTGCCGGCCGTGTTGATGTTGATCGATGCCTACGCGGATCGAATCTCGCGGGCGACGCTGCGCAACGTGATCCTCGAGAAGGTCCCGTTTGCCACAATGGCGGCGGCATTTTGCGTGATGACGTTCGTTGCGCAGCGGGAGGGGGGCGCGATGTCGCGGGGGAATTATCCGCGGTCGCTAAGACTCGAAAACGCCATCTGGTCCTACGGCCGCTACCTCGCCCTCACCGTTTGGCCGCGCGGGTTGAGCGTGTTCTATCCCTACGAAGGCGCCCTGCCGGGGACGAGAATTCCGATCCCCGCCGTCGCGATCAACGCAGCCGTCATCGTAGCCATCTCGCTCCTCGCGTGGCGCCTGCGCCGGCGCGCCCCCGGCATCCTGATCGGCTGGTTATGGTTTGTGATCACGCTCGTCCCCATGATCGGCCTGGTGCAGGTGGGGACGCAATCGATGGCCGACCGATACACCTATCTGCCGCACGTCGGGCTGCTGCTTAGTCTAGTGTTGGGCCTTTCGACGTTCGTCAGCGCCAGGCGGTCGCTGTTCGTGGCCGGCGGAATCGCCTTGGTCGCGCTGGCGATCCGCACCTCCGATGAGCTGACGTACTGGCAGAACGATTTCACGCTCTTCACGCACGCGCTGGAGGTGACGGATCACAACCACACCGCGCGCGACTGCCTGGCGCTGGCGTACATGAACCGCGGGGATTATCCGAAAGCGATCGAGGAGTATCGGGCGTCGATCGCGATTGCGCCGGACGTCGCGCCGCCGTATTACGACATCGGCTTGTGTTACGAAGCCCTCGGCCGGATCGACGAAGCGCGGCGGTGGTACGAGCAGGCGCTGGCGCATGACGAGCGGCATGTGGAGGCGCACATCAATCTCGCGAACGTGTTGCTGTCGGAGGGAGCGGCCGAGGGAGCGATCCGCCATTACCGCCGGGCGATCGAGCTCCGGCCGGACGCGTTTTTGGCGCATTACAATCTCGGGCTGGCTTTGGAACATCAAAAGCATTTCACGGAGGCGACGGATCAATATGCTGTCGCCGTCGATCTGCAGCCTGACAACGCCGAGGCGCGGTACTCCTATGGCATGGCGCTGGAGTCGTCCGGCCGGATGGATCGGGCGAAAGAGCAGTTTCGAGCCGCTCGCGACATCGCACAAAAAAAGCATGAGGATCGGTTGATCGAGGAGCTCAATCGCCGGCTGTCGCAATCGCCCGCAACGACGCGCGCGGCGAGCGGCGACGTGGTCAGGTGAAAAGCAGGGCGGTGCCCTTCACAGAACGACCCGGAGCATCGACAATCCTCGCGACCGCTGAGCTGTTACGTTATGGCCCGCCAACTCGACATCCTCGCGCTCGAGCCGTTCTACGGCGGGGGCCGGCGCAACATGCTCGAGACGCTGATCCACTACAGCCGTCATCGGTGGACGCTGTTGAAGCTTCCCCCGCGGCGGATCGAACGACGACTCACCGCGGCCGCGCACTGGTTCGCCGAGCAGCTCACGCGGCACTGGGTGGGGCGCGTGGACGTGCTGTTCACCAGCGAAGCGCTGAACCTGGCCGACCTGTATCGGCTGATGCCGCAACTGCTGAAGAAGCCGTCGGTCGTCTACTTCCACAGCAACCAGCTCCCCCACCCGACGGTCGAGTCTGATAACCCGCTGGACATGGCGAACCTGAACACCGCCGCCGCGGCGACGGAGATCTGGTTCAATTCGCTCTATCACCTGCGGGATTTCCTCTCGCGCGCGTCGGCGTTCGTGGCGCGGCACCCGGAGTTGTCCAGCCGCAGCCCGATGCCGGATCTGACCGGCAAGGCCCATCTCATGCGCCCGCCGGTGGATTTCACGCCGATCCAGGAAACGCTCATGCAGGGCGAGGTCCCGCGGCAAAAGCGGATGATCTTCGTCGACACGCGCGATGCGAACGTGAAGCTGCTGAACACGGCGCTGGCGACGGTGGCCCGGCGGGGAGAGAAATTCGAGCTGGTGACGGTCGGGCCGGTCGAGGATTTATCGCCCGATTTGCCGCGGACGACGCTCCCGGAGATCGACGAATGGGCGCACGTCAAGGCGATGCTGTCGTCCGGGCTGTTCATCAGCACGAAGGACGGGTGCCCGTCCGACTACCGGGCGATCCGCGCCTGCGCCGCCGGGTGCTGGCCGATCGTCCCGGGCGCCGGCGTGTATCCGGAAATCATCCCGCCCAAGATCCATGCCGCCACGATGCACGATGGCAGCGCCAGCGGGCTGTCGAGCAAGATCCAGGATGCCTGGCACCTCGATCCGCCGAGCGGCTACGAAGACGAGCTGGCGGACACGCTCACGCAGTTCGACCCGATGATCACGTGCAAGGCGATGGACGAGCGGCTGGAGCAACTGGCGGGAATCACGGCGACCGCGCGCGCACGTGAGTAGCCGTCTGAGGAGAGCCGCACTTTTCGTGGCTTGGGCGTCTCGCCCGAGCATTTGCGGCATGAGCCGCTGCATCGAAGATCTCTTCGCGAGAGCGCTCGGGCGAGACGCCCAAGCCGTGGCAAAGCAAACCACCCTATCGAAAAGTCATAGCCCCCTACGTCCGATAATCGGTGTTATGTTAAGTTCCATGTCCTGGGGCCAGATGGCAGAATCGTCAATGAAATCAAGGCGAAACGAGTGATACGACGGCCGTGGGCCCGCCGAAGCCGGCGGCTGTCGCGATGCTCCTGCGGATGAGACGTTCGAGCGGTTGCTGATTGATGTGCATCACGCGCGTCGGCATCGGCCGTCGCGTCTGCACGTTCGGCAACGCGATGCCGTGACGGTGCATCATGCAGTTGAGGGCGATCGAGACCAGGCCGGACGCGCCCAAGCTGTGGCCGAGCGCGCCTTTGTGCGAGTAGGCGACCGGCGAGGGGTGATCCGGCGCGACGCAGAGATCATCGAACGCCGCCAACTCGACGGGATCATTGATCGCCGTGCCCGTGCCGTGGCCGTGGATGAGATCCACCGGGCGGGCGGCGACGACGTGTTTGAGCAGGTATCGCAGCGTCGCGCCGGCGGGATCGGAGCCGGTCATGTGCGTGGCGTCGCCGCCCATAGCGAATCGTTCGACCCGCGCGTAGGCATTGCGGAGAGCCGACTCATCTCCGGACAGTTCCGTCGCCTCGAGAGAGACCGCAGCCGCCGCTTCGCTCATCAGGAAGCCATCGCGGTCCTCACTGAAGGGCCGGCAGCCGACGCCTTCTTTGGGCAGTACACCGAGCCGTTTGAAGCTGCCAAGGAACAGCGGATGGACTGAAGCCTCGGCAGCGACGACCAGCACGCGATCGGCTTCGCCGCCACTGATCATCATGCAAGCGCGGATCAATGCGTGCAGGCCGCTGGCGCAGGCGGATGAGACGGTGATGCATGGGCCGTCCAATAACGGCAATCTCTCCCGGACCGCCAAAGCCACCGACGCCAAATTCAAATCTGCCGGCGGGGCGGCCATCCATGTTTCGATGGCCCCTTTGCTCGTGCCGACAACCAGGGCCGTGCGACCTGCGTCACCGCCCCGCCGGTGATCCCATGTCGAATCAGCGATCGCCTCGCCGGCGGCACGCTGTGCGATCGCGTGGGCGCGATCGGCGCCGCCCGACAATCGTGCGTGATTCGTGATGAACCGCCCCGCCAGCAGCGCGTCCCACGTCTGCTCCGCGTTCTGTCCGAGCGGCGTGGTGAGACCGAGACCGGTGATGACGGGAACGGGTGACACGTCGGATGCTGAAGTTACGCTGAAATGCCGTGCTGAGGTACTCCGGAGCATCTGGGTCGATCCGGCCAGATCCTTCGGAGTCCCGCAGGATGACAATGCACGGGGATTCGCTAATGCCCCGCCGGTCCCGCGGGCGCGGCGGCGAGGGCTTCGCGCTCGTACAGGATGGGGATGTTGTGCTTGCCGGTGTACGAGACACGCGAAAGCGTCGGGTCCGCGCTCGTCGGCGCGACCCCCCCGCCGTCATATGTACGCCACATCAGCCCGAGATCCATCACCATCTGATGATCCGTCTCCGGCTTGCGGCCGTAGGTGGTCAGGTAGTTGCCGATCATCGTGCTGTCGGCGCCGGCGAAGAAGATCCAGCTTTGCAAATCGCGCAGGCAGACCTCGCGGCCGCCGGCGACTTTCAACTCCGCCGTCGGGAGCACGAAGCGCGCGATCGCAATGATCTTGAGGCACTCCATCGGCGCTAACCTGGGCTGCCCGGCGAGCGGCGTGCCGTGGATGGCGTTGAGGAAGTTGATCGGCATCACGTCCACGCCGATCTCGCGGAGCGTGAACATCATGTCGAGGCGGTCGTCCCAGACTTCGCCCATGCCGAAGATTCCGCCGGAGCAGAGCGACAGGCCCGCTTCCTTGGCGATCTTCAGCGTGTTGATGCGCTCGGAATACGGATGGGTCGAGACGATGTTGGGATAGTGCCGCTCGGAGGTTTCAATGTTGTGGTTGATCCGGCGGATGCCGCAGTCGTACAGGAATTTCGCCGTCTCAGGGGTGAGTGCGCCCAGCGTCGCGCACGCGCGGGTTTTTCCTTCGCTGGCGATCTTCATCATGATCGGCTTGAGCCAGTCTTGGAGCTCGCGCCGGGTCGGCCCGCGGCCGGAGTTGACGATGCCGAAGCTGTCGGCCCCGACTTCGGCGGCGTGCCAGGCGCTTTGCAGCACCTGATCATCAGTCAGTTGCGACTGCTCTTTCGCCGGGCCGTCGTAATGCTCAGATTGAGCACAGAACTTGCAGTCCTCGCTGCACCCGCCGACCTTGGCGGCGACGATGGCGCAGAACTTCACGTCGCGGCCCATGAAGCGAATGCGGATCTTGTTGGCCCAGTAAAACAGGTCGTAGATGTCGTCACCGGCGATGGTGGTGAGAGAGCGCGCGTCGTCGCGGTCGATCAACTGACCTGCGAGGACGCGTTCGGCGATGCGGGCGATGCGGGGTTGCACGGAAAAAGTCTCCTGCGCGGTTCTCTATCGCGGCATCTGGAAGGCATCGGTCATCGGGCGGACCTGACGCGCGCGGACGGCGCGGGCCGCGGGGTCGTAGGTGAAGACGGCGACCTGGCCGGTGCGGTTGTCGAGGATGTACAGCCCGTCCCCGCCGCTCTGCACGCGGGCGGTGACGATCTGATAGTCGCGGTCTTTGACCGCTTCCGACGCCTTGGCCGACTGCGGCGTGAACCAGTGCGCGGCCAGCAGCAGCGCCGCGGTGATGGAGAGAATCGAGATGCTCAGTGTCTTGCGATCCATGGTGTGCCTCGTCGTGTCAGTGGGATGATCAGCGTGTTCCGGTGGGGCGTGCGGTCCCTGTGCCGCCCGCGGGCGTGCGGCCGGTTCCGCCCGTTCCACCCGCACCCGCCCCGCCCGCGCCGCCCGCTTCGAACACGCGCGCCAGATCGAGCGGCGGCATGGTGTTGAGCACCTTGGTCGCATCGTCGTATGCCATCGCACCGAGCAGGCCGTTGGAGGTGTCGACCATGTAAACGACGGCGCTGGCGCCGCCGTTCACTTCGCCGGGGATCATGATGTAATCCGCCGGCCGGCGGACCTGCGCGACGGCCGTGTTGTCCGACGACCATCGCATCGCCAGCGTCGCCGCCAGCAACACATTGAGCCCCACCAGGGCCCACAGGATCCGGTTTTTCATTAGGAACCTCCCTTTCAGAGGGATGAAATTTTCCAGGCGGGTGACGCGGACACGTCAATCCAGGTGCGATCGCTTGGCGTCCTTGAAGAGTCCCGCGCAGCCGACGACCGCCAGGATGACGAACAGCACCCAGGTCAGGCCGTTGGAGCTGGCGGGGAGCGTCATGTTCCCGCTGTAGCCTTCGAGGCGGGCGTCGACGATGTCCGGCTCGGGTTCGTCCGAGCGCGCCATCGCCGTGGAGGTCGTCATCGCGGGCGCCAGCGCCAGTGCTGCGATAGCGATCCACCGGCCAAACAGGTTAAGCGATTTCCGCTTCATGCGCGGCATCATAACCAGCTTTCGAGCGGGCGGGCAAGGGAACGAAAGTCCTCGGCGGGCAGCGAAACCGTCTCCCACTTGATCGACCTCCGCCGCATCGCGTTGCGATACTCCGCCAAGTCGATGCCCATCAGCAAGTACCAGCGGTCGCGGTGCTCGAACATGCCCGGCTCGGGCGTGAGCGGCGCGTCGATCCAATAGACGAACGTGAGGACGGCCCTGAACCCGTCGCCGAAGACCTGTTCCCATTGCATCAGGTCTTCGACGTCGCGCTCGGTGGCCCAGGTTTCGAAGCCCTTGCGGCTCGCGCGGTCGCGGCATTGGCGGCCCTTAACGTCGATCAGCAGGTTCGGACCGTTCTTGCTATAGACGACGAAATCGAAACTCTTGAGTTTCGCGTTGGCGAACAGCGCCTTCTTCGCCTCGTCGACGGCGACGTACGGGATGCCGCGGCTGCGGAGGAACGCCTCGAACGCTGCTTCGTAATGAACGGTTCGATCCGCCACGACGATCGAGTATATCTTTTCATACTTCGAAGCTGAACATGCGGATCATCGCGGGCGAATTTCGCAGCCGGAAATTGCTGGCCCCCGCCACCGACGTGACACGGCCGATCACCGACCGCGTCAAGCAATCGCTGTTCGACATCCTCTCGCCGCGGATCGAAGGCGCGCGCGTGCTCGATTGTTTCGCCGGGACCGGGAGCATGGGCCTGGAATGTCTCAGTCGCGGCGCGGCACGGGCGACGTTCTTCGAGGCAAATCGATCGGCCGCGGCGCTGCTTCGGAGGAACATCGCGGCGCTGAGGCTGCAGGAGCGTTCCACCGTTGTGGATGGCGACTTGTTCAAATGGTTCGCGGCTGCGCCCGCGCCGGCGGAGAAGGCCGGGCTGATCTTTCTCGATCCGCCCTACCGTTTCCTCAACGAGCGACCGGACGATGTGCGGCTGTTGGCGAAGCAGATGCTCGATCGTCATCTTGCTCCCGGCGCAGTGATTGTCTTTCGACACGACTCGAAAGATCGGCTCGACCTCGCGCCGCTGGTCGTCTCGGATGAGCGCACGTACGGCGACATGACGATCGAGCTGCTCGGCGTTCAGTGAACGGCGACGACGCCGATGCGATAGCCGCCGGCACGGTCGCCGTCGCACAGCGGCAATGAGATGGGACCGCCATCTCGAGGGTCTCGTAACGCGATCGCGAGCACGTAGTTCCCGGCGGCCACTGAATTGAACGACACCTTCGTCCTGACCGCGTAGGTTTCGCTCTTGATCCACTTGCCCGTCGGCAGCGCGCCCGCGTCGGCTTCGGCGGCGACACTGCCGTCGTCGCGCAGGAGGCGGACGATCAGGTGGAAGTCGCGCATGGCCCGCCCCACCGCGCGGTTCACCCACGTCGACTCGATCGTAAACGTCTTACCGGCGGAGATTGTGTCGGGATAGAGGATTTTGGTCGGCAACAAACGATAGCCCATCTCGCGGAGGCCGCGCTCGAAGAGAGCGCGTCGCTCACGCATGAAGGCGAGGGCGTCGCCGGACTCGTAGCCGAGCAGGTTGATGTAGTTCGGATGCAGGCTCAGGGCGTCGTTGATCTTGAAGGGGATCCAGCCGACGTCGCCCGCCTTGCTCTCGGCGTAGCCGCCGGCGAACTCGCACATGATCGGACCCTTCGCCCGGGTGGCGAAGGCTTGGTCGCAGAGCTTGCGCTCGTTGGAATGAACCGCCCCGCCGACGCCGTCACGGCGGAGCGTGATGTTCGACTTGGTCATCGCGTAGTCGAACGCGGAGAAGCGGACGAAGTCTTGATAATGATCGGTGTACGCAGCGTCGAAGCGATCGGTCGGCCCGGCGTAGTATTCCGCCGGCCCGTCCGGGTCGTACGAGAAGCTCAGCGCCAGCCAGTTGCGCGGAAAGGCGGCGGAGAAGCGGTCAATGATGCCGCACAGCGCTGCGCGGCGATCTTCCAGATTCGCGAAGCGAAACCCGCGATGCCACTCCCCCCACAGACCGTAGCCGCGAAGGTCTACCAGATCGACCGGCCGTGTGTCGTCGGCGAAATGCACCGCGACGGCCGCGAGGAATTTCTCGAGTCGCTGACGATAGAACACGTCACGGGCATCCACGACGACGTATTCGAATCCTTCCTCCTTTCGCGTCTGCACTTTCTCGGGCGGCAGGAGATCGAGCACGTACTGCGGCACGCCGACGCCGCTCGGCGGCTTCGATCGGTTCCACCACAGCAGCGTCTCGGTGCTCAGGCGAAGCTGAATGCGCTTGCCGCGCTTCTTCCAGTAGTCGCAGGCGTAATCGACCTTCGAGAAGTCGTAATGA
>JAICTV010000132.1 GCA_025936175.1 Phycisphaerae bacterium
CAAACAGTGGACCGGCGCGCTCCCGCACGACACGCCGCTCTACCTCGTCGCTTCATTCAACTTCCAGGGTCTGGCCAATCTCGACGTCTTCACCGATCCGACCCTGGTCCCGATGACCGAACCCGGCGCCGGCACGCACTCGGTCACCAGCAGCGGCGTCGACGCCTCCGCCGTCACCACCGTCAACAACTTCTATCTCCGCGGGAACACCAGCGAGCCGCAGCACATCCTGGTGGACGACGTGCGCGTGGGCACGACCTGGGCGGACGTGGCGGCGCACGGGTACTTCTGGGATGTCGACGGCACGACCGCCGGCCCCGGCGGGGCGGCGCCCTCCGGCAGTTGGGACGGCGCGGCGAGCAACTTCAACTCCGACTCGACTGGCGGCGGCGCGGGGCTCTTCGTCTCCGCGCCCACCGCCGCCGACTCGGTCGATTTCTCCGCCGGCACCGACGCCACCGGCAGCTATACCGTCACCGTCTCCAACACGCAGGCGGCGTCGGTCGCGCGGATCAACAGCGGCGATGTCACCTTCGACGGCGCCGGCGCGCTCGCTGTCGCCAGGTTTGACGTCGCCTCGGGATCGACCGTCACCGTCAACGCCGCGATGGCCGGAAGCATGACGCTCGCGGGCGCCGGCGGCATCACCAAGGCCGGCGCCGGAACGCTCGTCCTCAACTCCGCCGCCGCCTCCGGATATACCGGCAACACCACCGTCAGCGCCGGCACGCTCCGCGTCGCCGCCGGCAATCTGAACACCTCCAACGTCAAGATCACCGGCGGCACGATGGAGCTTCCGTCCGACGGCAGCTTCAGCCGCGTCATCAAGACCGGCAGCGTTTCGATCACGGGGGGCGGGAAGCTTAACCTCGACGACAACAAGCTGATCGTCACCGCCGCCAATTCTGTCGGCACGTGGAACGGCACCGCCTACACCGGCGTCACAGGCCTCATCGCCGCCGGCTACAGCATCAACCAGGATTTCAGCGGTTCCGGCATCGTCACGACCCAATCCAACGCCAGTGGCGGCAACACGCTGACCAACATCGGCATCGTCTCCAACGCCGACATCGGCCTGGCGAGCTTCGGCGGCGTGAGCGTCGGACCGAGCGACACGCTGGCCATGTACACCTACGGCGGCGACGCGAACCTCGACGGTGTGGTGAACGGCGACGATTATTTTCAAATCGACAGCGCGTTCCCGCAGGGCTCGCACGGGTGGTTCAACGGTGATTTCAACTACGACGGCGTCGTGAATGGCGACGACTACTTCATTATCGACTCCAACTTCCCCGCGCAGGGCGCGGCGATCCCGACGAGCACCGGCGTGGCGGGTGTCGCGGCGGTTCCCGAGCCGATGTCCCTCGGCGCAATGGCAATCGGCGCGACCGCTGTGCTTTGCAAGCGATCGCGCCGATCCCGTCGTCGATAAATCGACGTCAAACGGACTCTTCAACCCGCAGTGCGAGCGTGCGGAGCGCGTTCAATTCCGCGCCCGCCGCCGCCGTCGGCCCAGCAGCAGCGCGACCGACGCGACGAGGCTGATCGTCGCCGGCTCCGGCACCGCCGTGACACCAACCAACGCGCCGGCCGACCCGCTCGGAGGGAACGGCTGGCCCTGCGCGGGGAAGTTGGAATCGATGATGAAGTAGTCGTCGCCGTTGACGACTCCGTCGTAGTTGAAATCACCGTTGAACCACCCGTGTCCGCCGGTGGGGAAGGCGGAGTCGATCTGGAAGTAATCGTCGCCGTTGATCATGCCGTCCAGGTTCGCGTCCCCGGAGTAGGTGTATCCGATCAGCGTGTCATTCGCGCCCACGCTCACTCCGCCGAACGTCGCCAGGCCCAGATCCGTGTTGGAAACGATGCCGACGTTGGTCAGCGTGTTGCCGCCCGTCGCATTGGATTGTGAGGTGACGATCCCCGGAGCCGGAGAAATCCTGGTTGACGCCGTAACCCGATGCGATCAGCGACGTCGCGTCGGTATACGCGCTGCCGTTCCAGGTGCCGACCGGGGTATTGCTGAGGATGAGCTTCTGGTCCTGCACGTCGAGCTTCGTGCCGTTGTTGATCGCCACCTGCGGAATCTTCGTGGTGCTGAGAAGCTGCGCCTTGACGCTCCCGCCGCCGGCGGAGGTCTTCTGCACGGTCAGCGACGCGAAGTTGGCGAACTTGCCGCCGTCGGCGCTGCCGTCGATCTGGTAGGTGAGGTTCGCGTTCGCGCTGGCGGCGGTGTTGTCGAGCGCGACGCCGACGCCGCAGGTCTGGTTCGGCCCGGCGTTGATGACGCCGGTGGCGTCGGCGGAATCGGTCGCCGCCAGCGTGAGCGTGCCGCTGGGCGCGGTTGCCGTGAATCCGTTCGGGTTGAACGTGTTGGAGAGCGCGTGCGCCCGGTTTGGCGAGAGCACCGTGTAGCCGTTCTGGATGTTGGTGTAGCCGGTTGGTGCGTTGCCGAAGGTGTCCGTCGTATTGGCGCCGAGCAGCCCGGTCGTGCCGTCGTAGGTTCGCAGCAGCGGCGCGCCGCCCGGATTCGGCACCGTATACGTCGCGTTCATCGGCGCTTCGACGCGCAGGTTGACGCCGTTAAGCACCGCCAGGCGGGTCATGACGGTGCCGTTGTTGGTGTCCGAGCTCGAACCCAGGTCGCGCATGAAGGCGTGCGAGCCCAGCTTCAGCAGCGCGGTGCCCGGACCGACACCGACGATGGGCTTCCCGCGGCCGGTAGAGCCGTAGTGGAGTTCACCGACGCTGGCCGAGCTGTCGACGGTCGCGCCGCCATCGATGAAGAGGTCGTCGGCAGGGTGGCCGCCGGCGTTATCCGTTCCGCGCAGGAGGACGGCGGCTTTTCCGTAATCGCCCGCGGTGTTGGCCGCGGTGATCGTCAGCGAATTGCCCGCCGTCACGTGGAGCGGCATGCTGATCATCAGGTCGTGGCTGATGACGCTCTGCACGGACGTGTTGGGATCGGTGAAGACCGTGCTGACCTGCTGGCTGCGGATGGTGTTGTTCCCATTCACGGTCAGGACGCTGCCGTAATTCGTGAAGGTCGTACCGTTGGTGTTGTAGCCAATGAATTCCGAGTCGGTCTGCGTCGCCGAAGTATTGGCCAGCGTCAGAGTCGAATTGCCATTCATCGTGATGCTGAGGCTGTTTCTGGCGTTCTGGAAGTTGTCAACGAGTTCCGTGTTGTTCTCGAGTGTTATGGCCATCTGGCCGAACGTGTTGGAGTTCCCGCCGCCAAGCCCACCGACGCTGTCGATCTGCAGGCTGCCCTGCTGCACGTCGATGGACGGACTCGATCCGGCGGTGGCGGTGTCGTTGGAAGACACGGTCAACTTGCCGAAGCCGATCTTGGTGATCTGGCTGCCGTCGCGGATGGAGCCGATGACCGCGTCGGTCTGCACGTCGAGTGTGGATGGGTTGCTGAAGCGCAAGTTTTCCCAGCTCGGGCTGACGCCCAGTGGCGTGCCGGTCGTGAAGTGCAGCGTGGAGGAATCGCTGATGGTGAGGATGCCGACGTTGTTTCCGCCGGAGAAGTTGGCGTTGTTGCCCGAAATCGTGAAGTCCCCGGTCCCCTTCTTCGTGACGTTCCCCTTGAGCGCGATCGCGCCGCTGAAGGTGACGTTATTGGCGCCGAAATCCCAGGTGAAGTTCTGGCCCGCGGTGGTGCGATCCAGGGCCGTCACATCGCCGGTGATGTTCACCGGCGTGGTGATCTTGAGCGTGGTGCCTTGTGCCAGGTTGAAAAACGCCGGGCCGAGCAGGCCGGCATCGTTGCTTTCGAAAGTGCCGCCGTCGATGGTGATCGCGCCGACGGTTCCCCCGGTGCCGTTGACGACCAGCGCGCCGTTGCCGTCTTTGAAGAGCGTATCGAACGCGCCGGCGTGAACGGACTTGGTGACGGTGAGGGTCTTGCCCGCCGCGATGTTCCAATGCGAGTCGCCGGAGACGCTCACGGAAGCGTCGATGGTTGCGTTGGAGTCGGCTTCCACGCCCTTGGCGGCATTGACGGTCAGCGTGTAGGCGTTGCCGCCGTCGGTGACGGTATAGGCCGAAGAGATCGGCCCGAAGGTGAGCTTACCGCCGACGGTGATGTTGCCGCCCATGGTAATGGTCCCGCCGACGCCGCTGGCGTTGTTGCCGATGACGACATCCGGATTGTTCGGGTTGGCGTTGTCGTACACCGCTTCGGCATTGGGGCCGATGTCCAGCCAGTTATGCGCATTGGGATCGGTATTGGTCGGATCGCTGACCCAGGTGCCCGAGCCGTCGGTAACCGGCTGCCCGCCGCCCCCGACGTCCCACACGTAAATGTGCGTGCTCGGATCGGTGACTTGCAGCGTCAGAGCGGTGTCGCTGAAGTTCCCGCTCCAGTGCGGATCCGTCGGCAGGGTGAAGCCGTTGGTGCCGTCCCAGGTTCTGCTGGCGTAGCTGAGCAGCGTGTAGGTGCCGGCGCCCGGCGCGCTGTTCAGAACGACGCTGTGCGTTCCGCTGTCGAGGGTGAGGCCGCCGGTGAGTTTGATCGAATCGTAGTCCGCGGTCGCGGAGGGGAGATCGAACTTCAGCGTCGAACCGGTGTTGAGGCTCAGCGAACTTGCATAAAGGCCGCCGACGTTGCTGTCGGTCCCCGGCGAGACGGTGCCGCCGGAGGTGATGGATCCACCGGCCGCGGAGAAGTAGGTGTTCGACGCGCTGGTGCCAGCCACCGTCGAAAGCGTGGCGCCGGTATTGACGATCACGTTGCCCGCGACGGTGTTGGTCACGGTGCCGGGGGTGCTCTGTGTCCCGAAACGCTTGCCCAGGGTGAGCGTTCCGCCGTTGACGGTGGTGTCGCCCGTGTACGTGTTGGCGCCGGTCAACACTTGTGTCGTCGAGCCGTTCTTGACCAGCGAAATATTGGCGCCCGCGGTGACGTGGCTGACGCCGCTGACGAAGTAGGGCGCTTCGTTGTTGAACGGGTTGATGCCCGTGTTGGTTGACCCGATGACGCCCCCGAAGGTGCTGCTGCTCGTGGATAGGCCCCCGTCGATCGTCAGCGTGACCGCCGCCGGAGTCGCGTCGACCGCGGTGTTCATGATCAGCGCCTGGCCCGTGGTGTTCGTCACCAGGCCCTTGACCGTGACGCTGTGCCCGTTCAGATCGACCGGCGCAAACGCGGCGCTGCCGGCGGTCGAGGCGCCGAAGATCAGGTTGCCGGTGGCGGGAAGGATGTTGTCCTTGCCGAGCTGCACCAACCCGTTGTTGGACGCCATGAGGTCGTACGTGTCGCCGGTATAGGTGTATTGAGCGGTCGAGGCGTTGCCCAGCACGACGGTGCCGCGGCCGCCGCTCTGCGCGCCGTTCATGAATCCGACGTACAAGTTCCCGCTGCCGGAAATCGAGCCGGTGAAGTTGGTGATTCGCTGCGTACCGGTGGTGC
This sequence comes from Phycisphaerae bacterium, assembly GCA_025936175.1. Lineage (GTDB taxonomy): Bacteria > Planctomycetota > Phycisphaerae > Tepidisphaerales > Tepidisphaeraceae > JAICTV01. The sequence goes on from JAICTV010000132.1 coordinate 5,420, forward strand.
CGGTGTTGGAGTTGAAGATGGACGAATCGCCGTTGATCGCGATGGGGTTGGCGATCGTCAGGTTCATGCCCGTCGCCATGTTGGTGGTGCCCAGGCCGCCGAACTGGCCGATGTTGATCGTGTTGCTGGTGTTCCCCAGCGGCGAGTCGAGCTGCAGGATGCAGGTCTGCGACAGGCTGTTTCCCGAATCGATGGTCAGCGCGCCGGTGAAGTTGGTCAGATCGCCGGTGATGTCGACCTTGGAGATGTTGCCCGGCTGCGTGCCGGTGCCGTCGCCGTTGCCCTTGCCGGTGATCAACATGTTCGCCGAGCCGATGATCGGAACGGTGATGTTGTTGTCGTTGTTCTTCAGCGACGTGATGATGAAGGTGCCGGTGGAAGGGATGTTGAGCGACCCGCTGGCGCCGCTGAGGGTGATGGTCCCCTCTTCAAAGACCAGCCCGCTGACACTCTCGGCGTCGCCGACGGTAACGGTGTAGGCGTTGCTGACATTGGTTCCGGCGGCGAAGCGCGCGGTAGTGCCGCTCTGTCCGCTCCAGGTCGATGTCGCGACGTTTCCCGCCGAGGCGGTGGACCAGTTGGTGTTGCTGGCGTTCCACGTCCCCGCGGCGCCCGCCGCCGAGGTGCCGGTGCCCGCACCGCCGGTCGTCGTGCCGTTGATGTCCCACCACAGATCCGCCGCCTGTGCGGGTTGGTTGCCGACGAGCATCGGCAGCGCCGACGCGGCCGAAGCCGCCAGCATCGCCAGCTTGATCCGTCGATTCGCTTTGCGCGAACGATTCCTGCCCTGACCGGATGATGTGATCTGCTCTTTCATGTGCCTCTCCTCTGAAATGAACTTCACTTTCCCTGATGTCGATGTCGTTCACTCTCTCCAACACGATTGCTGCGCGCTACCTTGGCCATCGCATGCGCAGCGATAAGATCCCTTCCTGTCGCGTGATGGCTTTCGTTACGTGACCGTCGAAGTACAGGATGTTGTAGGCGATCTTCCCGCCCTTGCTGTCGAAGGTGGTCCCGTCCGAGCGCGGGTAGCTGCCGTGGCGGTAGAAGTCGTAGGTGGTTTGACCCGCCTTGACCGTCGCGTTGACGCCGAGCGCCGCCTGTCCCGGCAATTCGGTCTCCGACGTCACCGAGGGGCTGGGCATCGTCGGCGCTTTGAGGAAGTAGTAGTAGGAGTCGCCCAGGAACGCGCGCTCGGCGGGTCGTGTGACCTGATTGATCTTGTACCACTTGCCGGTCGTCGTCGGATCGGGCGAGTTGTCACCGGCGGCCGTTTTCAAGTTCGCGAAGCACCATCCCTGGAACGGGCAAATGGCGCCCGCGGACAGAAACTGGGGACGGTCGTGCTGGCGTTGAGCATGTAGTTCATCGCGTAGCCCGTCGCCTGTCGATTCGTGTCCGCGCCGGTCAGGTTCTGCTGGTAGCCTTGCCAAGAGGCGCACCACAACACCGCGTTCTTGGCGGCGCCGGACGTCAGCGAGGTGTTGTCCGCCGACCCGCCTTTGGCCGTCCGCGCGATGTAGGGGGCGAGGAAATTCATCCACCAGGCGGCGTCTTGCGTCTGCACGCCCTGGATCTCGCTTGAAGCGCCGAAGATGAAACCGTTCAGCGTGAACGGCTTGCCCAATGGGGTTGCGGTGGCCTTCGGTTGATCGCCGCTGGCGTCGAGTCCGCCTCCGCCGCAGCGCACCGGAATGATGAACCCGTGGTTCTCCTCCACGTAAAGCCGCAGCGCCAGGTAGCACTGCCGCAGGTTCGAGGCGCACTTGACCGCCTCGGCGGTCTTGCGCGCCGAGCCGAGCACCGGCAACAAGATGCTGATCAGGACCGCGATGATCCCGATCACCACCAGCAGCTCGACAAGCGTGAAGCCTTTCTTGCTCGCTGCCGGAAATATTCCGAGCGCCAACGCGTTATTCGGGTGACGACGCATAGTCGAACCCCTTTCCCAGTTGTCCGGCCGATTTTGGACCTGAGCGGGCCGGTGCGCGCAGATCAACTCGCGCATCCGATCCGCACGCCTTCCTATCGATCACTCACTCGAACCAGGCGACCTTTAACAATCGCGCCAGTCGCCGGAACGAGTCCGCATGCTGCCCGCCGAACACGACGACGTGGTGGGGCAGGCCCGCGTGCAACGCTTCATCAAACCACTTGCTGACGTTCAAACCCTCAACTTTGACCAAACCGGTGTTCCCGCTGAGCGCTCGCTTCGGTGGGATCGTCAGCCCTTCGAACGCCGTCAGGTGATACTTGCCGTCACAACGCCACAGCCGCGCGACCGTCACCGGAAGATCCGGCTTCAGCTCCGTATCCACGACCATCGGCTTTTCGATGTTGAAGTGCTTCGCGAGCTTCGCGGTCCGGCACATCTCCAGCGGCGCGACGCCGCCGTGCCAGAACAGGACCGATTCGCGGTCGTGCTCGAGCCAGTCTGTTACGAATCCGCCGCCCGCGTCGATCAGTTTTCCCAGAAGACACGTCAGCGCGCCGTCCACGTCGCCTTCCATCGAGGTAACAATGCCTTCGCTCGTCAGCCGCGTCAGCGCGAGGTAAGGCCACTGCCCGACCTGGTTGCTCAGCTCCGGCCAGCATTGCAATGCGACCGCGTCGAGCTTCTCTTCGGCGATCAGGTCTTTGAGCGCGAGGTAGTAACGGCTGTTGAGCGCCAGATCATCCCGCGTGACGCCGGCGTCCATCGGCAAAGACATCTTGCCGACCTCCTTCACGTCTTCTGCGACCCGCGCTTCGTCCATCGTGCGAGCCCGCTCGATGAACTGCGTCAGGCTCAGGTCGTGCAATTGCACGCCGAGCGACTGCTGAAGCAGGAACGCGTCCGCCGCCATCGCGACGAAGCCCGGCGCGTGCGTGCCGATCAGGCCGACCTTCGTCCGCTTGAGTTCCGTGGAGACTTGCGTGAGCAGCACCGCGCGTTTGAGTGAATCGCGAACGTCGCCCTTCGAGGGATCGCCGTAGACGAACTCGAATGCGCGGTTGGACTGGCGGAACATCGCCGCCCACAGGTGCGTCGCCACCAGCGAGCAGGAGCTCGCCTTGGCCGGACCGTCCGCGCGCTCGGGCGTCGCCCACAGCACCACCGGCTTTTGCCATTGCTGCATCACCGTGAATGCCAGTTGTCCGTTGCCGAGGGACGGCTGGAGCACGATGAGCGAGTCGCAACCGGCGCGGGTGATCTGCTCGATCGCGGCGATGATCGTGTAATCGTCGACGACCGGCTCGGCGGCGGTGACGACCTCGAGCTTCATCTCCGCCAGCGCCTCCGCCGCCCGGCGGCGCATGATCGCGTTCCACTCCTGGTCGAACCCGGGACGCTTGCGGCCGATGATTAAAACGCCGATCGGCTTCATGCCCGTTGTACCTCGTTGCGCGTGACCGCCGCCGTAGGGGCATTGTCCGATACCGAAACTTCCATCTTCCTCGCCGCCGCGGCGACTTCGCTCAGTGCCGGTGCGTGATTCATCAGCGGCCCGACCAGCGGACGGGCGTAATCGATGAACTTCTGGCCGACCGACAGCGGCGAGCCGTCAAACCAATCGCTCGGCAGCGGGCGCTCGGCGCCCGCGCCGGCGATCGCGACGACTTCATAGCCGTCGCGCGCGTGGCCGTTGCCGTTTCCCGATGTTCCATTCTCGGCGTGTGACACGTTCACCGGCAGCAGCGAGATCATGTGCCCGTCACGGGCTTCGATCACCGCGCGAACGGCGGCGCGTCCGACCAGCTCCGCGTCCTTCACATCCTGCACCGCCACGTGGACCATCGACGCGCGCCCGCACAGTCCCGGCTTCTCGCTGCGGCAACGGATCTTCAGGCCGCGGGTGATCGCATCCGCCAGCATCCCCGCTACGCCGCCGACCAGCGGGCGGTTGCAGTCATCTCGCTGCGTCGCGTGATCGATCTCGTAAATCGCCTCGCCGCCGGCGTTGCGCAGGCCTTCGCTCACCACCGCGACGCACCAGCCGTGCCTCGACAGCACGCGGTCGATGTCACCAATGAACGTGCCGACATCGAAGGGTTTTTCCGGCAGGTAGATCAGGTGCGGCGCATCCGCTTCATCGCGCTTGCCCAGCGCCGCCGCCGCGCCGAGCCAGCCGACGTTGCGGCCCATCGTCTCGAAGATCGAGACCGGCTGCGGCAGGGCCCGCACGTCCGCGCCCAGATCGGCGACGGCCTGCGCGACGTAGCGCGCCGCGCTCGCGTAACCCGGACAGCGATCGGTGCCGGCGATGTCGTTGTCGATCGTCTTCGGCGCCGCGACGACGCAGAGATCACTGCCCGCATCCTTGGCGGCCTTCGATAGCGCGGCCGCGCCGCGCAGCGATCCGTTTCCGCCGATCACGATCACCCAGCGGACATCGTGCGCGCCGAGATGCTTGACCGCACAAGCGAGATCGTCGCTAGAGGGCGCGAAGCGGCTGGTGCCCAGCGCCGCGCCGGCGGTGTGCTTGAGTTGATGGAGGTAATCGCCGCTCAGGTCCGTCAGATCGAGGAATTCGCCGCGGCACAAACCGTCGAAGCCCGACTGCGCGCCGAGCGCCCGCCGCACCGGCGACGACGCCTGCCGCGCCTGATCGATCACGGCGGCGAGGGTCGTGTTGAGCACCGCGGTCGGCCCGCCGCTCTGAAGCGCCAGAAGATTTCCGCCTGCGATTCTGCTCACGATGCTAAAGCCATCCTTCTTTCGCCCGTCCGCACGACCCCGCGACCTGCAGGATGTGGCGGATCTCCGGCTTGAGTCGATCCTTCACCGCGAGTCCAATTCGCCAGGGGTGATTCTTGTGCTCGTTCTCCGCGATCACTTCTTTCGTGAGCTCGACGCAGCGCGTGCGGATGAGCGTGCCCAGGTTGGCCTTGGCCATTCCCATCGAGACGCACCGGCGGATGACGTCGTCCGCCAGCCCGGTCGTCCCGTGCAGCACGAGCGGCACTTTGGACGCGGTGGCGAGTTTCTCGAGCAGGTCGAAGCGAATGTTCGGCGCGTCTTTGTAAAACCCGTGCGCGTTGCCGATGCCGACGGCGAGCATGTCGATGCCGATCGCGGAAATCTGTGCGACTTCCGCCGGATCGGAGAGGTTCTTCGCTTCGATGACCGAGCCGTCCGGCCCGAGCTTTTGCAATTCGCCGACTTCCGCTTCGACCGTCACGTTCGCGCTTCGCGCCATCGTCACCACGCGCTGCGTCTGCTCGATGTTCTTCTCGATCGGCAGGTGCGAGCCGTCGATCATCACCGACGTGAAGCCGGCGTCGATCGCCTTGCGGCAGGCATCGGGCGACGCGCCGTGATCGAGATGAATCGCGACCGGCACCTTCGCGCGCTCCGCGAAGAATCGCATCTGCATCGCCGCGTACTCGTAGCCGCGATAGGCGAGGTTCGCCTCGTACGCGCCGAGAATGACGGGCGATTGTTCTTCTTCCGCCACCTCGACGATCGCACGCGTGATATCGTATGTCCCGCCGTTGGTGTTCACCTGCACGACGGCGTAGCCGTTGGCATGCGCGTGGCGGACGAGACTGGCTGCGTCGATCACCGGCATCTTGTTCCATCACGCTGTCGCCGGCACCACCGGAAACAGCTCGTACATCGCACGATGTGCCGCTCCCTGCGCGGCGGCGAACAATCCCAACTGCGCCGGGAGCAAATGAACGCGTTCGACCAGCTCCGGCAGCGCGTGCGTCCGGAACGTCTCCAGCACGTGCGGCCAAACGGGTCCCTGCGGGTTCATCATTCCGCCGGCGAGCACGATCGCTTCCGGATCGATAATCGCCGCGATTGAGGCGAGCTGGCTGCCGATCAGTTCACCGCAGCGGCGCGCGGTCGAATCCGAAACCACGAATCCGTCCGCTTCGATATCGATGCCCAGCGCCGATTCGGAGACCGTCTGCTGCAAGCTTTTCCAGTTCGAACTGCTCGTCGCGGTCGGCAGAACCATGTACCCCGTCTCGCCGCACAACCCGTGCGATCCCGCGCGCAGCCGCCCGTTCAAGACGAGTCCCGCGCCGACGCCGGATCGAACCGCCATGCAAATAAAGGTGTTCAACCCCTTCGCCGCGCCGGCGACCCATTCGGCCAGCGTCATCGCGCGGATGTTGTTCTCCATCACGCAAGGCAGGTTGACTTCATGGCAGATCAGATCGCGCACCGGCAGGTCCACCGCGTGCGGGAGCATGTCGTAGTGCAGGATGGTCCCGCGCTTCGCGTCAATGACACCGCTGGCGGCGATGCCGAACGCGAGCGGGTTGGCGAACTGCTTGCGAATCTCCGCTAAACCGTTATCCACGAACGCGAGAATGTGATCGACGAGCTCCTGGCGATCTTTCGGCGGGCGCAGCGACTCGCGCAGTTGCCAGACGATCTCGCCGGCGAAGTTGGTGACCACCATGCGGAGGCGCTTGGCCTCCATGTCGAAGCCGATGAGCTGCCCGAGTTCCGGATTCAGCCGCACCGACACCCCGCGCCGCCCGCGCCGATCTCCGCCGACGGCGTCTTCGACGAGAAGCTTCTCCTGCACCATCTCGTCAACGAGATCGCACACGCGCGAGTTGCTGATGTGCAGCGCCCGCGCCAGCCGCAACCGGCTCGCCGACCCGCGGCGGTGAAGCGCCTGCAACAGCATGTTCCGCTTGTTGCTCTCGGACTTGGAGGAAGGTGATGGCTTGACGCCGATCATTTGAGGTAGAAGTGGACGGTGGCGCAAAATACGCTTTTTCGCGCTGTTGTCAAAGAAATAAACTATATCGTAAATAAACGCGAACCGGCCGCGGGCATATCTGTACTGTCGGAAAGCTGCCGGCGTCTTCTATAAGACGCTGTTTTTAAGGAGGTAGCGTCAGATGGATTGGATCACGATGTCCGTTGAAATCGTCGGCCTCATCATCCTGGTTATATGGACTTTCATTCCGATACAGGAGTTTAAGGCCATCTTTGCCCGCCTCCGCAGCCAGCACCGGGAGAGCGAATGACTCCTCTCGACTACGGGCTCGTCCTCGGTTTCCTGCTCTTCATGGCCCTCGCGGGGCTTGCCGTCTCGCGGCTGATCAAGGATTCGGACGACTTCTTCGTCGCCGGCCGCGAGCTCACGCCCTTCATCCTCTGCGCGACCATCACCGCGACCAACCTGTCGATGTTCCACTTCGTGGGAATGGGAGGGACGGCTTACAAGGATGGCGTCTCGATCATCTGGCAGAACTGGACCGGATGCATGGCGCTGGTCCTCAGCGGCATCTTCGTGCTGCCGCTCATGCGTCGTCTGAAGATCCGCTCGATTCCCGAGTTCCTCGAGCTGCGCTACACGCGCGGCCTGCGCACGCTCGCCGGGCTGTTCTGGGGGGTGCGGCTGAGCATTTACCTCGGGCTTCTTCTCTACATCGCCTCCACCGCAGCCATCGTCATCACGGGTTGGCACAGCTACGCCGCGTGGCTGGCGATCTTCTCGCTGGTCTCCATCCTCTACAGCGTGGTCGGCGGCGCCTGGGCGGTCGCCATCATGGACTCGGTGCAGTTCGTCGTGATGCTGGCCGGCGGACTGATCATCTTTCCGGTGGCGATGCACCTGGCCGGCGGGATTCCCGCGATGTGGCACCGCCTGAGCGAAGTCTCGCCGCAATACACCACGCTCGTGCCGGCGACGGGCAACTTCAGTTGGCTCTTTGTCACCTCGATGATGCTGTTGGGCTTTAAGTTCGCGACGGTGGACCAGTCGATCCTCCAGCGCGCCTTCGGCGCCCGCAGCCCGCGCGTGGGCGCGAAGGGGATGGTCCTCTCAGGACTGATCACCACGCCCATGGCGTTCCTGTGGATCTTCCCCGGCCTCGCCGTCGCCAAGGCGGGGCCCGTCAACATGAAGACCGACGAGGCGATTCCCTGGCTGCTGCGCACGCACGTCTCGGCCGTCTGTGTCGGCGCGCTGGGCTTCGTGCTGTGCGGGCTGGTCGCGGCGCAGATCTCCACCATCACCGCCGACGTCAACTCCGTCGCCACCGTTCTCACCAGCGACGTCTACCGCACGCTCAAGCGCCGCGAGCCGACGCAGCGGGAGCTCCTTCGCGTCGTGCGCTACACGTCGCTGCTGTCCGGTGTGCTGATGCTGCTGGTCGCATGGATGTTCCAGTACATCGGCAACGCGGTGAAGCTCAACAACATCATCGTCAGCATCCTCGACATGCCGCTCTTCGTGGTCACTGTCGTCTACGGCCTCTGGTGGCGGCGGACGAACTGGCAGGGGGCGCTGGCGGGCTTCCTGCTGGGCGGCATCGCCAGCGGGATTTGCTACGCGATGTACTGGGACAACATCGATCACGCGCGGCAGATCGCGCCGATCGTCAGCACGTTGACCGCGCTGATCGTCACGCCGATCGTCACGCTGCTCACGCCGCCCGACCGCACCGATCGCGCCGCGACCATGCTCTCGTCCATCGGCCGCGGCAACGTTGACGAGGGTGATGCCGATCCGTTTCACCTCGTCCCGCACAGCGCGATCGGCAAGGCCGGCGCGATCGCCGTCATCGTCGGGTTCGTGCTATTCATCACCGGCGTGGTGTGCGCGCCGCTGAGCACCGCAACCGCGGGCACGCTGGCGGTCGCGGGATTACTCGCGGTGCTGATCGGCGGCGTTGTTCGCGTCTACTCGATGTGATACCGATCGGGCAATCGTTCGGCGGCGCGTCTGCATCGGGCAGCTCGCGCCCGGATGAATTACCGCCCGTGTGATTCATCGAGCTGACGCTTCGGATCCCACCGGTCGAGCACCTTCTCGATCGAATATTCCTTCGCCTGCGACGCATCAAGCTGCTTCGCCCACGGGGCGCGCTGGTCGCTCGATCCCCCGGGGCCGGAGCTGTTGAACTCCGCGAAGCGGGCGGTCTTCTCGCGCTGCGGCGATCGCCAATTGTCCCAGCCGCGCGGGCGGACGACATCCGACATCTCGCAGTTCATGAACACCGCCTGACCGTGCGCGCGCCAAGGCCGAGCGAGGAATGTTTTGACGTCCGCCTTCTCGCCGCTGATCGAGCAGCGGTCGAAGACGAAGCCGTAATTCTGAAAATCCGGCGTCGAGGGCGCGGCGATGTAGCCGTTGCCCGCGATATGGATCTGGCAGTGATCGAAGAACGCCGTCGCGCCGCCGAAGATGAAATCCGTCGCGCCGGTGATCTCGCAATCCTGGAAATACTGCCGACCGCGGTTGAGGAAGACGGTGTCCTGCCAGCCGATGAAGCGGCAGTTGCCAAACGCGACGCGATCACCGTCGACGCGCAGCGCGAGCGCCTGCCCTTTCGGCCCGGCGCTATTTTCGATCGTCAGGTTGGCGACGGTGAAATCGTCGGCGTCGATCTGCACCGTTGGCGTTCGAAAGGTGCCGATCGGCGCGCCGTCCTGGTTCTTCATCGGCCCGTACAGCCCAAAGCGGATCGTCGTCCTGGCTGGATCGTCGCCGACGAGGACGACGAAGCGCTTCTCGCGCTGGATGTAGATCAGCTCTTCGTAAGTTCCCGGTTTGACAAAGATGACGAAAGGGGAAGAGCCGCTCTCGGTGATTTGCGGCGCGGCATCAATGGCAGCCTGGATCGTTTTGAACTTCCCGCTGCCGTCGGCGGCGACGACGGCGCTGCTTGCAGACGACGATTGCGTTGTCGCCGGCGATGAGGTGACCGCGGCGGCCGCGAGCAGAATGCCGATCATGGAGCGCGAGTCTACTTCGGCGTCCCGAGCGTGACCATGACGTTCTTCGCCTGCTCGTGGCGGAGGCTCAGGCAATAGCCGCGCAGGCGAAACTCGATCGGATCGCCGAAGGGGGCGCG
>JAICTV010000044.1 GCA_025936175.1 Phycisphaerae bacterium
CGCATCGGAAGTGACGCGCGTGGCGCGTGAAGTGGGCACCGAAGGAAAGCTCGGCGGGCAGGCCGAAGTGAAAGGCGTCGCCGGCACGTGGAAGGATCTGACCGACAGCGTGAACTTCATGGCCGACCGTCTGACGAACCAGGTGCGCGGCATCGCCAAGGTGGTCACCGCCGTCGCCATGGGTGACCTCAAGCGCAAGCTCACCGTGGACGCCAAGGGCGAAATCGCGGAGCTCGCCGACACCATCAACAGCATGATCGACACGCTGGCGACGTTCGCCGATCAGGTGACGACCGTGGCCCGCGAGGTGGGCGTGGAAGGGAAGCTCGGCGGGCAGGCGTCCGTGCCCGGCGCTTCGGGAACGTGGCGCGATCTGACGGACAACGTCAATCAGCTCGCCGCGAATTTGACCACTCAGGTGCGCGCCATCGCCGAAGTCGCGACGGCCGTCACCAAGGGCGAACTGACTCGTTCGATCACCGTCGAGGCGCAAGGCGAAGTCGCCGCGCTCAAGGACACGATCAACGAGATGATTCGCAACCTGCGCGACACCTCGCAGAAAAACACCGAGCAGGACTGGCTCAAGACCAACCTCGCCAAGTTCAGCCGAATGCTCCAGGGCCAGAAAGACCTGCTCACGGTCGGTCGCCTGATCCTGTCGGAGCTCGCGCCGGTGGTCAGCGCGCAGCAGGGCGTGTTCTACATGATGGACTCGGCCAGCAAGAGCGACGAGCCGGTGCTCAAGCTGCTCTCGTCCTACGCGTACAAGGAGCGCAAGAACATCGACAACCGCTTCAAGCTCGGCGAAGGCCTCGTCGGCCAGTGCGCGCTGGAGCGCGAGAAGATCCTGCTGATGGATGTGCCGCAGGAGTACGTCAAGATCACGTCGGGCCTCGGCGAAGCCAAGCCGCTCAACATCATCGTGCTGCCGATCCTGTTCGAAGGCCAGGTGAAGGCGGTGATGGAGCTGGCGAGCTTCGACCGGTTCAACCCGACGCACGAGCAGTTCCTCGATCAGCTCACCGAATCGATCGGCATCGTGCTCAACACGATCGAAGCGAACATGCGTACGGAAGAGCTGCTCAAGCAGTCCCAGTCGCTCGCCCGCGAGTTGCAGAGCCAGCAGGAAGAGCTGCAGCAGACCAACGCCGAGCTGGAAGACAAGGCCAAGCTGCTGGCGAATCAGAACGTCGAAGTGGAGCGCAAAAACCAGGAAGTCGAGCAGGCCCGCCAGGCGCTGGAAGAAAAGGCCAAGCAGCTTGCATTGACGTCGAAGTACAAGAGCGAGTTCCTGGCAAACATGTCGCACGAGCTGCGCACGCCGCTCAATTCGCTGCTCATCCTTTCCGACCAGTTGCAGAAGAACAACGAGAGCAACCTGACGCCGCGTCAGGTGGAGTTCGCGCGGACGATCCACAGCTCGGGCAACGACCTGCTCGCGCTGATCAACGACATCCTGGATCTGTCGAAGATCGAGTCCGGCACCGTCATCGTCGACGTCGGCGACGTCGGGTTCGGCGATCTGCAGGATTACGTCGATCGCACGTTCCGACACGTCGCCGAGAACAAGAAGCTCAGCTTCGAGGTGGACCTCGGCAGCGATCTGCCGCGTGGCGTGCAGACCGACGCCAAGCGGCTCCAGCAGATCCTCAAGAACCTGCTTTCCAACGCGTTCAAGTTCACGGACAAGGGCAAGGTGTCGTTGCGGATCGAGCAGGCTCAGGACGGGTGGGCGCATGACAACGAATCGCTCAACCGCGCGCGCTCGGTCATCGCCTTCAGTGTTACCGACACGGGCATCGGCATCCCGCCGGAGAAACAGCAGATCATCTTCGAGGCGTTCCAGCAGGCCGACGGCTCCACGTCGCGTAAATACGGCGGCACGGGTCTGGGACTGGCGATCAGCCGCGAGCTGGCGCGATTGCTGGGCGGGGAGATTCGGCTTTCGTCCACGCCGGGCGAAGGCAGCGCGTTCACGCTCTTCCTGCCGCAGGCGTACCCGCAGCAGCAGCGTCCGCAGCGGCGGACGAGCGGTGGCGGGACGGCGCTGCTGGAAGCTCCGACGGCGGAGACGACGCCGGTGCTGGTCACGCCCGACGGCGACAAGCCCGGACAACACCAGCCGACCGTCGAGCCGCAGTTCGCCGACGATTCGGCGACGGCGCGCGAGGGCGACAAGATCCTGCTGATCGTCGAGAACGACAACAACTTCGCGCACTTCCTCTTCGACCTGGCGCACGAGCGCGGCTACAAGGCGGTCGTCACCGCGCGCGGCGCCGAAGCGATCGCCAGGGCGCGCGAGCTCAAGCCCGCCGCCATCACGCTCGACATCAACCTGCCGGACATCGACGGCTGGCGCGTGCTCGATCGTCTGAAGGACGACGCGACCACCCGTCACATCCCCGTGCAGATCATCACGACTGAGGAGGAGACCCAGCGCGGCCTGCGCATGGGCGCGATGGGCGCGGTGACCAAGCCGGTGAAGACCAAGGCGGCGCTGGACGAGATCTTCGACCGCGTCGAAGCCCACATCAAGCCGCACACGCATCGGCTGCTGGTGGCGGATTCGCGCGATGAGAGCCGCAACGCGATCACGGAATTGATCGGCGGCGACGACGTGGAGATCGTGCAGGCGACCGGTGGCGCCGAGGCGACCGCAAAGCTGGCCGAAGGCGGCTTCGACGCCGCCATCATCGCGCTCAACCTGCCGGAGATGAAGGGATTCGACCTGATCGACGAGATCAACGCTCTTCCCGCGGCCCACGATCTGCCGCTGATGGTCTACAGCGATCGCACGCTGACGAAGAAGGAGGAACTGCACCTCAAGCGCCTCAGTCAAACGATGGCGCTGAAGGACGTCCGCTCGGCCGAGCGCTTGCTGGATGAGACGTGCCTGTTCCTGCACCGGCCGATGTCGGTGGTGCCGCCGGAGAAGCGGCGGATGATCGAGGACCTGCACCGCGCCGAGACGGTGCTGGCCGGCAAGAAGGTGCTCATCGTCGATGACGACATCCGCAACATCTTCGCGATGACCAGCCTGCTCGAGCCGTTCCGCATGGAGATCTGTTCGGCCGAGACCGGCAAGAGCGCGATCGAGATCCTGCAGCAGGACGGCGAGATTGACGTCGTGCTGATGGACATCATGATGCCGGACATGGACGGCTACGACACGATGCGCGCCATCCGCAAGCTGGCCAAGTTCCGCAGCCTCCCGATCATCGCGCTGACGGCCAAGGCGATGAAGGGCGACCGCGAGAAGTGCATCGAAGCCGGCGCCAGCGACTACATCGCCAAGCCGGTGGACACCGAACAGCTCCTTTCACTGCTGCGCGTCTGGCTCTACCGCTGATTCACGATTGAGCCGTCGGGTCATTGAGTGATTGAAAGACGTCTCTTCGATGACTCAATGGCTCGATGAATCAATGACTCAATAATGAGTGACGGCAAGGTCAACATCCTGATCGTCGACGACCGGCCCGAGAAGCTGCTCGCGCTGGAGGCGGTGCTGGAGGACCTGCGCCAGAACATCGTGCGCGCCTACTCCGGGCGCGAGGCGCTGCGGGCGCTCCTGAACGACGACTTCGCGGTCATCCTCCTCGACGTCAACATGCCGGGGATGGACGGCTTCGAAACCGCCTCGCTCGTCCGCCAGCGCAAGAGCAGCGAGCACATCCCGATCATCTTCATCACCGCGTTCGGCGATCAGGACCATGCGGCACGAGGTTATTCGCTCGGGGCGGTCGACTACATCCAGACCCCGGTTGTTCCCGATGTTTTGAAGACCAAGGTCGCCGTCTTCGTTGACCTGTACCGCAAGACCGAGCAGGTGCGGCGGCAGGCGCAGTGGCTGCAACAGCGCGCGTCGCAGTTGCACCGGCTGACGGCGGCGTCGCTGGCGATCAACTCGGCGCTGTCGATCGAGAAGATGCTCCGCGTCATCACCGACACCGCGCGCGAGATCGTGGGCGCCCACCGCGCTTCCACCACCGTCATCGCCGACGGTAACTGGCAGCACGGCACCACCGTCGTGTCGGCGTCGGAGAAATGGTCGGCCTGGCCGCAGGGCGCGCATCGGCCGGAGGGCAACGGCATCGAATCGCTCGTCTGCGCGACGAACAAGACCGCGCGCATGACGCAGCGCGAGCTGAGCGAGCATCCGGTCTGGCAACTTGCCGATCCGGCGACCCGCCCGTGGATGCGCGGCTGGCTCGCCGCGCCGCTCACCGGCCGCGACGGGCGGAACCTCGGGCTGATCGAAGCCTCCGACAAGGCCGACGGCGACTTCACCGACGACGACGAAGCGCTGCTCGTCCAGCTTTCGCAGATGGCGTCGATCGCCATCGAGAACACCTTCTTCGCCGAGGAGCGCCAGGCCAATCGCATCAAGGACGAGTTCCTCTCGACGTTGTCGCACGAGCTGCGCACGCCGCTCAACGCCATCATGGGATGGACGCAACTGCTGCGGATGCAGCAGACGCACGTCGGCGGCGGAGGCAACGGCGCCGCGCCGTCGCAGCAGATCAACGACGACGTCGCGCACGCGATCGATGTGATCGATCGCAACGCCCGCGCGCAGGCGAAGCTCGTCGAAGACCTGCTCGACGTGTCGCGCGTGACCAGCGGCAAGCTGCGGCTCGCCGCCAAGGTGGTCGACCTGTCCACAATCGTCGAATGCGCGGTCGAAGCCGTTCGTCCCAACGCCGAGGCGAAAAGCGTCGCGCTGTCGGTGACCAACGACGGCGGCGGCGAGCACTGCATCGACGGGGACCCCGACCGGCTGCAGCAGGTGGTGTGGAACCTGCTCTCCAACGCGGTGAAGTTCACGCCGGCGGGCGGACGCGTCGACGTCATCCTCGACGAGGTCGCCGGCCAGCACCGCCTGCGCGTCGCCGACACCGGGCAGGGGATCAACGCCGCCTTTCTGCCGTACGTCTTCGATCGTTTCCGCCAGGCCGACAGCACCAGCACGCGCACGCACGGGGGGCTGGGGATCGGGCTGACGATCGTGCGGCACATCGTGACGATGCACGGGGGGAGCGTCAGCGCCGAGAGCGCCGGCGAAGGCCGCGGCTCGACCTTCAACGTCATGCTTCCCCGCGTCGCGGCGAGCGCGGAAGCCGCGGCGCCGGCCGACTGCGCTCCTGCGAAGGGCGCGGCGGGCGCGGGTGCGGGCAACGCCAACGGCGATGCGGCGCGACCCGGCGGCCCAGCGGACTCCCGCGACATCGCCGGAACGCGCGTGCTGCTGATCGATGACGAGCCGGACGCGCGCGAGGTCGTCGGCGAGATTCTCCGCCGCGCCGGTGCGCACGTGACGACCAGTGGCAGCGTCACCGAGGCGATGGGCGCGCTGCGCGAATCGATCCCGGACGTGATCCTCTCCGACATCGCGATGCCCGACCAGGACGGGTACGACTTCCTCCGCCGGCTGCGCGAGCTCCCCGAGCGCTGCGGCGGGAAGGTTTCGGTGATCGCACTGACGGCGTATGCGCGCGAGGAAGACCGGATGCGTGCCCTCTCCGCCGGCTTCGCCGCCCACGTAGCCAAGCCTGTGTCGCCCGACCAGATCCTCTCCACCATCGCCCGCCTCATCGCCCGCGACCGGCCCGCGGCGCTGGCCGATCTGAAGTGCGGCTGATCCGCCGGCGCCACCATGTTCGCCTCGCGCCCCCGCCAGCGCCGTTGGTTCGGCCGCACGCCCGCCCGCGCGGTTGGGTTCGTTTTGCATCCCGTTCGTGCTCCAATCGGCGATTTTTCCGCATTTCCGAGCTGAAAACGCGGTTTGCCGTCGGCTTGGTTTGGGTTCGTTTCCGAGTCCGGGTTCGTTTTGCGCAGTCGCGACGCCGGTTGCGCCAGACGGCGCGCGGTCGCGCCGGGTTGCGCGGACGCTCCTGGCGCAAAATGCCGTGCTTTGCGCGAGGCGAGACGCAACTGGTGGCAATGGCGGTCGGTCACGGCGCGATGTCCCCTCCATATGCGGGCGATTGCAGGAATTTGATCACAGATCTGCAACGCGCGGCGGCGAGATCGCGGAACCCGAGGAAAATCGAAGATTTTAGATTCGAGATTTCAGATTTCAGACGGATCGGCGTTGCACGTTTTGGAACCCGCGTGCGTGCGACACGAGAGCGCGGGGCTTAGGCGGCGAACTCTTTGGGTTGATCGATGATCCTCAGGCAGACGCTGGGCGCGGTGATGGGGTCGAGGGCGTCGATCTGCGAGAGCGCGGCCTGGATCGCGCCTTCCCTGGCGTCGTGCGTGGTCAGGACCAGCGGGACGGGCCCGGCGCCTTGAGCGGATTCGTGCTGGACGAAGCTGGCGATGGAGATGTTCTGATCGCCGAGCACCTTTGTCACCTGCGCGAGCACGCCGGGCTGGTCCTTCGCCGTCAGCCGCAGGTAATAGCGCGAGCGGAGGCCGTCGAAGGGTTGGACGGTCGCGCGCGGGGTCTGGTCGAAGAAGACGTTGAGTCGGCGGAACTGCTCGAGCGTGGTGCCGAGTGCGACCCCGATGACGTCGGAGACCACCGCGGACGCCGTCGGCATGCGTCCGGCGCCGCGGCCATAAAAAAGCGCGTGGCCGAGCGCGTGACCGAAAAAGCTGATGGCGTTGAAAGAGCCGGAGACCTGCGCGAGCAGGTCGGATTTGTGCACCAGCGTGGGGTGGACGCGGAGAGAAACGGCGTCGGGTATCGGGTGTCGGGTATCGGGTTTGGCTGCGTCCTCGATGCCCGATACCCGATCCCCGATACCGGCTCTTTCGGCAATCGCCAGCAGCTTGACGACGTAGCCCAGCTCGTCGGCGAACTTGATGTCAGCGGCATTGAGCTTGTCGATGCCTTCGAGATGAATGTCCGCCTCGTCAATGCGAACGTTGAAGGCCAGCGATGCGAGGATCGCCAGCTTCTGCGCGCTGTCGCGCCCGGAAACGTCCATCGTGGGATTCGCCTCGGCGAAGCCCTGGGCTTGCGCTTCCTTCAATGCCTGGTCGTAGCTCCAGCCCTTCTGGCTCATCTGCGACAGGATGAAATTGCACGTCCCGTTGACGATGCCGAGCAGGGCGTCGACGCGGTTGGCGACCAGGCCGCGCTGCAGGACGTCGATGATCGGGATCCCGCCGCCGGCGCTGGCCTCGAAGGCGATGCAGGTGTTCTTCTCGCGCGCCAGCTTGAAGAGGTCGGCGCCGCGGGCGGCGAGAAGCGCCTTGTTGGCGGTGACGACGGGCTTGCCGAGCTTGAGCGCGCGTTCGACGAAGGTGAAGGCGACGCCGGCGCCGCCGATCAGTTCGATGATGATGTCGGAGGCGTCGTCGTCGATGGCGGCGTTGGCGTCGAGCGACATCGGCAGCTCCGCGGCGTTGGGCGGGTATTCCTCTTTGCTCTTGACGACGACGTGTTTGAGGACGAAGTCGATGCCGGTGCGCTGCTTGAGGAGGTCGCGCTGCTTGAGCAGGACGTTGACGACGCCGCCGCCGACGGTGCCGCAACCGAGCAACGTGATTCCGACCGATGATCTGCCCATCGTGGGGGAATTTAAGCGAAAGAGAGGATAGAGGATAGAAGATAGAGGATACCGAACGACAAACCCCCTTCGCTCTATCCTCTATCTTCTATCCTCTATCCTCTGCTCCACTTGCGCCTGTGCAAATTGACCGCGCGAACCGCGCCCCGTACCATCGTCGCTCTTTTGAAAAAAGAAGATGTTCGCGATCGTCAGTGACATTCACGGAAATTTGGAAGCTTTGACTGCGGTGCTGGCGGAAATCGACCGGCGCGGGGTCAAGGACATCCTTTGTTTGGGCGATGTTGTGGGCTACGGGCCCAATCCGATGGAGTGCCTGGACCTGGTCCGCCAGCGGGCGCGGGTGTCGCTGATGGGCAATCATGATTTCGCCGTCTTCTACGAGCCGTTCAACTTCAACAGCGGCGCCGAGTCGGCGTGCTATTGGACGCGGAAGCAGTTCGAGAACGACCCGGACGTGGAGCGGCGCGCCGATCGCTGGAAGTTTCTCGGCAACCTGCCGGTGCGCGTGCGGACGAACGAGTTCGTCGCCGTGCACGCCTCGCCGCGACGCCCGGTCAATGAATACATCTTCCCGGACGACATCTACACGAACCCGGGAAAATTCGTCAGCATTTTCGAGCGGTTCGACAAGCTCTGTTTCGTCGGCCACACGCACGTCCCGGGCGTGTTTCTAGAAGGGCCGGATTTTTATAGCCCCGATGAGCTGGACTATCGCTTCGAAGTGACGGATGAAAAGGCGGTGATCAACGTCGGCTCGGTCGGCCAGCCGCGCGACCGCGATCCGCGAAGCAGCTTCGTGATCGTGTCGGAGAACGCGGTGGAGTTCGTGCGGCTGATGTACGACGTGGACACGACGGTGAAGAAGGTCGAAGCGATCGAGGAGCTGGACAACTTCCTCGGTACGCGACTGCTGGATGGACGATGACCGGACGCTGTGTTGTTTGAGGTTTGTTATTTGAGGGTTGGATGACAATCCTCGAACCTCCGACATCAAACCTCAAATATCAAACCTCGAACTACTGCTCTTATGGAAACCAAGCGCCTGGTCACGATGATGCTGCTGTCGTTTGTCATCATTTTTGGATGGCAGCTCTACGTCGCCAAGCTGTACGAGAAGCACCCGGAGTGGAAGCGTCCGGGGCAGGCGAGCACGCAACCGGCAACGACCGGGGCGGCGACCCGAGCGACGACTTCCGCGGCGACGCAAGCCGCCGGCGGCGCCACGACGCAACAGGCGATGGCGACTACGACAAACGCGGTCGCGACGAACGCGGTCGCGACGACGCAGCAGCAGGGCGCCGCGGCGCTGTCGCAGTCGCCCGTCCACATCGTCAACGCCGCGACGCAGCCGAGCATTATCACCATCGGCGACGGCGCGAACTACAAGCTCAAGACGCAGCTCTCCACGCAGGGGGCGGGCGTCGAGTCGATCACGGTCAACGACAAAAGCATCAAGGCGCCCCGCGGTGACGAACAGTACACGTTCCAGACACCGAACGATCTGGACGATGCCGACAAGCGTGCGCAGACCCGCTCGATGGCGACGGGGTGGGTCACCGTCAACGACATCGAGGTCCCGACGTATGCGGCGAACTGGGTCGTCGAGAAGCACGACGATCACTCGGCGTCCTTCGTGCTCGATCTGGGGCTCGTGCGGGTTCACAAGATCTACGAGCTGTCGGACGCGAATTCAGCCGGCAAGGGATACGAGCTGATCGTCCGGCACGTGGTGGAGAACACCTCGCAGGCGTCGGCGAACGTGAAGATCGTCTTCGCCGGGCCGACCGCGCCGCCGCGCGAGAGCGAGCGCGGGCCGGACATCCAGGTGATCGGCGGTTACGACGACGGCTACGGCCGCGTGCAGGTCGAGCATCACATGGTCGATGAGTACTCGACCAAGTCGCCCGACCGCGACATCACCGCCAAGCCGGACATGAAGGGAATCCTCTGGGCCGGCCAGCTCAGCGTGTACTTCGACGCGCTGGTGCATCCGGTGCCTCTGGCGAGCGAGGGGAACACGCCTTACGCGAAGTACATCGATAAGGTGTTCACCTACGCGCTGAATCCTGAATCCGAGCCGCACTTGCGCATGGTCGCGATGACGTTCACGACCAAGGCGCTGCCGGTCGATCCGGGCAAATCGATCGAGCTGTCGAACAAGACGTACTTCGGCCCGCGTTGGCGGGCGGTACTAAATGACCCGTACTACGCGTCATTTCCGTTCGGGTACGACAACACGCTCGTGCTCACCAGCGGGCCGTGCGCGGTCTGCACCTTCCAGTTCTTGATCAACGGGCTGGTGAAGCTGCTGGCGTTCTTCCACTTCATCACCCGCGACTGGGGTTTGGCGATCATCGGGCTGGTGCTGCTCGTGCGCGCGATCCTGCATCCGATCACCAAGAAGTCGCAGGTCTCGATGATGCAGATGGGCAAGCTCGGCCCGGAGATGGAGCGGCTCAAGCAGAAGTACGCCGACGACAAAGACGAGCTCAATAAGCAGATGATGGCCCTGTACAAGGACCAGGGGATCGGCATGTACCTCGGCTGCCTGCCGATGTTTCTGCAAATGCCGATCTGGATCGCGCTGTGGAGCGCGCTGCAAAGCACGTTCGAGCTGCGGCAGTCGCCGTTCCTGTACGGGCTGACGTGGATCAAGGATTTGGCGCGGCCGGATAATCTGATCGCGTGGACGCCGTACCATCTGCCGGCGTGGATTCCGCTGTTCGGCGGCGCGGTTGTCAGCGGCTTCAACCTTCTGCCGTTCCTGCTGGCGATCGTGTTCTTCATGCAGCAGAAGTACATGCCGCAGGCGCCGGCGACGACGAAGGAGCAGGAAACGCAGCAGAAGATGATGAAGTGGATGTCGGTGCTGCTGTTCCCGATCATCGTTTACAACGGCCCGAGCGGGTTGAACTTGTACATCCTGACCAGCACGACGATCGGCATCTGGGAATCGAAGGTCATCCGCCGCCACATCAAGGAGCGCGAGGAGGCGGAGAAGGCGGGGAAGATCATCGTCGACGCGCCCAAGAGCATGAAGAAAAAGCGCGGCGGCGACGACGATCGCGGCAGCGGCGCGAAGCAGAAGCAGGGGCCGAAGGAGCCCAAGACCGGGTTCGGCGGGTGGATCCAGCAGTTGCAAAACAAGGCGGAAGAGCTGCGCCGCGAGGCGGACAAGCGCGGCGGGCAGAAGTGAGCCGCGGATTGCGTCGGTCTAGACACTCGGAGCCTCGCGACTTGCCATGCTGAGAGGGTGTTTATTTACAAAGCCGAGAACGCTGCAAGGCGTGTCATCCTGAGCGTACTCGCGAAGGATCTGCGCAAGTGAACGCAGATGCTTCGGAGTACCTCAGCATGACGTTGCGTGAGTCGCTTGAACTCAAATGACACGATCGTGGCGATCAGCAGCGCCGTCGGGCCGGCGGCGCGGATGATCGTGCGCATCAGCGGGGGCGCGGCGCATGCGATCGCTCGATCGATCTGCGGTTCGCCTCCGGCGGCGGGTGAAGCGCGGCGCGTCGCGCTTCATTTCGACGAGACGGACGTGCCGGCGTGGGTTTATCTCTTCGCGGGGCCGCGCAGCTACACCGGCGAGGACCTCGTCGAGTTTCATCTTCCGGGAAATCCGCTCCTCGCGCGGATGCTGATCGCAACGCTCGTGGAGTCCGGCGCGCGGCACGCCGAGGCCGGCGAGTTCACCGCGCGCGCTTATTTCACCGGCCGGCTCGACTTGAGCGCGGCGGAGGGCGTCGCCGCGACGATCTCCGCGCACAGCGAGCACGAGGCGCGGGCGGCGCGTCAGCTCATGGCCGGGGAACTCTCGCGGCGATTGCGTCCGATGATGGACCTGCTCGCCGACACGCTGGCGCTGGTCGAGGCGGGGATCGATTTCTCCGACGAGGACATCAGCTTCATCGCGCACGAGCAGGTGGTCGCTCGCGCGAAGCAGATCGATGCGGATCTCGATGAGCTGATGCGCGGCAGCGCGCGGTTCGAGCGGCTGACGCACGAGCCGACGTTCGTCCTCGTCGGCCGGCCCAACGCCGGAAAGAGCACGCTGCTGAACGCGCTCGCGGGACGCGAGCGCGCGGTCGTCTCGCCGATCGCGGGGACGACGCGGGACGTGCTCTCGGCGGAGGTGATGCTCGAGCGCGGGCAGGTGCGCCTGATCGACGTTGCGGGGCTCGAAGATGCAGCGACCCCCGGGGAGGGCGAGGCCCCCGCCGAGCCGCGGGCGCGGGAGGAAACACCGGCTCGGCGGGAGCCTCGCCCTGCCGACCCGGCTGACGCCCTCGATGAAATCGAGCATCGCATGGCGGAGCAGGCGCGGCGGGCGGCTGAAACCTCCGACTTTCTCATCGCGGTAATCGAGTGCGCCGACGATCGCCCGCCGATCGAATGGCCGCGGCGGGCGGATTTAATCGTGCGGACGAAGGCGGATTTATACTCAAAGTGGGATCGATCTGACGCGGCGGTGTGCGTCAGCGCGGTCGCCGGCACCCAAATCGCAGCGCTTCGCAAAGCGCTCGATCGCCTCGCGTTCGGCGATTCGTCCGCCGTGTCGTCGACGCTCGCGCTCAATTCCCGGCATCTCGCGGCGATCGCGCAGGCGCGCGAGGCGCTCGGTCGCGTCGCGTCTGGTGTCCCATCGCAACCGTCGGCGGAAGTGATTGCGCTGGAGCTGCGCGACGCGCTCGAATCGCTCGGGCAGGTGCTGGGCCGGATCACGCCGGACGACGTTCTCGGCCGGATCTTTTCGACGTTCTGCATCGGCAAGTAGCGCGGGAGGGCGCGCAGTTGCGGGCGACGCGATCGCATGGGAACATCGCGCTCGTCACACCGTGAGGACGTTTATGGGCGTCGAGACACCTCGTCCGAAGCGGACTCGCAAAGGATCCGGGTGCGGGAACGCAGATGCTTCGCTCGGCATGACGATTCACGCGTTGTAACGGAGGCGTTTTGAAATGAGACGGACCATGCTGGCCGCGACGATCTTCTTCGTCGCGCTGTTCGTGCGGATGGCTGCGGCGCAGCCGCTGGCGGATCGCGTGCCGGCGGATGCGCTGGTGTACGTCGGCTGGAGCGGAGCCGCGAACCTCGGGCCCAGTTACGACCGGTCGCATCTCAAAGCCGTGCTCGACGCGTCGGACTTCCCGAAACTGTTTACGGATTTTCTCCCGCGGCTCTCGCAGCGACTGGGACAGGAGAACGCGACGAGCGGCGAAGCCGCGTCGATGATCGCGGCGATCGGTGCGCGGTTCTGGCGTCACCCGAGCGCGTTCTACTTCGGCGGCCTGGACTACACCAACCCGCGCGATCCGCAGCCGCGCATCGCGATCCTCTGCGACGCCGGCGATGAAGCCGCCGCGCTGACGAAGGATTTGCAGACGGCGATCGATCATGCCGGCAAAACCCCGACGCCCGTGCGGCTCGGCGTCGAAGGGCAGCTCGTCGTCATCACCGTCGGCACCGCCGTCCCTGTGCCGATCGTGAAAGGCCGGCCCAGCCTTCAAGGCGACGCGACCTTCACCGACGTGATGGGGCAGCTCCATCAAAAGCCGGTCGCGGCGATCTACGTAAACACCGCCGGCGTCGTGAAGGCGATCGATGCCGCGCCCGCGCGCGGGAAGCGGAGCATGCGCGAGCACGAGCAGTGGGTGAAGGTGCGGGATGCGCTGGGTTTGGCCAGCGCGAGGGGCGCGGGGTGGACGGGCGCGTTCGAGGGTCAAAACTGGTCATCCAAAGTCTTCCTCGCCGCTCCGTCGCCGCGCGCCGGGGTGTTCACGCTCTTCGACGCCAAGCCCGTGAGCGACGACACGCTCAAGCTGATCCCCGCGACCGCGACGATGGCGGGCGCCGGGACGCTCGACCTGGCGAAAACGCTCGGCGACGTGCGCTCCACCGCCGGCAAAGTCGACCCGACGGCACCGGCGGAGATCGATCAGGGACTCGACCGCTTCCGCACGATGACGGGCCTCGATCTTCAGAAGGACGTGCTCGAGCCGCTGGGCGATCAGTGGGCGTTCTATTCTTCTCCGCAAGTTGCCGGCACGTTCTCGCTGGCGACGTGCGTCGTGAACAAGCTGCGCGATCCGGCGAAGGCGGAATCATCGCTCCAGCAGCTCTCGCGCGCCGCGAGCAACGCGATGGCGAGCGTCGGCGCGCCCGAAGCCGCGAACCTGAGCTTCCGCGATACGACCGTCGGCGATTTGAAGATCCACTATCTTGCGCTCCCGATCATCCGCCCGTCGTGGGCGATCAGGAACGGCGTGCTGTACGTCGCGGCATACCCGCAGGTGATCGCGTCCGCCGCACGGTACAACCCGGCGAGCGACAAGAGCATCCTCGACAACGAATCGTTCGCAGCGCTGCGCAAGCAGCTCGGCCAGAACAAGGCGACGAGCGTGCGTTTCACGGATCTGCCGAAGACGGCGCCGGCGGTGTACCCGATGTGGCTGTTCATGAGCGGGTACACGGGTTTTCTGGACATCTTTGTCGGCCCGTCGCCGGCGATGATGCTGCCGCCGCTGGATCAGCTCACCGCCAACCTCGGCCCCGCCGGCTCGGTGTCATGGGTGGATGATGCGGGCTGGCACATGAACGGCGTTAGCCCCTTCCCGGGCGCGAGCGCGCTCGGCACCGATCCGACGATCTCCGCCATGCCGCCGCTGGCATTGAGCATCCTCCTCCCGTCGCTCAACCGCGCGCGAGAGACTGCGAATCGCGTCAAGTGCGCCAGCAACGAGCGGCAGATCGGTCAGGCGATTCTGCTCTACGCCAACGAGAACAAAGGAAAATATCCGCCGGACCTGGGCACCCTGATCAAGACGGAGGACATCACGGTCGATGCGTTCACCTGTCCGTCCTCGGACAACAACGTTCCCGCGGAGGTAAAGAGCGGCAACAAGGACGTGCAAGCGACCTGGGCCATTGCCAACAGCTCCTACGTCTACGTCGGCCAGGGCATGAACTTCAACGCGCCGGCGGATGCCGTCGTGCTGTACGAGAAGAATGACGACCACGACGAGGACGGCATGAACTTCCTCTACGGCGACGGCCACGTCGAATGGCAGACGATGGAAGTCGCGCAGCAGTTGATCAAGAATGCCGGGCAGAAGCCGGCGGCCGCGACGACGAAGTGATTAACCCGGTCGACCAAGCACCGCTAATGAGCAAGCCGAAGGAGATGGGCAAACTTGTCAGCGATCTGACGCCGGAGGAACTGGTGCGTGAGCAGGCGCGTTGTCGCGTCGCCTTACGCTTCATGCGCGGCGTCGCGCTCAAGGGAGCCCGCAAACGTCTGCACGAAATCGACCGCCGGATGGCGCGCGAATCGGGGGGTGGCAAATAATGTTCGGCTCCCACCTCTCCATCGCCGGCGGAATGTGTAATGCGCTGCTCAAGGCCGAGGCATACGGCATGGAGACGGTGCAGGTGTTTACGAAGAATCAGCAGCAGTGGAAGTGCTCGCCGCTCACTGGTGATTGCATCCGCGACTGGAAGTCGCACGCGAAGCGGCTGAAGTTCAGAAAGACCGTCAGCCACGACAGTTATCTGATCAATCTGGCGGCGATGAATCCGGAATTCTGGCGCAAGAGCGTCGAGCTGTTCGTGGAGGAGCTGACGCGCTGCAGCGTGCTGGGCATCCCGCATCTCGTCACGCATCCGGGCGCGCACATGGGAGCGGGCGAGGAGGAAGGTTTACGCAAAGTCGCGGCGGCGCTGGATGTGGTGCATGACATGGTGCCGGATGCTGGAGTGGTCACGTGCCTGGAGATCACGGCGGGACAGGGAAGCTCGCTCGGATACAAGCTGGAGCATCTCGCGACGATCATCGAGCGCGTGAAAGCGCCGAAGCGTTTAGCGGTCTGCCTCGACACGGCTCACCTCTTCGCCGCCGGATACGACTTTCGCGGGCGTAAGTACTCGGCGTTTCGCAAGCAGATCGAGAAGACGATCGGCCTTTCGCGCGTGAAGGTGATTCACATGAATGATTCGAAGAAAGACCTGGGCAGCCGGGTCGATCGGCACGATCACATCGGCCGCGGGAAGATCGGGCTCGAAGGGTTTAAACCGTTCGTCCGCGACAGCGCGTGGGCCGGGGTGCCGAAGATCCTTGAGACGCCGAAAGAGAAGGACGAGAAGGGCCGCGAGTGGGACGCGGTCAATCTGGGGACGCTTCGGTCGCTCGCGTGATCACGCGCCGCGCGCAGCTGGCTCGCTCTCGATCGTCTCCTTGAAACGCGCCAGGTCATCCGTGATCTGCTGCTCCGGGTTCTCGCCGAAGAAAGAGGCGATCCAACTCCCCAGCCGGCCGGCGGGGGGGATGTAATCGATGACGACTTTGACGTCGGTCGCCAGGCCGTCGGCGGTGGGGACGAAGCGCACCGAGCCGGCGTTGTCGACGTCCGCGCCGCCGAGCGATCGCCAGGCGATCAGCGCGTTCGGCTCATCGTTAATGATTTCAGCGTCCCACTCGACCGTCTTGCCCGCCGGCGCCCTGGCGATCCAGCGCGAGCGCCGACCGTCGAGGACGTGGACCGCGTCCAGGTGCGACATGATGCGCGGGAGGTTCTCGAAGTTCCGCCAGAACGCGTAGAGCTCCCACGGATATTTTTTAATCGTGCAGGCGTGCTCGACGTGGATGCCGTGGTGGAAGTAATCCTCGGGCTGCGGCGCGGCCTGGTGCGCGGTATCGATGCCGAGCTTCTCGTAGAGCCCGCAGTACCCGCTGGCGCCACGGTAGATGAGGCCGCCGCCGACGGCCGCGAGAAGCATCCCGGGGAACGTTCGGCGGGAGAGGCCGAGCATCGCGATCGCTGCGCCGCCGGCAAGGGAGAGAATGCGCTCGGCATCCGACACGTTGCGGTAGTGATGCGGATGGGCCTGCTGATCGCGTTGCAAAGCATCGGGCGCGGCGTGAGATAAAGGCTGATCGATCTGGGTCATCGGTACGTCCTTGTGAATGGATGGAAGCCCCGCCGCAACGGCGATGCCATCGGCCTCTTTAGCATGCTCTTTGCACGAAGTTCCGACGCTCGCGCGAGTTTTGTCGAGCAGAAAGGACCGAGGCGTCATGGCACGTGGAAGCAAATCGAAATATTCGAGCAAGCAGAAACGCAAGGCCGAGCACATCGAGGAAGGCTACGAGAAGCGCGGCACGTCGAAGAAGGAAGCCGAACGCCGCGCGTGGGCGACGGTTAACAAGGAATCCGGCGGCGGGAAGAAGAGCGGATCCGGGCGCGAGAAGAAGTCGAACAAATCGTCTTCCCGCAAAGGCGGGCGAAAGGGCGGACGCCGCTCACACGCTCGTTCGCGCTCGAAGTCGAAGTCGTAGGCGCGACTATCTGGCGACCCGCGCGGCGGCGAATCGAGCGGCGCCGCGCGCGGCATGGAAATCGTCGCTGCCGCTCAGCAGCGTCCAATCCTTCTTCGCGATGCTGGAGAGGTTCGTCTCGACCAGCGTGCGGATCGCCGGCAGCAGGTGCGCCATGCGATTCCCGATGCCGCCGGTCAGCGCGACGTGATCCGGGCAGTAAATCGCGTGACAGATCCGGACGGCGCGCGCGAGCGCCTTCAGCGGCGCATCGTTCGGCCCGAGGCGCTTCAGGTTCGCGGCCATGTCCGGGCCGTAGCGGGCGACGAGCGCCGGCGCGCCGATGTAGCCTTCGAGGCTTCCGGCTCCGCCGTCGGGACCGATGACGCGATCGCCTTCGATCGAACAATCGACCTGCCCGATATGGCCGGGCGATTCGCCATCGACCATCAGCGGCACGCCGCCGTCGTCGATCACCGCGGCGCCCACGCCCGTGCCGAGCGCGAGCGAGACTAGGCGTCCTCGCAGATTCTGCGTCACGTAAATGTCATATGCGTTGGCGACGGCGTCGGTGAAGACCTCGACGCGCGTCGGCGCGTGGCCGAGGGCATCACTCACCAGATCGTCCAGCCTCAGGCCGTTCAATGCGGGAATGTTGACCGATAGCTCGACGGTCCGCCCGCCGGGCTCGCGCCGCCCGGGGACGCAGATGCCGACGACGCCGTCGTCAAATCGTCCGCCGACCGCGTCGCGGATCGCGGCGGCAAGCTGCTCGCGGGTTGGATTGGAGTACACGCCGCTCTGCTGCTGCCACAGCGTGCTCCTGGAGTTAACGACGGCGAGCTTCACCGACGATCCGCCGACGTCAATTCCGAGTGAGACCATGAACGCGTCCAATGAATGAAGGCCAGACCATCATCGCGCCCCGCCGAAAAACTTGCCGGCGGGGGGCAATCTGGTATGTTCTATAATATTCTATAACTTAGCCGATTTTGCAAATGAGGACGCAGCGATTATGAGCAGTCACGTGCAACCCTCCACGCCAACTCCCGCAGGCGCGATCGCCCCGAACCTCGCCGCCAATAACGCGGAAAAAATCCCGACGACGGTCTACCCGTCGAGCGATCAGGCGTCCCGGGCCGTGGCGGCGGAGATCGCGGAGCTGATTCGCGGCAAAGCGGCGCGCGGGGAGAAGGCGGTGCTCGGGCTGGCGACCGGATCGACGCCGACCGCGGTTTACGATGAGTTGATCCGCCTGCATCAAAAGGAAGGGCTTTCCTTCAAGAGTGTTCTCACGTTCAACCTCGACGAGTACTACCCCATCCAGCCCGATGAGCTGCAGAGCTACAACCGGTTCATGCGCGAGCACCTGTTCGATCACGTGGACATCCCGCGCGATCAGTGGTACGTGCCCGACGGAACCATCCCGCGCGAGCAGGTCTGGACGTTCTGCCAGCAGTACGAGAAGCGCATCAAGGACGCCGGGGGCATCGATTATCAGATCCTGGGAATCGGGCGGACGGGCCATGTCGGCTTCAACGAGCCGGGTTCGCCGCGCGACAGCCGCACGCGATTGATCACGCTGGATCGCGTTACGCGCATGGACGCGGCGAGCGATTTCTTCGGCGAATGGTTCGTCCCGCGCAAAGCCATCACGATGGGCGTCGACTCGATCATGTCGGCGAAGAAAGTCGTGCTGATGGCGTGGGGCGAGAACAAGGCGCCGGTGATCAAGAAGGCGGTTGAAGGCGAGATCACCAGCCAGATTCCCGCGACATTCCTCCAGCAGCACCCTGCGGCGCGCATCGTTCTCGACTCCGCGGCGGCGGCGGAGCTGACACGCTTCAAGACGCCCTGGCTGCTCGGATCGATGGAAGATTTCGGCCTGAAGTGGGACGAGCCCACCACGCGCAAGGCCGCCATCTGGCTCTCGCACACCGTCGGCAAGCCGGTGCTGAAACTAACTGACGAAGACTACAACGAGCACGGCTTGCAGGAGCTGATCGCCAGCCGCGGCGGGGCGTACGACATCAACGTCGAGGTCTTCCGTCACATGCAGGCAACGATCACCGGTTGGCCCGGGGGGCGACCGAAGAACGACGGCCATGAAAACGCCAACGCCGGCCCCACCTTTCAGCACGCCAATGCGGACGTCTTCCCCAAGAAGGTCATCGTCTTCAGCCCGCATCCGGACGACGACGTGATCTCGATGGGCGGGACGTTTATCCGTCTTTGCCAGCAGGGGCACGAGGTTCACGTCGCGTATCAGACCAGCGGCAACATCGCCGTCTTTGACGAGGCGGCACTGCGCCACGCCGATTTCGTCCGCGAGTACGCGCAGGCGTTCGGTTTAGGCGAGCGGCAGGCGCAGCGGATCGAAGATCAGATCGAGGGCTTCGTCAAGCAGAAAAGGCCCGGCGAAGTGGACAGCCCGGAGCTTCAGAAGATCAAAGGGCTGATCCGTCGCACCGAAGCCCGCGCGGCCGCTCGATTCTCCGGCGTGAAGGACGAGCACATTCACTTCCTCGACCTGCCGTTTTACGAGACCGGCCGCGTGCGCAAAAAACCGCTCGGCGAGGACGACATCCGCATCACGATGGAACTGCTCGATGAGGTCAAGCCGCACCAGATCTACGCGGCGGGCGACCTGTCCGATCCGCACGGCACGCACCGCGTCTGCCTCGGCGCGGTCTTCGAAGCGTGCAAGCGATTGAAGGACCGGGACTGGATGCGGCAGTGCGAGATCTGGCTCTACCGCGGCGCCTGGCAGGAGTGGGGCGTGGATGAGATTGAGATGGCCGTTCCGCTTTCGCCCGATGAGGTGTCGCGCAAGCGCGTCGCGATCTTCAAGCACGAGAGCCAGAAGGACAAAGCGCTCTTCCCCGGCACGGATAATCGCGAGTTCTGGCAGCGTGCCGAGGAGCGCAACCGCGAAACGGCGAAACTGTACGATAAGCTGGGGCTGGCGGAGTACGAGGCGATCGAGGGCTTCGTGCGCTGGAAGGGGCTGGAAGGCGCGTAAGCGCCGTCGCGGAAGGAGCACAAATGGGATTCGATCGGCGTTTCGCCTTTTGCGTTGCGCTTTGGGCGACGTGCGCGGGGTGTTCCTTCCATCACAAACCCGCCGCGACCAGGCCGGCGGCGACGATGCCTGCGCTGTCGCAGCGCCAGCCCATGCCGCTCGATGACGCGATGCATTTGATCGACCATCGCGCGGCGTGGACGGATCTTCCGCCGATTGATGTCCCCAGAAACCCCGCCGAGAAACATCTCAAGGACCTGACAATCGTCATCGATCCCGGCCACGGCGGCGCCGACGGGGGGAGCGGTTCGACTCGACCGGCCGGTTACAAGGCCGGCCGCGCGGGCGAGAAGGAAGCGTACATGAACATCCGCGTCGGCCTGCTCCTCGAGCGCCTGCTCAAGGACGCCGGCGCTGATGTCGTCATGACACGCCACGGCGACGACACGATCGGCCTGCGCGAGCGCGCGGAGGTCGCCAACAACGTCAAGCGCAAGCGCGACGGCGGCGTCGGGGCGGACCTGTTCGTGAGCATTCATCACAACGCCGGCGGCGGACGCGGGACGAACTACACGAGCGTCTGGTATCACGGGGCGGTCGATGACAACGAGCCGGACATGGACGTGGCGCGCTATCTTGACCTGGAGCTGAGCAAGGCGATGCGCACGCAGATCGCGCGCGGGGCGCCGATCTACTCGAGTCAGCTCATGTACGACAGCGGGTTCGGCGTGCTGCGCGCCTGCCACGTGCCGGCGGTGCTGTGCGAGTGCTCGTTCTTCAGCGATCCCGACGAAGAGCAGCGCCTCCGCGACGCGGGCTACAACCTTCGCGAGGCGTACGCGATTTACACGGGCCTGTGCGAGTGGGCGTACTGCGGCCGCCCGACGCAGACGACGCCGAGCGTCAGCGGGAGCGGTTCGGAACTCGTGCTCACGACGACGCTTGACGAAGGAATTCCGAACTGGTGGGGCTCGGACCGAAATCGAATCGTCGCCTCGACGGTTCAAGTGACCGTGGACGGTCAGGCGGTGCCGATCAGCTTCGACGAGCTCACGCGAAATCTAACGGCGAAGCTGCCGAGTTCAGCCGGGAACGGGGAACACGTCATCACGATCCATCACGCGAACTTGCTGAAGAACCACAACTGGCCGCAGCGTTACCAGCTTAGCCAAAGCTCTGCCGGGGCAGCGGTTACGGCACTGCCGGCCCTGCGCCCGTCCCGTCAGCCGCCCCGGCGGGCCACAACCAGGGCCTCCTGAGCCCGCCGTCAATGCCATCGTTCTGAAATATTGACGAAACGAAAAATTATGGCATACTTATAGAACTTATACTCGATTGCTTGAAACCCTTCGTTCGTGCGTGAGGTCCGATGCCTGTCGCGAAGTTAAAGACGGTCAAACCCCAGCCCGGACGGCCCCTCTATGAGTCCGTGAAGGAGGCCCTCCGCGGCGCCATTGATGCCGGGGTCTTTGTGCCGGGACAGCAGATGCCCAGCACCAAGCAGATCAGCGAAGAGCTCGGCGTCTCGCTTGTCACCGCTCACCGTGCGTTGCAGGAGCTGGTCTACTCCGGCATCCTCGAACGCGCGCAGGGCCGCGGGACGTTTGTCCACGAGCGCTACTTCGAGCGCAAGACCATCGCGGCGGCCGTCCGCGTCGGGCTGGTGTTTCATCGCGAGGCGTCGCTCGCCGACTACTACCACGGTCAGATCCTCGGCGGCGTGCATCGGGCGGCGAGCGAGCTGGGGATGGATCTGGTCATCCTCCGATTCGGCGAAGACGTGCGGAACGAGTGCAACGGCGTGCTGATGGTCAACCCGTTCCAGGAAGACGTGGACGCCTATACGTCGCGACAAGCGCGCCCGCCGGCGCTCGCGGTCGGCGCCCAGTCGGGGACGCAATTGATCCCGTCCTACGACGTCGACAACGTCAACCTCGCGGAAGAAGCGGTCGCGCATCTGGTGCGGCTCGGTCACCAGCGCATCGGTTACATCGGCGGCGGTTATTACAGCTCCAACAGCCGCGATCGTCTGGCCGGCTTCGAGCAGGCGTGCAAGAACCGCGGGCTGTCTTGCCCGAACGAGCTGAAGATCAAGTGCAACAGTTGGAAGCTGACCGACGCCGAGCGCGAACACCTCGCGCAGGTGCTGGCGTCGCCCGAGCGGCCGACGGCGATCTTCGCCGCCGGGTATCAGTATTCGCTCGAGGTGTATTCGGCGGCGTCGAAGGATGGGATTCGGGTTCCCGATGAACTGTCGCTGATCGGCACGGACGATCCGCCCAGCGCGGCGCACATGTCCCCGCCGATGACGGTGCTCGCGCCGCCGCTGACGCACATGGGTCACGAGGCGGCGACGGCGCTGTTCGAGCATCTGAACCAGGAAAACACGCCGGGCGTTCACAAGCCGCTGCTGTCGCGGAAGTTCCCGCCGCAGTTGCTGGTCCGCGCGTCCGCGGCGGCGCCGGCGCCGACGAAGTAAGCGGCGAGGCAGTCTCACATTTCCGATCCGAAATCGGAAATTTCAGATTTCAAATAGTAGATTTCAGATGCTCTGCGTCGTCGCGTTGGTCGTTGCCGGCTCCGTCGACGGAAGCGTTGCCGCGGGCGGGGATGGCGGCGGCAGCGTCGCCGGCATGGGCGTCGCTCGTGCCGCTGCGATCGGAAGCGCCGCGAAGATCGCGACGACCAGCATCATCACGCCGAACGCGAGCTTCACCACGATCCCGGCGAACCGTCCCTTCGCGGCGCCGTAGCCGACGCGCATCGAGTGCGCGAAATCCTTGTCCCAGAACTCCGCGATCGCAGCGCCGAGGAATGCCCCGAGACACGCGCCGATGATCTGCGCCACGCCGATGATCGGGATGATCGAGAGGAAGATCGCGCCGAGAAACGCGCCGACGACCGCGCCGATCATCCCGCGCTTTCGCGCGCCCGCGGCCCGGGAGCCCGCGGCGCCGGCGAAAAACTCCGCGGCCTCGGCAAGCAAGGCGAGGATCAGCATCGTCGTCAGCGACGGCCAGCCGACGTAAACGTCCCAGCCGGTCAGCCACGCGTAAAGCGCGTACCCGCCGACCATCAGCCACAGCCCCGGCAGCGAAAGCAGGTTCAGCGCCAGGCCGAAGACCAGGACGATCAGCAGGATGAAATAGTAAATCCAGGCCATCAGCGAATGTGCGCCGCGCGCGGGTTCCGAGGCGTGTGTGTGTATCAGGTTTGCCGACGCAGGTACAGCGGGCTTGAAATCTCGTGCTGCCACATCAAGTCCAGCGCTTCTTCGAACGAGCGCACGAACGCGGGGCCGTCGAGCAGGCGGGACGCGCTCAAGCGCGAGCGCAGGTGATGTCGCAGGTCGTCGCGCCGCGCGCGGTCTTTGGCCAAAGCCGCCGCGATCTCGACGAATCGATCCGGTGAATCAGCGACAAGCTCGGGCAGTCCGGCGTTGGTGAGCAGGCTGACGCCGACGCGCGAGACGTGCGACGCGCCGGCGAGCGTGACGACCGGCACGCCCATCCAAAGGGCCTCGCAGGTGGTCGTCGTGCCGGCGTACGGCATGGTGTCGAGAACGATGTCGCAGCGGCTGTAGGCGGCGAGGTGATCGCAAAACCGGATCGTGGGCGCGGCGATCTCGATCCGCCGCGGATCCATCCCTTTCGTGCGGAATCGGCCGATCATGCGGTCCCGCACCGCGGGCTCCGTCCACGACTTTGACTTCAGCAGCAGCTTCGAGTCCGGCGCCGCGACCAGCACTCGCGCCCAGAGCGACAGCGTGGTTTCGCTCATTTTCCCCGCCGACGCGAAAGAGGCGAAGGCCACGGCGTCTGCGTCGATTTCGCGCGCAGGCGCCGCGGGCGGCGGCGCGTCCGCCGGCGACCGGTAACACCACGCGCACGGCAGACGCATCAGGCGCTCGCAATGCAGATGCTCGGTCATGCCCGGCGGGTCCGCCAACACGTCGGTGATGCGCCAGTCGATGCTCTTCATGCCCGTCGAGCCGGGGTAGCCGAGATACGTCGCCTGCACCGCGGCCGGGCGGCGCGCCAGCAGCGGGAGGCGATTGTCGGCGGTGTGGCCGGCGAGGTCGATCAGGATGTCGATGGCGTCGTCGCGGATCATCCTGGCGGCGCGATCATCGGCGAGCGATGCGATGTTCCGCCACTGCGACGTCAGCGACATCAGGCGGCGCGTTGTGTCGTCCGCGAGATGCGACGCGCTGTAGCAGAAAATTTCGAAGCGCGCGCGGTCGAGGTGCTGCAGCAGCGGGTCGATAAAGAATGCGACGGGGTGATTGCGAAAATCCCCCGAGATCAGGCCGATCCGCAGCGGACGGCCGGCCGGCGGAGTGTCGGCGTGCGCCGGCGGCCGCGATATCGGCTTCTCGTGCCGCCGCCCGTATTCCTCGTGATCCGCGAAGATCTGTTCCGGCGCAAGCTCCGACGAGACCAGCGAGTAGAGCAGATTGCTGTGAACGGTCGCATCGTCCGGCGCGAGGACGAGCGCGCGGCGGCCGGCGGCGATCGCCTCGTCGAGCTTGCCTTGAGCGCGCAGCGCGTTGCCAAGATTCGACCAGCCTTCCGCCGCGTTGGGGTCCGCGGCGGCGGCGCGATCGAATGCCGATTCCGCCGATGCCAGCATCCCCGCCGATTCGTGGCACGCGCCGAGCACGATCAGCGCCTCGGCGTCGTTCGGATCGTCCTGGAGAATGCGCTCTGCTTCGCCCATCGCCTCGGCGATGTTGCCGGCGTCAAGCAGCACGCGCGCCAGGTGTGCGCGGGCGTTGATCGAGCCGGGCGACAGCTCGAGCGAGCGCCGCAGCAGGGCGGCTGCGGCTGCGAGATCGCCACCGGCGGCGCGGACGATGCCGAGGTTCGTGTACGCCTGCGAAAGCGCCGGATCGAGCCGGATCGCCTCTTCCAGCGCGGCGGCGGCCTTGTCGTCGTGCCCGCCGCGGCGGAGCGCTTCGCCGTAGTTCGACCAGAACTGTGCCGACGCCGGCTGCAGCGCGAGCGATTGCTCGAACAACGAAAACGCTTCGTCCCGCCGACCGAGCTCGAAGAGGACCAGGCCGAGGAGGTGCGTCGCGTCGGCGTCGCGCGGGTCCCGCCGCATCGCGTCGCGATAAGCGTCGGCCGCGCCGTTCAAATCGCCGGCGCGGTGGCGCGAGAGTCCGAGCTGCACGAGCGTTGAAGGCATGCGCGAGGCTCGATGTCGTATCAGGTTTGTACGTGCCGGTACAGCCACCAGCCGCCGCACGCGATCGCGGCCAGCGCGATCAGTGAGATCAGTATCACGATCCGGCGGACCAAGCGCCGGACGCGCACCTGGCGGAAGACGACGTGGCTCACCGCCGGCACGAGCTGGTCGGGCTCGGGCGTCAGGTGCGCGTACGCATCCGACATCTTCTTCACCAGCGCGTCGAAATGATCTGCGGCGACGAGTTTCATCGCCTGCTCGGCGGCGCCGAGGTGCGTCTCGGCGGCCTGCGTCGAGCAATCCATCGCGACGGCGCTGTAGCGCGCGTTGAGGTGCTCGCCATGGCGAAGGAGAAACGCCTCGCGCTGCTGCGTTTCGAGATGCCGAAGGGCGGCGATGAACGCGATGTACTGATTGTCCGGTTGCAATGCCTGCTCGACGAGCACGTCCTTCTGCGGCGACGCCGGCTGATGCCGCGCGGAACGGCGCGAGGTCATGATCGTGAAGCGGTTGAACCAGTTCGCCGGATCGTCATCGACTTCCCATTTCGGCATCAGTTTTACGCTGCGATTGAGCACGAACCGCGCGATGCCGCGGCCGACATCCCAACGACCGGACAGCGCGTAGGCGAGGCGATAGACGCGGGCCGCCTGCGCGTGGAGCAGCTCGTTCACCGCGTCCGCACGAAGTTTCTTCGCGCCGGCGACAACTTCGGGGGCGACAGGCATGCGCACGATTCTATCGCCGAGAACCGCCCCGTCCTGTTATCCTGCGACGCCGAGCATGCACGCATCCGATTTATTGCGTTGGGCGGTGGGGGTCCCGCTGGCACTGCTGGGCGTGTGGATCGTCCTCCTGAACTTCAGGATCGCCTACGTTTACCTCGCGCGCCGCGAGCATCACTCGTGGGTGCCGCTGGTCGGCGGGTTCGTCGCGTTGGTGGGCATGGGGATTTGCCCGCTGCCGCGGGTTCAGAAAATGGCGTGGGTTCCGCTCGCGGTCGATGTCGGTTACTGCGTCTCGATCCTGGCCCTGGGCCTGCTGATGACATGCCTGACGAAGCGCGGGGGACAAGACGATGGGTAAGCACGTCGTCGCGCTGCTGATCGTCGCTGCTCTGACGGCGGTCGCGCGGGCGGAGGATCCGATCCGCGTCGTCGGTGCAACACGGGTGCCGGCGGACGGGCTGCCGCGCGTCGCGGGCGTGAAGACGATCGAGGTCGTTCATGCGGCGCCGCCGTGGACATACAACCATCACGTGGATCTGGCGGCGTGGAAAGGGCGGTTGTACCTGGCGTGGGATCAGTGCGAAAAGGATGAGGACGTCTGGCCGTCGCGTGAGATGCTGGTGAGCAGCGAAGACGGCGAGCACTGGTCTACGCCGTGCGAGCTGTTTCCGATGGGCACGTCCACCGCCCTGCGGATGTATTTTTTCCACGCGCCCAACGGCCGAATGCTGGCGATCGCGGGACTGCGCACGTCGACCGACACGACGAAGGAGGCAAAGAAGGCCGGTGCGGTCGTGCGGGAGATCCGCCGCGATCACTCGCTCGGCGACGTTTTCACGCTGCGGCGGCCGAATGATGCGAGCGGCGCGAGAATTCCGCCGCTGTACTCGACCGGCGGCGATCCAGGCTTCGTCGAAGCGTGCGATGCGCTGCTGAAGAACAAGCCGTTCCTCGAACAGCAGGACTACGGCCGCCTGCTGGCTGAGCGACGGATGAAGTGGCACCATCTGGCAAACTGGCCGGCGGATGAGCGATCGCGGGACGACTTCGATCGCTTCGGCAAGGCCATGTGCTTCTTCCACCGCGCCGACGGGGCGCTGGTCGGCGTGATGAAGTGGGGCTGGGTGATCGTCTCGCGCGACGAGGGCGAGGCGTGGTCGCCGCCGACACGACCTCCGTCGCTCATCACCGGAATGGCGAAGGTATGGGGACAGCGCACCGGCGGCGGGAAGTACGTGCTGTTCTACAACCCGGATCGGATGAAGCGATGGCCTCTCGTGATGGTCAGCGGGGAGGATGGCATCACCTTCGGCGACATGCGGATCGTAAATGATCAGCATCCGCCGCTTCGATACGCGGGCCTGAACAAATCCGAAGGGGCGCAATACGTGCGGGGAATCAGCGAATGGTCGAGCGACGGGACGTGGAACGACGAGGACGCGGTGTGGATCGCGTACAGCGTGGGGAAGGAAGACGTCTGCGTGAGTCGCGTTCCGGTTCCTTGATCAGATCGATCACCGCAGCGCAAACAAAAGCCCGGGGCAGCCCCGGGCTTTGTGCTTGGCGCTTCGAATTCCGTCGCGATTGTTA
>JAICTV010000078.1 GCA_025936175.1 Phycisphaerae bacterium
GACCGCGGCAATCAGGAGCTGATGGGCCGAAAGCTCAACAACGAGGTCGGCCGATTGCAGAAGACGAATCAGCTTCGCGACGCGATCGCGCTGATCGACGCCGTCAAGAAGATGAACCCGCCGCTGGCCGAGCAGTTCATGGCGTCCATCCGCGACGTCGAAACCGCCGTGCGGCAGAACGTGGGGCCACAGTCGGCGGTTGGGAGCGGAGAGTAGAGTCGAAATACGTGGATGGTAGATCGTGGATAGTGGATGGTCACGGACACCATCTACCATTCACTATCTACGATCCACGTTTTCATCCCCACGACGCGGCGCTTCGAAGAACTCAACCGACATCGCGATTCCGTTGACGAAGCGGATGGCCATGGCGGTCCGCGACTTCTCATCGACGGCGTAGTACCACAGGTCCGCCGGCCAGAAGCCGGCGGCGGCGACGACAGCGCCTTCGGTCGCGGCGACAGTGGGCGGCGGGCCGTAGGCTTCGGCGATGGCGCGCTTGCGCTGGCCGAGGATCGAATCGCGCAGCGCTGGGAGCGACGTCGCCTCGCTCAAGCGCAGCGGCGCGATCGCGCGCGGCGTTGACGCGACACGGTGGGAGAGAAAGCCGCGCATCCACAAGCCGAGCTTCGAATGCGCCACGATCGCCACCGCCGCCAGCATCGCGCCGACCATCAGCACCGGCGCGGAACTCTTCTTCCGCGCGGCGGCGGATGGCGTCGGATCAAACCAATCGTCGGCTGGTTGAGACAGGCTCATGCGAAACCCACTGTGTCTACGTCGCGGCCGTCCACGAAGTTTGCGCGTCTCGAGCAAGCGGTCGGGAGGGCGAGGCTCGGGCCGAGCCGGCTTTTGTCATCGCGCACACCCACGGCTCGGCGGGAGCGTCGCCCTCCCATTTTTTTCGCAACCCCTCAGGTCTTCTCTCCGGCCAGCGCGAAGCGGTGGCCGAAGTGGTGAAAGTAATCTGCAAAACCGAGGCCCGCGGCGTCGCGAAGCCGGAGAACTTCCTGCCTCGAGAACGCCTGCGCGACGCTCACCCGCGCGTCGTGGCGGATCATCTCGCTGGAGAAGGCGGTGAACAGGCTGATCCAGCGATAGGCGCGGCGGGTGCGCAAGAGATCGGCGGCGACGATGCCGCGCCGCGCGACGCGGTTCATCGCCTTGAGCACCGCGACGGCGTCCTCGTCGCTGAGGTGGTGCAGGAACATCGCCGTCAGCGCGTAATCGAAGCTGCCGGCGTCGAAGGGGAGATTCAGCACGTCGCATTGCACGATCCGCAGGCGCGGGTCATCGTCATTTTGTTCCGCGGCGATGTGCGCGGTGGCGGCGTGGAGATCGACGCCGACTATTCTGATGTCGAAGCCGCGCCGCTCGGCCCACTTCAGGATCGCGCGCGGGATGTCCGCCGAGCCGGTGGCGAAGTCGATGATCGTGATCCGCTCGCCGCGCTTCCACCGGCGACTGAAGCGCTCGAGGTGCCGGAGCGTCGCGCGCGTGTAGCCGAGGAGCGAATTCACCCGGCGGATGAACTCGAGCGCGCGCCCGAGCTCGCGCGGATCGACGTCGTGCGCGTCCATCCACTCCGCCTCGCGATGACGAACCGAAAGATCCGGGGCGCGGCGCGGGCTCAAACGAAACCCCGGTCTTGCGCCGGGACTGCGACGGCGCGACGGATATCCGCGCGGTCGGTGTCCGCGCGACGGGTCAATGTCATCGGCCGTATCCCCCGCCTGTTCCGATTCCGACATTCGTCCGGTTGCGCTGACCCGGCGGCAGGTTGCTGCTCGCGGGCGGCAGGCCGTACACGCCGGCGTAGTTGTAGCTCAGCACCTCCTTCGCCCGCGCGAGCAGCTTGTCCGCCTCGGCGGAATCGCCCTGCAGCGCGGCGTTAGCGGTGACGGTGGCGAAATCCTTCGCGACGGGCACGACCTTTTCGCTGTTGGCGATGATGTTCTTCAAGTCGCCGGATTCGACGCTGGTCAGCCCGTGCAGGCCCGGCGCACCGTAGCCGCCGGCGTACTGGTTCGGGGCGCTCGCCTGTGCCCAGATCGCTTCGGTGCGATTCGACATCTGCTTGAGGGCGTCGGAGATGAGCTGATGCGCGCGCTCGCCCAGGTCCGCGCCGATCTGCCTGGTCTGCTCGGCGGCGCCGGTCGCGGCGACCTCGATGGCGCGGAGATCGCCGAGCGCGCGGGCCGGCTCGGCGATGGCGGCAAGGTTGGTGGCGTTCTTGGCGGCGCGAACCTTAGGCGCGACGGTCGTCAATTCATCGGCCAGCAGCGCGGCGAAGGCGGCCTTGCGATCGCCTTCCTCGATGATGGGCATCGGCGCGGGCGGCTTGTTTCCCGCGCCCGCGCCCGCCGCCGCCGCCCCCGCACCGGCCTTGGGTTGATAGCCGGTCTGCCTCGATCGCTTGACGAGGATCTCATTCGCCCGCGCGATCGATCGCTTGGCATCGTCGTCGGTCTCCTTCTGCGCCGACGCGAACGCCTCGGAGGCCATCGGCATCGCCTTGGTGCGGAGCGCCGCTTCGCCGCGAAGCATGAAGAGCGTGTAGCGGTCGTA
Organism: Phycisphaerae bacterium; assembly: GCA_025936175.1. Lineage (GTDB taxonomy): Bacteria > Planctomycetota > Phycisphaerae > Tepidisphaerales > Tepidisphaeraceae > JAICTV01. Next base: position 2,569 of record JAICTV010000078.1, read on the forward strand.
GGCGGCGGCGGCATCGCCCTTGAGCGAGAGCAGCCGCGCGACTTGCTTGAGCACCTCGGCCGGCTGAGTCGCAACCTGCGCCTTGAGCGGCTCGAGATTGCTGGTATCGACGGCCGGCGCCGATGTCGGCGGCGAGAAAGGCGTGCCGCCCTGCGGTGGAGCAGTCGGCGCGGCTGGAGTACCGGGAGGAGCCGGGGTCCCCGGCGTCGCGGGGATTCCGGGCGCCGGCGGCGCACCCGGCGCGACGGCCCGACCGGGCGTCGCGGGCGGCGCCGGCGGCGGCGCGGCCGCGTACGAGACAGAGCTCAATGCCGTTGCGAGAGCGGTAACGGTTGCGAAACTGCGGCGGCGCATGCGAGACCTCCAGAGAACATGGATCATCATGGCAGACCCGCACCGCGTGCAATGGTGAAGCGCGACCGGGCTGGCGTCGCGCAACAAAGGCAAGCATTTGTTCGAAGACACGCTTCGCTAACCCGTTCCCGCCACGTTGGTTACAAATCGTCGGCTCAGCTGAGAAATTTTGTTTGTTGCGCCTTGTTGCGCCTTGTTGCGCCGGATGTAGCAGCGGCGATTCGTCCGCACGGGCGCAGCCCTAACTATCCGGTGAGATTGCGTGTTTGTGATTACGGACGTGCAACGCCCTTCCGAGGTTGTGCCGTTTGTCGCGGAAAATCTGGAATTTCAAATTTGAGATTTCAGATTTTGAGCTCATTCGCGTTGCAGCGTCGTGATCACCAATCCGCAATCGTCAACTTACGCTCGAATTCGCTCCGCCAGTTCGCTCAGGATCGCAAAGTAAACGATCGTGTGCGCGCTGCTGCTCATCGGCAGGATGCGGACGCTGTAGCCGGGGACGTCCACCGTCGCGTCGGCCGGACGCCAGGGGAGATCGAGCCACAGCAGGTTGGGGTGATCGTCGAGCGCCGCAGGGCGGCCGTAGGGCGTGGTGTAGATGAAGCGGATGCCGCGATTGAGCAGGCGCCGGACGTCGGCGACGTCCACCGGCGCGTAGCCGAGGTGGAACGCGACTTCGCCCGCTGCCAGATCCGGATGATGGGCGCGCCGGAGATCGCTGATCGAGGGGAGCCACGCGAGCGGGTACTTGTCGCGATCGGGGATCTCGAGGATCTCAGGATAGCTGTGGCCGACGAGGACGGTCGAGACGCGCTTGCCGGCGCGGATCGCGTCGGCCATCCAATCGGCGGCGGTGGCGAGCTTTTGTTTCTGCGCTTCGACGAGCGAGAAGATTTTTTCGAGCTCCGCGAGGAACGCGCCGGCGACGTACCCTTGCGCGAGCGGCGGGATATAGACGGAATCGTGAAAGAGCGGCGCGTGCCAGGGCTCGCGGACGTTGTGGTGATCGAAGAAATGGGCGTTGCGGACCAGCGCGCCTTCGAGCCAGACGCTCATCCAGATCAGCGGCATTTTTCCGGCGCGGGTGCAGGCGGCGATCATCTCTCCCGTGGTGAGCCATCCGCGGACGAGCTGATCGAACGGGCGCAGCGGTGCGAGCGGATGCGGACCTTCATCGGCACCCTTGCCTCCGAGGAATTGGACGCGCGAAACGGGGACGTGAGGTGATTCTGATTCGGCGCCGTTGATGACGATCTGCGCGGGGGAATCGATCAGCTTCTTCCAGCGCGGGTCGTCCGCGAGCTTGCTGCGGCGCGGATCGGGGAGCGTCGTGTACGCGACGTCGTGCTCGCTGGTCGCGAGGCAGTCCGCCGGTTTGAGTCCCATCAATCCGCCCGCGCGACCGCCGAACTCGCTGGGCCAGTACGTCCCGATCTGCGGCGTGAAGAGGTTTCCCCCGCGGAGGAGATGGTCGGCCATGCGCTCGCCAATCTGCGTCAGGCGCGGCAGGTCCTTCCTGATCGAGTCGATCGAAGCGCGGATGAGATTGAGATATCGTGATGCGGGTTGATCAGGCATGTCTTGAGCGTCCTTGCGGCAACTACAGATCCTTCACTCGATTGCGATATCGCTCCAGCAGCTTGGCGTTGAACTCATCGCCGCCGGGGAGGTTGGCGCTGCGGAAGATCGGGGGCTCCAAGCCTCGCCGCTTCATCTCGGCCACCGCTTCGATCACCATGCGATGCGCGATATAGGCGTCGACGATCGTGCTCGTCGGGGCGACGGGAACGTCGTAGCCCTCGACGAAATAATCCGCGTCGCCGAAGGGGTTGGCGTCGTCGATCTTCAAATCGGCGTAATCGAAGAGGTGCTTGCCGTTGGGATGACGGATGTGGTGGTCCTTCGGGAGCTTTTTCTGCCAGTCGGTGGAGCTGACGGCGATGATCTTCGCGCCGCGCTGCTTCGCTTCCTCCGCGGCGTCGATGGTCGTGGGGTTGAAGCCGATGTTGTGGAAGACGATGAGGAGGTCGTCCTTCTTCAAATCGTAGTAGCGGATCAGGCACGCGCCGTAGCCTTGCGTGCGCTCGATCTCCAGGTACTTCAGCGCCTGACAGAGCGGCGAGATGTCGTGGCCGAAGATCGGGTTGATGTTCGCCAGCCCGCCGGCGCGGAAGAACATCTCGCAGACCATCATGACGGTGTGCCCGCCGCCGCCGTAGACGTGGATCAGGCGGTCCTGCTCATACGCGTCGGCGATCATCGCGCCGGCCCTCTTGAGGTTCGCCGCCTGGCTCGATTCGGCGCGATTGAGTTTCGAGATGACGTTCTTCAGGTAGTCCATGCGGTGAAGGTAGACTGAGCGGATGCTCATGACAATCGCCCTGTTCGCGGTGCTGGCGGTGACGACGACGACCGGCACATCGCCGACGACGCAAGCGGAGATTCGGCAGGATCATTATCACAAGACGATCACGAAGCAGATCGGATACGACTTCATCGTTCGCATGCCGCCGGCGGGAATGAAGGACGGCGAGAAGCTGCCGCTGATCATTTATCTGCACGGCTCGGGCGAGGTGGGGACGGATCTTTCGACGATGTCGCGAAATCCAGTGTTGAAAGCCGCGCCGGCGAACGAGACGTCATTCCCGTTCATCGTGGTCGCGCCGCAGATGCCGGCGTACGACGGGTGGTGGAGCGTCGAATCGCTGGACGCCATGCTCGATCACATCCTGGCGGAATATCCGGTCGATCCTGATCGCATTTATCTCACCGGCGCGAGCCTGGGAGGCTACGGCGTGTGGGACTGGGCGTGCCACCGACCCGGTGCCTTCGCGGCGATCGCGCCGATCGCGGGCGAAGGAAACGACGACTGGGCAGAAAAACTCAAGCACGTCCCGGTTTGGGCGTTTCACGGCGCGAAGGACAAGGCGGTCAATCCCGCGGAAGAAGAGCGAATGGTGAACGCCGTCAACCGCGCGGGAGGAAGCGCGAAGCTGACGATGTACCCGGAGGCGGGACACAACGCGTGGTCACGGGCGTATAACGACCCCGAGTTGTATCAATGGTTCCTCGCGCATCCCCGATGGCACGACTCGCGCTAATGCGGAACGTCGCACGACCGACAATGATTTGCGTCGTTGGGATTAGAGCAGCGTCTCGATCGACACGCGCGCGTCCGCGGGATCGTTTTCCGATGAGTCGGTTCCGCTCCCACCGTTGATGTCGTCCGCGCCCGCGCCGCCGAAGAGACGATCGTTGGCTCCGGCGCCGCTGAGCGTATCGACTCCGGCATCACCAAAAAGGTCGTCTTTTCCTGCGCCGCCGAGACAGTAGTCGTTCCCGTCGCCGCCGAGGAGCTTGTCGTTGCCGTCGTTGCCGAAGATCTGGTCGTCGCCCGTGTTGCCGAGCAGCACGTCGTCGCCGATGCCGCCGTTGAGGGTGTCGGTGCCGTCGCCGGCGTCGCAGTAGATGCCTTTGAGGGGAAGGTTGTTGGTGATGACGTCGTCGCCGCCGTTGGTGAAGAGGGCGATGCGCTTGATCTTCGACGTGGTGAACGACTGCGCGAACACGCCGTCGCGGAAGACCATTCGTCCGTCCTTGGCGCGGACGCTGAGCGTGATGTTGTCGGCGCGGTCGTCGGTCGTGCCGACGAGCGTGCCCTTCTTGTTGAGCGTGAAGATCGGCAGATCGGTGGTCAGGCGGACGATCTGGAAGGTCGCCTTGGTCTTGTACTGCTTCCCGGCGACGTAGACGCGGCCGTCGGAGAGGACCTGCGCGCGACTGCCGGCGACGTAGCCGACGTCGGCGATCGCGGTGGCGCTCGTGCCGTAGGTCGTGTCTATCGATCCGTCGGCATTGAGCCGCGTGACGCCCCACCCGCCGGCGGTGGATGATGACGGACCGATGAGCAGCCACTTGCCGTCGGCTTGGCGGAAGGCTTGGCTGGGCTTCACGTCGCCGACGTAATTGGCGCCACCGGAGGCGAAGGAGAAAGTTTTAGAGACGCCGGTTGCTCCGGTCGGCGTGAGCTCGACGAGCTTCACGCCGGTCTGCGTCGAAGCGCCGCCGGTGGTGATCAGTTCGTAAACGCTGCCATCCGGCGCGATGTTGAAGCCGATCGAGCCGTCGGCGTTCGAGGGCGTGGTAATCGACGCGCTGCCCGCGGCGCCGTAACCGGAGACGGGCTGCCCGTTCGCCGAGTATTGCGCCACGTCGACATGGCCGGTGAGGTTGAGCGAGAGGAGGACGCGGTTGTCCACCGCGGCGACGCCGATCTGCGGCAGCGCGCCGCCGGCGTCGGCGTGGGTCGTTTCCCCGGCGGTGCCGAATACGAGATCCGTCGTTCCGTCACCGAGCAGGCGCGCGAGGCTGATGAGCTGTGTGGAGTCGCTCGACGAGACGAAGCGCTGGCTGGCGACTACGAGGTTCGATCCCTGCCACGCGAGATCGCGCACGGGCCGCTGGTCCCACGCTTCGAGTCCCGCGGTCATGTCGCGGATGCCGTCGCCGTCGAAGTTCGCATCGGGGGTGCCGTCGGGATTCAGCACCGCGACCTCGTGCGAATAGCCGGTGCTCTGCACGACGTAAGCGATGCGGCCGTCGGTCGGGCTGACTTCAAAATCGCCGTCCCGGCTCGCGCCGGTGTCGCCGGGCTCTTGCGGGACGGGGAAGTTGGTTAACAGGTCACTGTGGAAGGTCGAGTCGATGGTGCCGTCCGGGTTCACGCGCCACAGGTGCACGCTGCTGGAGCCATAGCTGAACTGCTCGACGATCATCTGCCCGTTAGGCTGCGTGCCGATCAGGCGACCGTCAACGAATGGCAGGATGGCGCGTCCGCTCAATGCGAAGGACGTGTCAACGACACCCGCGGAGAGGAGACGACGCGATTCGAGCGGTTCAACTTTGCAGCGCATGAGAACACCCTTCTAGGACGGTTCGAATCCCGCGCGAAGCCCCACGCTCGGCGCGTGGGGCTATTCTCGGCTTATGGTCGGGTCGATGAGCAGAATTCGGGAAAAGCCCTTTTGCTACAGAAGTGTCTCGATCCCGTCGCGTGAATCAAGCGGATCGTTGGCGGAGGAATCGTCGCCCGCGCCGCCGTGGAGTATGTCAGCCAAATCACCGCCGAAGAGGCGGTCGTTTCCACCGGCGCCGGAGAGTGTGTCGACGCCACCGTTTCCGAAAAGATCGTCTTTACCTGCGCCGCCGAGGAGATAATCGTTCCCGCCGCCGCCGAGGAGGATGTCGTTGCCGTCGTTGCCGTAGATCTTGTCCTTCCCGAGTCCTCCAAGCAGCACGTCGCCGCCGACGCCGCCGTTGAGCGTGTCGTTGCCTTCGCCTCCGTCGGCGTAGATGCCCTTGAGCGGGAGGAGATTCGTCACCACGTCATTCCCGCCGGCGGCGAAGACGGCGATGCGCTTGACCTTCGACGGGGCGAAGGATTGGGCGAAATCGTTGACGCGGACGATGAGCCGGCCGTCGCGGGCGCGGATGGAGAGCTGGATGTTCTCGTCGGCGTCCAGCGTAGTAACGACGAGCGTGCCCTTGCGGTTGAGCGTGATCGTCGGGATCGCGACGCCCGCGCCGCCCTGGAGGCGCGTCAGGAGGATGCCGGTCCCGTCGTTGTGGGAGCCGGCCACCAGCGCCTCGTCGCCGTTTTGCACGAGCAGCGCCCGTGGATCCAGCGCCACGCTCGTTGAGCCGCCGGCGCCATAGGTGGCGTCAACAGAACCATCCGCCCTCAGTCGGGTAACCGCCTCGCCGTCGATGAGAAGGATGTTGCCTGAATCGTCGAGCGCGAAGTGCTGCGCCGAACCGAGGGCCGCGTGCGCGGGTGCGAAAGAGGCATCACGCGTGCCGTCGGAAACAGCAACGCGCGCGAGGTGCGAGCCCACGTTGTCCTCGTAGTACAGAACCGTCAGCGACTTCTGGTCCTTCGAGGCTTCCAGGTCCAGTGCGCGCGTCTGCTCGTCGCCGTTGCTGTCGACGCCGGTGTCGATCGTCGCCTGCCAGAGCGGCGTTCCGTCGGCGGCCAGCAGGTTGACGAAGACGCCGAAGAATTCGTCACCGCCCAACTCGACGTCGAGCAGGTGATCATAATCGGTCGCCAGCGCGATGCGGCCGTCGCTGAGGATTTGCAGATCCTTCGTGACGTCGGGATTGGCAAGGACGGTTTCTCCGCTGGAGTCGTCGAAGGTGGTGTCGCGCGCACCATCGACGGCGTAGCGACGGACGACGACGTCGGCCGCTGTGCCGTCGAATCGCGTCCCGGCGACGATGAGCCGGCCGTCGCTCTGGAAGCCGACACACCACGGCGTGAAATCACTCGATGATTCGACGATCCCGTCGCCGCCGCCGAACGATGAGTCAAGCGATCCGTCGCTCTTGAGCATGACGACGTCGGATTGCCCGTCGCCGAGCGAGCCGCTGGTGTCGGCAACCACCGCGATGCGTCCGCTCGCCGCGTCGGAGGCAACGCGCCCGTTGACGCCCTCGCCGCTCCACACGTACGGCGTCGTGACCTTCCCGTCGCCACCCCCAAACGCGCTGTCCAGCCTGCTGCCGTCTGCGATCGTCTTTAGAAAAATGACCTTCCCGAGGTTATCCGTGCCGACGACGAAAACGCCCCCGCCGGGCAACGCCCCCAATGCACGCAATCCATCCTGCCCGCTCGGGTCCAAGTCGCTTATGCCATTATCGCCGAACGTTGTGTCGAGCTCGCCAGCGCTGAAGAGCCGGCGGGGTTCAAGGCTTTCGAGGCCCGGCGTGCGCAGATTTCTCATGTCGAAAGTCCCGCTTTGAGTCAGCGCCGGGAGAAAGACGACGCCGTGCCGGGGAATGTTACAAGCCCGCGCGCCGGGACCAGGGGCCTGATATCGACCTGTTCAGTCGGGTCGGCCCTGCAGTAAGCGAACTTCAGCGGAGATAGAAATCAATCCGCTACGAATCGACGTTTTCGAGCAGCGTCTCGACCGAGTCGTACTTGTCCTTGGAATCATCCGCGGCCGAGTCGGCGCCTGCGCCGCCGTTGATGACGTCGCCTTCGTTGGGTCCGCCGAAGAAGCGGTCGTTGCCACCGCCGCCGGAGAGCGTGTCGACGCCGCCGTTGCCGTAGAGGACGTCGTTACCGCTGCCGCCGAGGAGGTAGTCGTTGCCGCCGTCGCCGACCATCTTGTCGTTGCCGGCGTTGCCGTACATCTTGTCGGAGCCGAGACCGCCCTCGAAGACGTCGTCGCCGTCGCCGCCGTTCATGGTATCGGCGCCGTCCTCCCCGCCGAGGTACGAGCCGCGGATGCCGGTTTGAATCGTCATCGTGTCGTTGCCCGCCCCGCCGAAGAGCGCGATGCGCTTGACCTTGACCGGCGCCATCGCGCGGCTGACGGTGCCGACGTACGCGACGACGCGCTGGTCGCGCGTGCGGAACCAGACGCCCATCGATTCAGACTTGGCGGTGCCGGTGACGATGAGCGTTCCCTTGCGGTTGAGCGTGATCGTGCCGACATCGAGCGTGCCGGTGTCGAGGCGGAGGACTTCGAAGTTCCCGCCGTCGGCGACGTAGCGCTTGCCGGAGACGAGGACCTTGCCGTCCGGTTGGATGATCGCCCGGCCGTTGGATTCGACCTTGGGGTAGCTGAAACCGCTGGCGCCGTAGGTGGTGTCGAGTTTTCCGTCGGTGCCAAGGCGGGCGACGAGCCAGCCTTGCTCGCTGACGTTGTAGTCGTAATAGGAATCGCCGATGAGCAGGATCTTCCCGTCCGGCTGCACGCCGATCTGGCGCGGGTAGTTGCCGTAGGAGGCGTTGCTCGGCGCGCTCGGCAGCGTAAAGGCGGGCGAGGTAAGCGTGTTGGTGCCGTCCGATTTGAACCGGCGGACCTTGTAGCCGTCTTTCGAGTTCGAGAAGTGATAGATCGTGCCGTCGGGTTCGACGTCGAAGGCAAAGGTGGAGAGCTGGTAGTCGTTGGTACCGGACACCGCGTCGATGTAGCCGGCGCCGGCGCCGAACGCGGTGTCGGATTTGCCATCGACGGTGTACTTCGTGACGCGAAGGTCGTCGAAGGACGTGCCGTTGTACTGGTGGTAGTCGGCACACGCATAGATCGACGAGCCGACGATCTTCAGACCCGTCAAGGCGGAAGGCGTGCTGACCAGCGACGTCTTGCCGCTGGTGCCGAAGGTGGAGTCTTGCGTCCCGTCGCTGTTGAGGCGCGTCAGCGCGGCTTTCACGCCACCGCTGTTGCTGTCGTACGCGCCGCCGAGCAGAACGAGCTTGCTGCCTTCCCACGCGACATACTGTGCGGCGTAGCCGAGCTTGAGGACTTCCTTGCCGTCGGTGTCGAAGGCATTGTCCGGCGTGCCGTCGGCTTTGAAGACTCCGATCTGAGTCTCGTCGCTGTGACTGGTGGCGACGACATAAGCGATGCGGCCGTCCACGGGGCTGACGTCGAAGTAAGCGCCATTGGTGGTGTCCGTCAGCGTCGATCCGCCGGCGAAAGTAGAATCGACCGAGCCGTCCGGGTTGACGCGCGCCAGGCGGAACCCGCCGACGTCCGTCCGCTGAAGTACGATCTTTCCGTCCGGCTGAAGTCCGACGAGCTGCCCGGCGCCGAAGGGCATCGCCGATCGGCCGTCGGTGTCAAAGCTGGTGTCGAGCTGGCCGGCGTCGAGCATCCGGCGGGATTCGAGTTGTTCGACCACGGCAGAGACAGTTCGCCCGATACACCCGTTCCGCTTTTTCATGTCCGTTCCCCGTGAAATGTGGTGTTTGCCGGCGCGCGCCGAGACACTGCCTGTATCAATGTATCGCCGCCGCAACAGGAACAAAGACGACATTCTCCCCTGATCGCTTACATCCCCTTTTTTGCCATCGCCCTGTGACTCCAATTACGATCGCGCCCTGCTCTGTCTCGACGCTGCGGTTCGGCGGATTTGGTAGGGGCGACGCCTGCGTCGCACTCTTCGGATTTGTCGCAAAATGCGCGATTCGCAAATGCGGGCGAGGCAGGCCTCGCCCCTACAGGAGAAGTCGAGACAGAGCGATCGCGTCTCAGTTAGGAGGTTCTCACCATGACGATGCAACAGGGCACGCGGCCGACGATGAACATGCCGGTGACGACGACCTTTACCATCGAGGGCTACCGCATCACGCAATACCTGGGCGTCGTGCGCGGGATCATCGTCCGCGCGCCGACGATCTCGCAGGGGATTCTCGGCGGGCTGAAATCGATCATCGGCGGGCAGATCCGCGCGTACACGGAGATGTGCGAACAGGCGCGGCAGAACGCCTACGACCTGCTGATCGACCACGCCCGCGCGATCGGCGCCAACGCGATCGTCGGGCTGCGCTACGATGCCTCCGAGATCGGCGGCAAGACCGGAAGTGCGACGGAGGTGTTGTGCTACGGGACGGCGGTGGTGATCGACCCGCTGCGTTAACACATCGCCCGCCGCATGCGGCGGGGTTTTTCGCGGAACGCGAAAAGCGAAATGCCCCGCCGCAAGCGGCGCGCGATGTGATCACGTCCCGTCGTTCGACGGTGGTGATCGCACCGGCCCCGCCATGAACGGCTCGTGCGAGCGCGCGTGCATGTGCCGCATCTGGTAGCGCTTGCGAAACCACATCGGGTCGCGGCGGTACTCGTCGCATTGCGCGAAGCTGTACGATCGGCCGCACTCGGGGCAGACGTGATGATCGGGCAGGCCGTCGAGCGCGTAGCCGCAGTGGATGCAGAACGGCTCGGTCCGCGAGCGCATCGCGTTCTTGGCCATGTCGAAGAAGAGCACGACCGGCAGAGCCAGGGCGATGAAGGCGAGCTTTCCGCCGGCGAACCAGAGGGGAATAAAGAGCGCGCCGTGCCAGTACCATCCGCCCAGGACGAGACCGATCACCAGCAGCGCGGGGAGGAGCAGGAGCCAGCGCCAGCCGAGCAGTTTGACGCGGTCGGCGAGCGTGGGCGTCCACCAGAGATCCTCTTCCATGCCGTCGGCGAAAGGCCGGAGCCGTCCCGGGGAGGCGAGCGGCTCGGGGGGCACGACTTCCAACGGACGGCGTTTGGACGTGTCTTGCGACATGGCAGTGTGCAACCATTTTACCGCAAACGGGTACTGCAATAAGATGCCGCCCCGGGACGTTAACCGAGGTGGGCCTGCCGCCCTGCCGCTGCGCAGATACGCTGATCTGGCTTTCAACCGCGAGGGAATAACGCAATGTCGGAATTGAATCGTCGTGATTTTGTCGTCGCCGCCGGCGCCGTCGTGGCGGCGGCGTGTGCGTGCTGCTCGTGCGAGAGCGCTCTCGCCGCCGAGGCGCCGACTTCGGCGCCGTCGGCGTCGTCGTCCGGCCCGATCGACGTCGGCACGAAGGCGGATTATCCCAAGGACGGCACGATCTTTGACAAGCTGACCAAGTCCAACCGCGTCATCGTCGTCCGCAACGAAGGCAAGATCTACGCCATCAATTCCACCTGCACGCACAAGAATTGTGCCGTGAAGGACAAGAACGGCGAGATCGTCTGCCCGTGCCACGGGAGCAAGTACTCGCTTTACGGCACCGCCATCAAGGGCCCGGCCAAGGGCTCGCTCTTCCGCTACGGCATCGCGCTCAACGACAAGGGCCGCATCATCGTCGACAAGAGCAAGCAGTTCCCCGAGAAGCAGTGGGACGATGCGGGCGCGTCGATCTCCGCGACCTAATCCGATCCCTCCGGCGGGCGGCGGTCGATGATCACCGTCGGCCAGCGCTGGATGTAGCCGATGAAGGACCGCTCCTGCCGCCCTTCGCCGGTGATTCGCGCGCCGGGGACGAGGTAGTGATCTTCGGCGATCGTGCGCAGCGGCGATGCGGTCGTCGCGATCGGCGCGGTTCGGTCGTCGCCGATCGGATTGACGGACCTGGTCATGTACACGATCGGCGCGCGCGGCGTCACCTTCCCGTAAAACAGGTACGGCGAGCCGTCGGCGCCGCAGATCAAGGTCAGGTCCATCGCGCGCGCCTGCTCGGCTGAGGTGAGCATCGGCCGCGTGAGCGCGTTGAAGCTGCCGGGGCCGTGCGTCGGGCGGACGCTCGTTTGAAACGTCCAGGAATCCGTCTGTCGAAACGCCGGCGTGAGCGTGACGATCCCCCCTTCGGCTTCCCGCAGCGCCGGGAGTTGTTGATCGAAGCGGTGGAAGGTCCAGAACGCGCTGGCGACGACGACGACCATCACCGGCCAGAGCGCGACGCGCGGGAGCAGTGACGCTCCGAGCGCCAAGATGGCGAACAGGATTGCGAGCAGCACGACCATCACGCGCGTCAGCCGAAGCGCGCCGCTCGGGATGCTGGCGATCGAACCATAAACGGATTCGCCGAAGGTGGAGGTCGGGCCGAGGGCGTCATAACGCAGCGTCCACCAGTCCCCCTCCCTGGCCCAAGGCCAGGTCTTGTCCGGCGCAGCAGTTGAGCGAACCGTGAAGATGGCGCCGGCGGGCAGGAGATGGCGGATGATCTGATCATCGATCGTCGTCGGCTGATCTGCGATCACGGCGTCGAGCGCATCGAATACGGCCGGCGCGCCGCCGAACGCTTTGGTTGCGTCGAGACGGACGGGGACGATCGTTTTGCCAGGGAAGAGTTCCTTCGTTCGGTCGTCGGTGACCGCGCCGATCACGCCGACAAGCCGCTCGTTGTCGGCGAGTGGTCGCAGCGCGATTGGAACAGACGTCGTCGAGCCGTCCGCGGTCGCCGTCAGTAAGTTCCCGGGCCTGTCGAGAACGAGCAGCGGATAATTTCCGTGAACCGCTTCGCCGCCCGCATCGATCTCGAGTGAGACGATGCCCTCGCCGCGAAGTTTGATCTGCTTCGCGGGCGGCAAGTCGATCGTGACTCCCGCATACCGGCCGACGCGGCAGTAGCCGTCGAGGGGGAAGGAAATTTTTACGTCGGCGCGCGCGAGGGAGCAGACGAATGCGACGATGCACGCGATGAGGGTGAGTGGTCGCATCGATCAGAGGAGGAGATCGGCTTGCGCGAGGTCTTCGATGAGCTCGCGCGGGCGCCAGATCGCGGCGCCGCGGGACGCGTGCGATTCGATGTAGCTGCGTGTCTTCTTGAAGTGATGTTCGTTCGCGACTGGTTCGGCGCGCGAACCGACTTGCCAGATTCCGTCACCCCTTTCCAAGTCGATTCCCAGGGCGAAGCCCTGGGCTTTGAGCTGCGCGGTCGCGAATTGCTTTGCGCTTTCGAGTTCGATCTTTGGGTTGTGTTTGCAGCAGCGCGCGAGAACGTGAAGGTGGACGCCGTCGAAGCAACCGCGCTCGACTTCGTTGTCGCGCAAGAGGAGACGTTCGATGACTCGGTCGAGAACAAATTGACAGAGGTCCTTCTTGATGCGCACCGGATCGCACTTCATCAGCGATTTCGAGCCCTCATAGAGCGCATCGTATTTTCCTTTGGGAGGAGGGTGTCTGTAGTCCCCGTCGACGTGCTCGCGGTGATTGCGCGAGCGCCAACCGCGCGGGTCACCGCGTAACCAGGTTCCATAGGTGTGCGTTGTGCAATGAAACCAGTGATCCCATGCGGACATGACGCGGAAGTCTACCGCGCGCGAACGGGTGGCGCGACGTTCAAAGCCCGGGGCTCTGCCCCGGGACCCGCGGCGAAGCCCCGGGCTTTGAGCTGCGCATTTCGAAAAGAAACCCCCGATTACATCTCCATCCGCTTCGCGAGCCTCAGCACCTCCGCGACGCTCCACGCTTGCGCGCAGCATCCGACGCTTCTGAACGGCTCTTCCGGTTCAAATATCTCCGCGATCTGGCCCAAACACCCTTCGTCCATGTGATCGATCAGCGGCGACAACCATCGCCGCGCCTGCGCGACCGCGTCCGCCGAGTTCCCGTGCACGCGCAGGTACGCGTCGAGAAACGCGCCGATCAACCACGGCCAGACCATCCCGTTGTGATACGACTCGTCGCGAATGAACTGACTTCCGCTGTAGCGCGACCGATATTTCGGATCGGATTTGGCCAGTGTGCGCAGGCCGTAGTGCGTGAGCAGCTCGCGCCGGACGAGTTCGACCACCGCGCTCTGCTGCTCGGCGGTCAGCGGCGAATTGGGCAGGCTCGCGGCGAAGATCTGATTCGGGCGGATCGAGTTGTCGCGCGAATATGATCCGTCGGAATTGCGGTTGACGACGTCGGCGAGGCCGCGGAAGGGGCTGATCCAGAAGGCTTTTGTAAAGTTCGTGCGAACCTTCTCTGACAGCTCCTTCTCTCCCATCAGAATCAGCGCGTGATACCACAGCGCGTTGATCTCGACCGGCTTTCCCTGCCGCGGCGTGAACGCGACGCCGTTGCACTTGGCGTCCATCCAGGTGAGCTGCGTGTGTTCGTCGCCCTGACTGATCAGACCGTCCGCTTCGTCCATCTTGATCTTGAAGCGCGTGCCGCGACGGTAGCCGTCGAGGATCTTGCGGCACGCGGGCTTGAGGATCTTCTCGAACGTCGCGCTGTCCTTGGCGACGCGCGCGTATTCGAAGCACGCGTGGATGAACCAGAGGCTGGCGTCCACCGTGTTGTAGTGCGGCTCGTTGGTGTAATCGTCGAAACGATTGGGGATCATCCCGTCGCTGACGTACTCGGCGAAAACGCTCAAGACCTGCCTGGCCTGCTCGAACTTTCCGGTCGCGAACAACAGTCCCGGCATCGAGATGAACGTGTCGCGGCCCCAGTCGGCGAACCACGGGTAACCGGCGATGACGCTCGTGCCGTCGCGGCCGTCGGGGGCTTTGCGCGCGACGAGGAAATCATCCGCGGCGCGCTCGAGCCGCGCGATTGAGGAGCTGGCGCCCGTCTGCCGAGCGGTCGCGTCGCGGCGGCGCTTGATTTGGGCGTCCCAGTTCGGCGGTGTGATCAGCTCATCCGGTGAAGTCCAGAACGTGATTTGCCTCTTGCCCTTAAACGTGATCGTGAAGCGTCCCGGCGTGAAGAGGTCTTCCGTGTCGTCCTGCCCGCGATCGGTTTCAATCGGGTAGACGTGTCCGTACCACCATGCGGGCTGCTTAACCCACTCGCCCGCGTCGCAGGAAACGTTGGCGGTGATCTGATCGGACGAGACGCTGAGCGTGCGCTCGACGACGCTGGCCGGCATGTCGTAACCCGCGGCCCGGCGGAGGCCATGAAAATCGCGCAGCGCGAAGAACGGCCAGACGCGGAATTCGAGCTGTCGGTTCGCATCGCCCGCTTCGATCGTGTAGCGGACGCCGGCGATGTTCTGCTTCCAGAGCAGTTGGATTTGCTTCGTCACGCGCACGCCGAGCACGTCGTATTCCCAGGTGGCGGTGTCGTTCAATTCGAACTTGCGGAGATAGCGCTCGCCGTGCGGATGGACGTTGTCGCGAAACTGATTGACCGCCAGCTCGTGCGGGTGATTCGCGTCGCCGTCGAGGATGAGCATTTCGCCGAGCCGGCTGAGGATCATCTCGCGTCCGACGGGCGGCTTGGTGGCGGCGATCAGGATGCCGTGGTAGCGGCGGGTGTCGCAGCCGATCACGGTCCCGAAGGAAAATCCGCCAAGACCGTTAGTCAGCAGCCACTCGTTCTGAATGAACGGCTCGAACTGGCCGTGCGTTTCGATCGAATACGTCACCATGGCGGCGGATGGTAGTCGCAGATGCATCGTTTGAATAACCCGGCGAGCCTACGATGCATCGAAGGGGGCGGAGGTCACGCATGCTCTCCAGAATGTGCCTGCAACGCGGCGTCTCGGTAACGCGTCATGCTAAGGTACTGCGAAGCATCTGGGTTAGGGCACGCAGATGCTTCGGAGTACCTCAGCATGACGTCGCTCGGCGATCGTATCTTTTGATCGCGGCCGTGTTCGTGCTCACGACGATCTCGATGGCTGAGACACCCAAGACGCCGGTGGTCATCGAGCTGTTCA
Organism: Phycisphaerae bacterium; assembly: GCA_025936175.1. Classification (GTDB taxonomy): domain Bacteria; phylum Planctomycetota; class Phycisphaerae; order Tepidisphaerales; family Tepidisphaeraceae; genus JAICTV01. Next base: position 17,837 of record JAICTV010000078.1, read on the forward strand.
CTTCCGAAGGATGTTCGAGCTGTCCGCCGGCGGATGCGGACCTGACGCGGCTGGCGAAGCAGCAGCCGGTCGCCGGCGCGGACATCATCCCGCTCGCGTGGCACATCGACTACTGGGATCGTCTGGGCTGGCGCGATCCGTTCTCCTCGCAACTGGCGACCGCGCGGCAGTACCAGTACAAGGCGGCGTTCAACTTCGAAACCGTGTACACGCCGCAGCTCGTGGTCGATGGGTCGGCCGAGACGATCGGCGGCGAGCACAAAAGCGCGACCGATGCGATCGCCGAAGCGGCGAAAGCCAAGCACGCGGACGTTCGTGTGTCGATCGAACCCGCGGGCGAGCACGTTGACGTCGAGTTGGCGAACCTGCCGGCGGATGAGCCGCTGCAACTGCTCGTCGCGATCACGGAAGACGATCTGGTGAGCCGTCCGACCCGCGGCGAGAACGCGCGGCGGACGCTCGAGCACAGCGCCGTCGTCCGCAGCGCGCAGTTCATCGATAAAGTCGCCGCCGGGAAGACGAGCGTGCCGCTGGCGATCGCGAAGGATTGGAATCGCGATCATCTGCACGTCGTGGCGCTGATTCAAAGCACGCGCTCGCGCAAGGTCATCGGCGCCGCGACGACGATCCTTCCCGCCGCCGCTACCGCTGGCGCGAAATGACCGCACCGGCTCGCCTTGAGCACACCCTTTGCTAAGATCGCTAGCGCGCGACCTCACTCGCGATTTTGTGCGATAACGCAACCCGCTATTGCTCATGAAACAGGCAGAGCCGCAACCTTGCCTGATTTCCGTGCAAACGGTCTTCGTCTCTGCTGCTGAGTTGTGCTGATTTTCGTTGCCGCCGCGACGGAATCGCCTATACTTCTGCCCGCTTTTTCGCGAAAGGTTTGAAGCTTAAATGAGCACCCGCCGTCCCTCCTCCGCCACCACCAGCATGCTCTCGGGATTGCCCCCGGCACAGGGGCTTTACCTGCCCGAGTACGAGCACGACGCCTGCGGCGTCGGCTTTCTCTGCCACATCAAGGGAAAAGCGTCTAACCAACTGGTTGGCAACGCTTTAACGATGCTCGAGCGGATGAACCACCGCGGCGCGTGCGGCTGCGAACCCGACAGCGGCGACGGCGCGGGAATCCTGGTCAAGCTGCCGGACAAATTCTTCCGCCGGGAGATGAAGAAGAAGGGCGTCGCCCTCCCGCCGCTCGGGCAGTACGGCGTCGCGCAGGTCTTCCTGCCCAAGGACATGGTCAGCCGCAACCACTGCATCGGCCTCTTTGAGGACGTCGTCGAGCAGTACGAGATGAAGGTGCTCGGCTGGCGGGATGTGCCGGTCAATCACAAGTTCATCGGCCCGACGCCCAAGAAGACCGAGCCGAAGATCCGTCAGGTTTTCGTCGCGCCCAGCGAAACGTTCTACAACCGGCGCGACTTCGACCGGCGGCTGTATCTCGTCCGCCAGCGGATCGAGAACCTGCTCGAGTTCGGCAATCACAGCGACCTGGTTCGCGAGGGCTTCTACATCAACGCCCTCTCGGCCAACCGCATCATCTACAAGGGGATGCTCACCGCCGAGCAGTTGCGCGGGTACTACACGGACCTTTCCGATCCGGATTTCGAATCGTCGATGGCGATGGTGCACTCGCGCTTCAGCACGAACACCTTCCCGAGTTGGCGGTTGGCGCACCCCTACCGCTACCTCGCGCACAACGGCGAGATCAACACGCTGCGCGGCAACCGCAACTGGATGCGCGCGCGCTACGGCTCGCTCAAGAGCGACGTGTTCGGCGATGAGCTGAACAAGATGTTCCCGATCCTCACCGAATCGGGATCCGACAGCGCGACGCTCGACAACTGTCTCCAGTTCCTCCGCGTCAACGGCCGATCGCTCCCGCACGCGGTGCTGATGCTCGTCCCGGAGGCGTGGCAGAACAACACGCTGATGGACGCGGACCTCAAGGCGTTCTACGAGTACCACGCCTGC
>JAICTV010000214.1 GCA_025936175.1 Phycisphaerae bacterium
ATCGCGCCGGCCCGCTCGAGTTTCTCGATGACCGTCGCGTCGTAGTCGAAGGTTTGATGCTCGAAGACTTTGACGCCCCACGTGGTGGGAATGTCCCGGGTGGCGAGGAGATCCTTCGCGCCGTAGGGGATGCCGTGGAGCGGGCCGCGGTCTTTGCCGTCTTTGAGTTCCTGGTCCGCGCGCTGGGCCTGGCGGATGGCCAGGTCCGCGGTGAGCGTGACGACGGCGTTTAACCGGCGACCGATGGAGTCGAGACGGTCGAGGCAGATCTTGGTCAGTTGCGTCGAGGTGATCTTGCGCGCGTGGATCAGGCGCGAGAGGTCGGCGACGGTCGCGAAGGCGAGGGCGTCCGCGTCGGTACTGAGCTGGGGTGTGGACGCCTCGGTGGCAAACTTCAACGAGCTTTCGCCGCGCGGGTAGGCGACGCCGGGCACGCGCGGGTTGAACTGCACCGCCGGCTCGGTCCGCGGATCGATCTGCCGCTGGCGGATCTTCTTCAAGAGCTCGCGGCGGTCCGTTAAACCCTCGCGCATCATCTCGCGCTCGGCGTCGTTGAACTCATCGTGCCCCAGCGCCCGCGTCAGCGCCGCGACGTCGTCGAGGGGCATCGTGGAGGCGTGCGTCGTCGTGGGCGATGTCGACGTTGTCGTTTGTGCGACGGCGGATGTCGCGGCCGCCGCGATGGCGGTGGCGGCGGAGGATCGAATGAACGTCCTGCGGGTTGGCTTGTTCACGAGGCATCCTTTCCCGGCCCCTCGGGCACAGCGAAAGACGTGACGCAAAGACGCAAAAGGAGCAAAGACGCAAAGAAATCAGACTGGCCTTGTCTTCTTTGCCATTTTGCGCCTTTGCGACGTTGCGTTCATCTTCGCGCTGTGCGTGCGCGAGCACAATGAAGACGTGACGCAGAAACGCCAGGGAGCAGGGACGCGGAGAATTTCAAAATCTCAGATCTGAGATTTCAGACCTCTGTCTTCTCCGCGACCCTGCCTCTGTGCGCCTCTGCGTTCATCTTCTGATGTGCGTCCCGTCGCCGCAACGGTGCGGATGTTCGTCTTCGCGCCGCCAGCGTGTACCCTTTGCGACATCCATGAGGCTTCAGCTCAAATGGGTCGGCGAAGATCAGCGCGATCGCGTCGGCGCGGTTCGCGCGCTTTGTTACGCGCGCGGCTCCGGGCAGATCGCGGACTTCGTCCAGCAGCTCCGCGGCGATCGGCGCAGCGGGCCCGGGGACTGGCTGCTCGCCGAGCGGGACGGCGTCGCGGTCGGCACATCCACGCAATATCCGTTGACGATGTGGGTGCGCGGCGGGGCGGTGGCGTGCCAGGGCGTGGCGTATGTCGGGACCGTGAAGACCAGCCGGCGGCGGATCGGGAACGAGCCCGGCATCGGGACGGCATTAATGAACGAGACGCTGCGGTATGCGCGCGAGCGCGGGTTCGTCGTCTCGGCGCTGATGCCCTTTCGCGGGTCGTACTACGACCACTTCGGCTACGGCATCGTCGAGCGCCGCACGGAGTGGACGGTGCCGCTGTCGATCATGCCGGTGGGGGATTTCGACGGCGTGCGCTTCTACGACGACGCGCGCGACCGTGGCGCGCTCTTCGAATGCCGCCAGCGGGTCGCCCAGCGCGGGCAGTGCGACATCGAGCGCACGCCGGCGGCGTGGGAGTGGGAGCTCAATCAGATCGGCGACGGATTTCTCGTCGTCGATCGTCACGGCGCGGAGAGCGTGCGCGGATGGATGTACTTCGAGCACGAGAAGACCGAGCCCGCCGGGCCGGACACGATTCACTGCGGCTTCGATACCGGCTACGAGGACGTCGCCACGTTGAAGAAGTTCCTCCACTTCCTCGCCAGCCTGCGCGATCAGTACAGCTTCGCGAAGATGCAGCTCCCGCCCGCGCGCGACCTGCCGCTCAATCTGTTGCTGAAGGAAACGCAGATGACCCATCGCACCGCGCGGAATCACCCGACGGCGGAGATGCGGCCGTTCACGCGCATGCAGGTGCGCGTGCTCGATCACGTGAAGCTGATCGAGGCGATGAAACTGCCGGCGGATCGATCGGGCAAGGCGGTCGTCTCGATCAAGGAGACCGAAGGGTCCACGAGCAAGCTGGCGATCGAGCTACACAACGGCAAGGCGAGCGCGGCACCGACCGACGCGTCAGCGGATGTCGAAATCGCGGACCGGATCTGGGCGATGATCGTCCTCGGCGACCTGCCCGTGACGCGGGCGGCGGAGCTGGGCTTGATCGCCGTCACGAATCGCACGCCGCTAGCGGTTCTCGATGCCTTTTCGATCGGCCCCCCGCCGTACTGCCGCGAATATTTCTAAATGGCCGGGAGGGCGAGGTGTTTTGCCGGCCGATTGCCGTTGACTCTCGCATCCGCCGCCGGATACCCTTAATCGCGTCGTTGGCAAACGATCAACACCCACCGGGGGGTGGCCTGGGAGTCGTGGGAACTAGCCCATGAGCATCCAATCGCAAGGTGTTCAACCCGTGCCGCAGCGCGTTCACGCCGCGGAGGGTGCGCCTCCGCTTGGCGATGACGAACACGTCGAACACGTCGAGCCGGAAGTTTCATTCTGGCAGGAGCCGTGGGTTCAGAACGCGCTGCCGATCGCGACGTCGCTTCTCATCCACGCGGCGCTGATCCTGCTCGGGCTACTCACGTACCAGGCGATCCAGCAGGCGCGGACGGTGACGCAGGAGCAGGTGATCGTGCCGGATGCGGCGATCGTCGAAGGCGACGTCGGCGGGATTCCCAATCCCGGATTGGACGGCGATCCCAATCGCCCCGCCGCCTCGGACCTGGTGCCGGAGAACACGCAGAGCGAGGGATGGAACAAGCAGCCGAGCAAGTCATTGCAGGCGGCGGTGATGGGCGGATCGGGCGAGACGGCGTCCGATACGATGATCGGCATCGGCGCGGGGCAATCGCTCGGCCAGGGCAAGGGAACGGGCGTCGGCTCAGGCGACGGCGAAGGCGCATCAGCGCCCTTCGGCGTTCCCGGCGGCGGACGCGGGATCGGGCCGCGCAGTCCGTTCATGGGCGTCAGCGGGAATGCCAAGACCGTCTGCTACGTCTGCGATGCTTCAGGCTCGATGATGGGACTGCCGTTCGACCTCCTGAAGATCGAACTGAAGAAGGCGGTCGAGGCGCTGGTGCCCAGCCAGGCGTACAACATCATCTTCTTCCAGAAGGGCGGCGCCGAATCGCTCTCGCGCACGCTGGTCGTCGCCAATCCGAACAACAAGCAAAAGTCGTATCAATATCTCGAGCAGGTGACGGTGGGCTCGGACAGCAACCCGGTCCCAAGCCTGCGGCTCGCGTTCATGCAGAAGCCGAACCTGGTTTACCTGCTGACCGACGGCGCGTTCGACGACAACGACGCGGTCGTCGCGGAGATCAAGAAACTCAACGCGTCGAAGCAGACGCGGATCAACACGATCGCCTTTTTTTCACCCGATGCGCCGGCTCCGGAGCGCAAGGCCTGCGAGGACGTGCTCCGCAAGATCGCCTCGGACAACGGGGGGTTGTTCAAGGTCGTCTACACGACGGACTTGACCAGATAATGCCCAAAGGAAATCGCACATGAGAGGCTATTCCAAGACACGCGTGATCCTGCTGGCCGGTCTGCTCATCGCGGCCGTATTTCTCGCGAGCGACGGCTTCGCGCAGACGACGGCGCCGGCGAGCGGCACGGAGGCGGCCAAGCCCAAACCCGCCGGTCTGATGACGCTGATCCTCAGCCATCCCGATCCGGTCTTCTTTACCATCGCCGGCCTTTCCGTCTGGGGCCTGGCGCTGATCATCCAGGGCTTCATCAAGACGCGGCGGAACGTCTTCATGCCCGAGAGCAGCACGAACACCATTCGTGACCTGATCACGCAGCGGCGCTATCAGGAGCTGATCGACTTCACCGAGACCGATCCCGGCTTCGTGAGCAAGGTGCTCAATCCCGCGCTCAAGCGCGCGCCGTCGTGGATCAGCATGAAGGAGACGCTGGAAACCGCCGTCGGCGAGGAGACCGCCGAGCAGTTTCGGCGGATCGAGTACCTCAACATCATCGGGAACCTCGGTCCGCTCCTCGGTCTTCTCGGCACCGTGCTGGGGATGATCGAAGCGTTCCAGGCGGTGGCCACGACCGGCGGGCAGGCGGACGTCGCCGCGCTCTCCGGCGGCATCTCGACGGCGCTGTGTCACACGTTCCTCGGCCTGTTCCTCGCGGTGCCGTGTCTCGCGGCGTTCGGCTTCTATCGCACGCTGGTCGATCGGCTGACCATCCGCGGCTCGCTGGCGGCGGAAGAGCTGCTGCTCATGATGAAGCCGCCGGAAGCCAAGCCGATCCCCGCGCCGCCCGCGCGTCAGGGCAACCTCCCGACGCCCGCGCCCGCGGCGACCATGCGACGATCAATGGGCACGCCCGAAACCGCATGATGATTGACCATGATCGGCCTGCGTCCAGTGTCATCCCGAGGTACCCCGAGGGATCTCGGAGTCAAACGGTGTCCGAGATCCCTCGGAGTACCTCGGGATGACAACTTGCGGACATCGTCGGTTCCGAACCGTGGCAATCGAGTAGGGATCAACTGATGCGACGCCGGCGCGGCATGCCCGACATCAAGGAAGGCGGCGTGAACGTCACGCCTCTCATCGACGTCGTCATGTGCCTCATCATCTTCTTCATGCTGGTCGCAAAGATCGGCGTGGACACCGGCGCCGACCAGCGCATCAGCATTCCCGCGTCGCTGCAGGGCACGGACATCAAGGACATGGGCAACACGCTCACGCTCAACGTGCAGCCCGGGCCGATCGATCAGCCGATGGTGACGGCGCTGGTCGGCGGCGTGCAGCAGGAGGTGAAGCTGGTCGATTCGAATACGGGGCAGAAGCCGCTGCTCAACACCCTTAAACGCTTCCGCTTCGGCTACGACCTCAAGCCCGGTGGGACGAAAGATTCGCTCGACAACCCGGACTTCAAGGTGATCATCCGCGGCGATCAGGACATGGAGTGCCGGTTCCTCGAGCCGGTGCTGATCACCTGTGCCGAGGCGCAGGTGAAGAACGTCAGCTTCAACACGCGCAAGGTGGTCGAGCAGCCATGAAGATCGCCGGCGCGAAAAAAGTTCATTACGATTCGGGGCCCAACATGACGCCGCTGGTGGACGTCGTGATGGTCATCCTGATCTTCATGATGCTGGTCGGGCAGTTCGTCGGGGCGGAGCACTACCTGGTGAGCAATTTGCCCATCAGCCAGAGCGGCGCCGGCGGCGCGAAGCTGCCGCCGGGGTTTATTCCGGATGAGCCGCTGGACATCCGCGTGGACAGCCCGACGCCGGACAAATTCGTCGCCGTCGCCGGGAAGATCCGCACGGGCGATGCCGCTGCGCTGACGCGGGCGCTGCGCACGATGCGCCAGCAGCTCAACGCGGCGGGCAAGGCGGACGAGAAGATCCAGGTGAAGATCGGGCCGGGGAAGAACGTCAAATATCGCTTTCTCGTCGCCGTCTACGAGGCGGCGCTGAACGCGGGGTTCAAGAAGGTCGCGTTCGCGACGTCGCACTGACGACCGCCGGCGAACGCTCGCAGGCTTGTCATCCCGAGGTACTCCGAGGGATCTCCGGGGAGTGGAACCGTTCGACTTCGAGATCCCTCGGAGTACCTCGGGATGACATCTTCTCGCCGTGACGGGATGATTGCGGGGGTGCACATGGTGAATCTTCGTCTCATCGCCGCCGGTTCGGCAGTCTTCTTCGCGTCCGCCGCGGCCTCATTCGCGCAAGCGCCGGCGACATCCGCGCCGGCCGGTCTCGATTCGCTTAATGACCAGCGTCTCATCGCGGATCTGGCCAATCGCGGTCTGACGAATCTCCTCGATCGCGCGCTCGATGTGAACAACGTCCCGGCGACCGAGCGTGATGCGCTCAAGACGCTGACCGCCCTGCGACAGTTGAACGATCCGAAGGCCCGCCTCACACCGCAGCAGCGGCAGGCGATCGTGCAGAACGTGGCGCGGGGGATCGAGGCGGCCCTGCCGGGCTTGACCGACCCGCAGACGATGATGCAGCAGGCGACGGCGCTGCTGCAGTTCGGCGTCGAGCGCGAGGCGAACACGCTGGAGTACTGGGGCGACAATCCCAAGACGCAGGCGGCGCTGCGGCCGGTCGTCGAGGCGGTCGTCAAATTGCTCGACAAGGCGGCGGCGGAGGCGCAGAAGAAGGCGGATGCGCTGGCGAACACGATCACCGGTCCGAACGACCCGAAGGCCAAGCAGTGGGAGGACGCCGCCAACATCGCCACCTCCGCCGCCTACACGCGGCACATGGTCGATTACTACCGCGCGCTGGCCTACGACCGCGTCGCGCCGCAGCGGCAGCAGATCACCGAGGAGGCGATCAAATTCCTCTCGCAGTACGACAACGCCGACAGCACGGTGCAGCCGCTCGTTCGGCTGCGCATCGCCAAGCTGCACATGACACGGGGCCAGTTCGATCAGGCGAAGGAGCTGTTCGCCTCGATCGCCGCGGCGAAGGACATCACCCCGCCGCCCGATGCCTCTCAGCAGTGGGAAGCGCGTTACTTCGGCGCGATGTCCGACCTGCTCGCCAAAAAGCCGGAGGATGCGCAAAAGGCGCTGACGGAGCTGACGGCGTGGCAGACGGCGAACCTGCCGAAGGATCAATCGACCCGCGACGGCGCCGTCGCCGCGTGCGTGATGCTGCAATATCGCATCGAATCGCTCCGCGCGGACATGGCGACGACGGATGCGGCGAAGAAGGAAGCGACCGACCGCGCGGTCGCGCTGCTGATCGACCTGGTCAAAAAGCGTCCGGACCTTCAGGGCGTGATCTTCGAGCAGCTCATGGCCAAGCTGCCGGCGGACGTGGATCTCAAGACGCTCGACCCGCTGCTGCTCCAAGGGCTCGTGGTGCGCGCGGATGAGGAGCGACAACGGCCGGAGAACGAGAAGATTGACACGGCAGTCATCCGTCGCGGCATCGACGCGGCACACGAGATGATGCGGCGGAAGGAAGCGGTCGATCCGCAGCTCCTCGACGCCGCGCAGCTCGTGCTCGGCTTCCTCTACGAGCGTCTGGGCGAGCACGCGGCGGCGGCGGAGGCGTTTCTCGACTATCTCACCAACGTGCCGACGCCGTCGGCGCAGCAGAACCAGCAGATCGCACTCGACAACGCGCTGGCGATCATCGGCCGGCTGCGCGCCGATCCCGCGACGGCCGATGCGCCGGCGACGGTGCACGCGTACGAGCGCTTCCTGCCCATCGCGATCAAGCCACCGTTCAACCGCCGAGAGTTCGCTTTCGAATACGCGCGTCGGCTGCAGCTCGAAGGCAAGCCGCAGGAGGCCGTCGAATACTTCCGGCTCGTTCCGCCGCAAGACAAGCGCGTCGCACAGGCGCGCTTCTACCAGATGGTCGCGCTGCAGCAGCGGCTGGACGATCAGAAACTCTCGCCGCCGGAGAAAGCGCAAGTGGTCGATGAGATCAGCCGGCTGGTCGACGAAGTCTCGACACAGGTCAGCGCGGCGCTCAACGCGGCGACGACGGACCAGCAGCGGACGCAATACCGCTCGATGCTCGTGCGCACGCTGCTGCTGGCGGCGGATTTGGCGCGGCGGGAGCAGAACGACCCGAAGCGCACGCTGGCGCGGCTGCAGAACTTCGAATCCGTCGCCGCGGGGCTGCCGAACGAGAAGGAATTGCTCGGCACCGCGCTGTACACCCGCGTGCAGGCGTACATGGCGCTGGGGGACAGCAATTCGGCGACACAAACGCTCGTCACTCTTCTGAAGACCCGTCCGGGCGGCGAAGGGGCGGCCATCGTCTACAAGCTGCTGCAGAAGCTCAACGAGGAGCTCGATCAGGCGCGCGCCGCAGGCGAGAGGGCGCGGATGAAGCAGCTCGCGAACAACCGCGCGCAGCTCAGCGGCTTCCTGGTCGATTGGGCGAAGAACAATCCCGATCCGAACATCAGGAAGTTCACCTACCGCTATAGCGTCTTCGACGCGGCGACCAAGCACCTCGCCGCCGATCTGGAAGAAGATCCGGCGCAGCGCAAGGCGGCTTTGCAGGCGGCGCTGGCGCTGTATCGCAGGCTCGAATCGCCGGAGTCGGCGGCGCTGTATCAGGCGACGCTCGAGGCGAACTCGCCGGAAGCGAAGGCGCACGAAGCCGATCCCGCCGTTGCGCTGGGGATCGGGCTCATCACGTACGACCTGGGCGATTACGCCGAGGCACAGAAGCGGCTCGGGACGCTGCTCACCGGCCGCAAGCTCGGCACGCCGACGATCACGGTCGAGCAGAACGGCGAATCGAAGCAGGTTGAGAACGATCAGTATTGGGAGGCGACGCTGAAGCTGATGCGGAGCAACGTGGCGCTGGCGGCGGCGAATCCGAGTGATGCCGCGGCGCAGGCTGCGAAGACGGAGACGGTCAATTACCTCAAGCAGCTGTACATCCGCTACGGCCGGGAAGTCGGCGGGAAGAAATGGTCGCCGGAGTTCGAGAAGCTGCGGAAGGAGATCGCGCCGGAGGTGAACCCGGAACAGTTCAAGATCGATTCGGGCGCGACGACGGAAGCGACGACGCGGCCGGCGGAATGATTGTCACGATCGTGTGGAGCTCGTCGTCGTCGCGGCGCGGGTCGTCGCCGGATGCGACACCGTCAGCATCACCGCGTGCAATCGCTGCTGGATCGCCAGCACCGCTTCGTCCACCGTCTTGTACTGCCCCGCCGCCACTTCTCTTGCGGACGTGTCCATGGCGTCGGCCATGAGGCGGACGAGCTTGATCTGCTTGTCTATTGTTTCCGGCGCCGCGCCGCCGAAGTCCGAGATCGACAGCCGCCACTGGCCGTCCTGTTTGCGGAAGGTCATCGGCCGCTGCTGGCCCGGAATGAACAACGTCGCGGCGTCGCCGTTCTCGGTGACGGCGGCGGCGTCGATCTTGGCGAGATCAGACGGATCGAGCATCCCGCGGCCGATCGGGTCGCCGGCCTTTCCGAAGCGTTCGCGTGCGGCGTCACCGAGGCGGCGGCCGTTGACGATCAGGTCCGCCATCGCCGTCGCCAGCTCCGACTGCCGCGCATCGGCGGCGAAGAGGCAGGCGCGGATCGCATCGCGATCGTTGGCGCTGACGGCGTTGAAGAGCGCTTTCGCCGCCGCCTTGGGCGATGACCGGTCCGGCTCGGCCGCGATGGCGAGCGATGCCAGCGACGTCATGAGCAACGTGAGAGAGAGCGCTGCGAGCCGCATACTGCGGCGATGGTACCGCGCCCGCGCCGCGGATACGATTTCGCGTCAGCCAGTGGCCCGCAAGCGTCTCAAATATCTCTGGTCGCATGACGGCGGGCGGACGTTCGATTATCCGGTGCAGGCGCTGCAGCGGACGCTGAGCTCGCGGGGCGTCGCTCGGCTCAACAACGACCTCCCGCCGCTGCGCCTGCCGGGCCGGGTCGCGGCGAAGCTCAAGCTGATGCGCCGCGTCGC
>JAICTV010000065.1 GCA_025936175.1 Phycisphaerae bacterium
GATGGCCGTGATGGATCCCGAATTCATGATGGGGTCGATGGGCTCCGTCGTCGGCGAGAAGATCACGCTCACGATCGAAGCGGCGGCGAAGGACTCGCTCCCGCTGCTGATCGTGAGCTGCTCGGGCGGCGCGCGGATGCAGGAATCGACGCTGTCACTGATGCAGATGGCCAAGACGTCGGCGGCGCTGGCGCGGCTGGATGACGGGGGCGGGTTGTTCATCTCGCTGCTGGCGGACCCGACGACCGGCGGCGTGACGGCGTCGTTCGCGATGCTCGGCGACTTCATCGTCGCCGAGCCCAAGGCGCTGATCGGCTTCGCCGGTCCGCGGACGATCTGGAACACGATCAAGGTCGAGCTGCCCGAAGGCTTTCAGCGCAGCGAGTTTTTGCAGGAGCACGGGTTCGTGGATTTCGTCGTGCACCGCAAGGACCTGCGCAGCGAGATCGCGCGGCTCGTCGACTTCTGCGGGAAGTGACTTGGGAGGGCGAGGTTCTTGCCGAGCCGATTGTGCGACGGGCGCGGAAGCGGCTCGGCAGGAGCCTCGCCCTCCCAACGTCAATGCGGCTTTGCGTGCTCGCGCGTCATCAGCGACACAATGACCAGCACGATGAACCCGAGCGGGATGGTGACGAGCCCCGGCTGGCTGAACGGCGCGATCGCGCGCGTCGCGTCGAGCTTGTAGATGTTCACGTACGCCGGACCGCTCAGCAGCAGCCACGCGAGCGACGAGAGCATGCCGACCCAGATCGCGGCGGTGATGCCGGACTTGGTCGTGCGCTTCCAGAAGAGGAGCATCACCAGCGCGGGCAGGTTGGCGCTGGCGGCGACGTTGAAGGCCCAGCCGACCAGGAACGTCACGTTGAAATCCTTGAAGAGCGTGCCCAGCGCCATGGCGACGATGCCGACGCACAGCGCCGTCCACTTGGCGGCGCCGACCTTGGCATTCTCGTTGGGGTGATGCTTGAAGACGTTCTCCATCAGGTCGTGCGCGACCGCGCCGCTGGCGGCCATGATCAGGCCGGAGACGGTGCCGAGGACGGTGGTGAAGGCGATGGCGGAGATCAGCGCGAAGGGCAGCTCCCCGAAGGTTTTGGCCAGCAGCGGGGCGGCCATGTTGCTGCCGGCGGGGGTCGGATCGAGCCGGCCGCTGGTCATCGCGCCCAGGCCGAGAAACAGCGTCAGGATGTAGAAGAAGCCGATGCTGGCGATGCCGACGACGGTGCTCTTTCGCGCCGACACCGCGTCTTTCACCGTGTAGTAGCGGATCAGGATATGCGGGAGCGACGCGGTGCCGGCGAAGAGCGCGATCATCAGCGAAATGAAGTCGAGCTTGTCCGTCAGCTTCGGCGAGCGGACGCCTTTGAACGTCGATGATCCGCCGGGCAGCATGTACTCGCGCGCCTGCTTCTCGACCGGCGTGTAGAGAGTGGTGCCGGGATGCGCGGCGTCCGCTTTCGCGGTCCACTGCACGACGCGAACGTCGTTGATCTTCTGAAGAAACTGCACGGGACCGAGCGGGCCGGTGCTGGCGCCGACGGCGTTGTCGCCATTGCCGATGCTGACGACTTGCCCGCCGAAGGGGATGTCACTCGGTTGCGTCGCGGCGACGGGTTTGATGCTCGCCCGATCGGCGGTCACGCGAAATCCCCGCGCGAGAATCGCGACGGTCAGGATCGCGCAGAAAATCACCAGCAGCGATCCCTTGATGAACTGCACCCAGGTCGTGCTGACCATGCCGGCGGTGACGACGATCATCAGCACGACCACGCCGACGATCACCACGCCGGCCCAGTGCGGCAGCCCGAGCAGCGGCGTGCAGAGCGCGCCGGCGCCGACCATCTGCGGGATCAGATAGAAGACGCTGACAACCAGCGTGCTGATGGCGGCGGCGACCTGGATGCCGCGGCTGTTGAACTTCGCGTTGAGCGCGTCGGCGAACGTGTACTTGCCCAGCCGCTTGATCGGCTCGGCGATGACGAACAGCGCGACGATCCAGCCGGCGAGGTAGCCGATGGAGTAGAGGAAGCCGTCGTACCCGTAGAACGCGATCATCCCGCAGATGCCGAGGAATGATGCGGCGGAGAGGTAATCGCCGGCGAAGGCGACGCCGTTGACGAACCAGCCGATCTGTCCGTGTGCGGCGAAGTAGCCTTTGGCGCTCCTGGCGCGCGAGCCCAGGTAGAAGCTGATGCCGAGCACGATGCCGACGAAGAAAACGAAGACGGCGACGGCGATCGAGGAGGCGTGATAGGTCATCGCGCGACGTCCTCCGCGCGATCCGCATCGTCGCGGCACAGCAGCATGTAGACGATCGCGAGAACCAGCGCGAGGACGATGAGCGCCAGGCCGTAGACGATGGCGACGTTGACGCCGGCGATTTCTCTGGCCATCACCGACGGCGCGAAGGCCGCCAGCGCGACGAAGCCGGCGTAGATGATGACGTAGACGACGAAGAGGACGATGCCGAGCCGCGCGTTGCGCGCGATGTGGCCCGACGGAGGCGGAGGTGAGGTCATTGGTCCATGAGAGATAGTCGAGATCGCGCGCCGAAGGCAAAAAGTCGCCGGCGCCGCCGACATCTGGTCGGCCTCGGCGGCGGAGTCATGATTTGCCGCGATCGCCAATGCCCGCTAGATTCACGCGCACTCATATGAAAACCGCACTCACCATCGCCGGCTCAGACTCCTCCGGCGGCGCGGGCGTTCAGGCGGATCTCAAGACGTTCACCGTGCTCGGCGTCTACGGCATGAGCGCGATCACCGCCGTCACGGCGCAGAACACGCTCGGCGTCAAAGACTTCGTCGAGATCGATGCGGAGCTGGTCCGCAAGCAGATCGATGCCGCGGCGGGCGACATCTCGGTCGATGCGACCAAGAGCGGCATGCTCGGCTCGGTCGCGACGATCGAAGCGGTCGAAGACTGCATCACGCGCAACAAGCTTCAGCCGTACGTGTGCGATCCGGTCATGCGGGCCAAGAGCGGGGACAAGCTGCTCAAGGACGATGCGGTCAACGCGATGATCAAGCGGCTGTTTCCGCTGGCGACCGTCATCACGCCGAACCTGCGCGAGACCGCGTTGCTCAGCGGGGTTGAGAAGATCGAGCCGACGATTTCCGTCGCCAAGGACGCGTCGCGACGGCTGATCGACATGGGGGCCAAGGCGGTCGTCATCAAGGCGATCGAGCAGGACAATCAGCACGTCGATCTGTTCTTCGACGGGCGAGAGTTCCTGGAGTTCGCCGCGCCGAGTCAGCCGAAGGACAAGACGCACGGGAGCGGCTGCGCTTTCAGCGCGGCGATCACCGCCGGATTGGCCAATCGTCTGTCGCTGGTCGATGCGATCGATCAGGCGAAGCAACTGGTGACGATGGCCATCCAGTACGGCGACGGGCAGGGCCGCGGGACCACGCCGGTGAACGTACTGGCGTTCGCGCCGAAGAAGAAATGAGACATCGCCCGCCGCTCGCGGCGGGGCATTTCGTTTTACGCGTTCCGCAAACACCCCGCCGTGAACGGCGGGCTATATCATCGCGTCAGCTCGTACACGTGTACGGCCAGGGGGGCGAAGTGATCGGCGATCGATCCTTCCGCGGCGCGGAGGTCGCGATTCTCCGAGAGCACCTTTACCCCGCCCGTTTTGATCCGCGGAGATGCGATCCTCACCTCGGCGTCTTTCGTGCTGCGACTCGCGGCGATCATCACCAGCCGCGGGCCGGATTGCTTGATGCACACGTCCACCGGCAGGGTCTCCGGCGACGCCTTGGGCGTCTCGACGGTCGGCGCCATGAAGACGCCGCTCAGATCGTGCAGCTCGCGCGCGAGTTTTTTCAGATCGTCCCAGTGCGTCTCCTGCGGCGTGGCTTTTTCGACGAAGATCCCGCCGGTGACCGAGCCGCCGTACCACATCAAGCCCCGCGCGCCGTGGATGACACCGAGGTACGCCTGCGAGCGGTATTCTTCCGACGTGGGGTAGCGGGATTTGTCGTTCTTCTTGTACGCCTGGACGCCTAGCCAGATCGGTTTGGTCGTGTTCGCGCGGGTCAAAAACACCGGCAGATCGAGCACGTCGCCCTTGCTCGCTTCTTCGCCTTCGAGCGCGTCCGCCGCGCGCGCTTGAAGCGGGAACGGGTACCACCACCACATTCCCATGTCCATTTCATCCAGCGGGAAGAAGTTGGAACGGTCCTTGATGTGGCTGACGATCTCCTTCGGATCGCCGACCATGAAGGGATGATTCGGGTCCTCCTCGCTGATGATCTGCCGGAGTGTTTTCAGCGTGTCGGGCTTGAAATCGCCGCGCGCGAAACCTTCCTCCTCGTCCCAGCACAGCAGGCCGGGATGATTGCGGAAGAGTCGCACGCGGCGGCGGACCGCATCCCAGTCGCCGGCGAAGACGTGCTTCATCGGGACCATCAGCATCAGCTTCATGCCGTTGGCGTCGGATTCGTTGAGCCAGCGCTCGGCCTCGGCGTCCTCGGGACGCTGGTTGTTGCTGATGCGCGACGCGTTGTAGGTGTGCGTGACGGTAAAGCCGGCGTCGCCCTGCTCCTTGAACTTCCCGCCGTTGAAGATACCCAGGGGGAAGATCGCCTTGCCGTCGTATTCACAGTAGCCGGCGGAGTTGATCGTCACCTTCGCGCGGCGGCGGGGGATGACGCTGTAGGTGCGCTCGACGCTGAGCGGCGAGCCGCTTGGCGACTGCAGCGAGACGACGAGCTTGTAGTCGCCTTCCGGAATTTGCGGGACGTCGAAGGCGAAGTCGGTCACGCCGTCGGCAACGCCCTTGGCGCGATCGCTCATCCACGCCGCGATCGCCTTGCCGGACCCGTCGCGCACTTCCGCGCGGATCACCGCGCCTGCACGCTGCTGATCCGTCGTCGCCAGATCGACCTTGCACTCCAGGTGCGGCTTGCCGTCCTCCACGGCCCAGTGCGTCGGTACCGGCGGATAGAGCACCATCGGCGGAGGCATCAGCGCGTTACGGTCTTCGGTGAAGATCGGCTTCGCCTTGGCGTCGCGCGCGATCGTCGCGGTCGCCTTCACCTTCCCCGGCTTGGGCATCGCGATCGGCACGTCGATGCGCTGCGTCGGCTCGCCGGTGAGCTTCACGCGATCGCTGGCCGACGATTTGTTCAGCTCGACCGCGAGGTTCAATGTCTCGCGGCCCCCGTTGCGATTGAGCACCAGCACGGGAAGGGTCTTCATCGCCGGCGTAAGGCGCGCTTCGGCGAGATCGATCCGGCAGGCGAGCGGAGAATCGGTCCAGACGCGCATGTCATCCCACCAGCACGTGCCGTGGCAGTAGGAGAAGCCGACGCGAACGCGCAGGTTCGCCATCAGCTCCGGCACCTTCACGCTGCCTTCGATCTTCGTCCAGCCTTTGCTCGCCTCGGGGATCTTGGCGACGTCGAATTTGAGCACCGTCTGGTTCGCGTCCTTCGCGTCGGTGAACTCCGCGATCATGATGACGTGACTGAGGCCCTCCTTCAGATCGACGTCCTTGACCTTCACCCACGCGGCGCCATGAATCGTCTCGCCCGGCGCGACGGGGATGATCTCGCTGCGCGCGTACGAGCGCGTCGGCTCGGGAGCGGTGATGCGGATGCTCGATCGCCCGCCGTGCTTTTCGCTTTCGTCGGTCGCGAAGGACGCGGCGGTCGACACAATCATCGGAGACCAGTGCGGCGGAAGTCTGTCGGCGGACGATGGACCTTCCGCCTCGCCATTGACGATCAGGTTTTGCTCCGTCGCCGCTTGAGTCTTGGCGACAAGTAGCAGCATCGAGCAACAAAACGTTACGACAATCGCCGCGCGGGTCTGCGTCAAAGTGCCTCCGATGGATGTGTTGGCGCGAGCCCAGTTTGTACGGCCGCGCGGATGCAGCGGCAAGGTATTATGACGCACTGTTGTTTCGCACAGTCGCGCTGTCCGTTTGAAAGCGTGCGTCCATGTCATCGGGAAGGCAGTTGTTCCGCCTTGCGTCGGTCGTTCTGATCGCGGTTCTCTCATCGTCACAATCGGCCGAAGCGGAGTTCGTGATCCTCTCGCAGTCGGCGGCATCGTCGTCGGCGGATCGAGCGGTTCACTTCAGCGTGACGTTCAACCGCCCGCCTGATTTTGATCGGGTGGATGGCTTCGGCAACCCGCTCGATTCGTTCCAGTACTGGTACGACTCGACGCCGAACGCGGCGGACGACCCGTTCATGGGCCCGGACATCGCGGTGATCCGCGGGCCCGAGATTCGATTCGATCAGGACATTCCGATTCGCGATTCGCTCAATCCCGACGGCAACGATTTCCCGCACGCCGAGGGGTGGGGACGTGAGCGCGGCGCCGTCAAATTCGCGCTCGACGGGCAGACGCTCGATTTCACGGTGCCGTGGTCGCTGCTCGATGAGCGGGACGCGAAGTTCAGCTATCGCCTGTTCGCTTTCGACGCCGGCGCGCTGACGAGCGACATCAGCGCCGTGTTCATCCCGCTGCCGGACGCGGCATGGACGGGGGCGGCGGCGCTCGTGCTGGCGGCGTTCGCGGTTCGCTTGTACCGGCGCATCATCTGACGGAAAATCGCCGCCAGACACACGGAGGCGCCGGCCATGCTGCGATTGCTCCTGATCCTCGCGTCCGCCCTGTCCGCCAACGCGCCGACGACCCGATCGACGACCAAGCCCGCCGCGCCACCGGTGACAGTGCGCGTCCAGCGTGTCGACGTCGGCAAGACGTTCGACGAGAAGTCGCCCGGCATTCCCGCCGGCGCGAGGGTGATCGAGTCGATCGAGACGCTTGCAGTGCCCGGTTACGATTTTCATTGTTCCGCCGGTATCGAGGGCGCGATCACGGCATTGTCGGGAGACACCCACGTCTCGACTGACGGGTTCTACCGGGTATCGCTCGATTACCGGCACACGGCGCCGATGACCAATCAGCAGGTCAAGACGACGTTGATGCTCAAGGCGGACGAGCCGCCGCGCGCGTTCTGCTGGCTG
Organism: Phycisphaerae bacterium; assembly: GCA_025936175.1. Lineage (GTDB taxonomy): Bacteria > Planctomycetota > Phycisphaerae > Tepidisphaerales > Tepidisphaeraceae > JAICTV01. The sequence goes on from JAICTV010000065.1 coordinate 6,990, forward strand.
AAAGACGCCCACGGCGATGCGCAGGGTGATGTCGCCTGTCTTTCCCTCATCAGCGCGGCGCCGAAAAAGTAATCGCACGCGCAAAACAAACTCTTGAAATCACGGGATCGCACGTTACGTTTGCGTGCGCCCTGAGCAGGCGGCTCGCAGAAGCCGGTGGAGTGGTCCGGATGATCGCTCCACGTGGAAGGCGGTGAAATTCCGCCGCGGACGCGCCGCTGTGATGGACGTTTGTGGTTTCGGCTCAATTCGGACCACTGCTTCGCGCGATGCCAGGCGAGGCGGGAAGGTCGAGCGGAAATCGTCCTAAGCCAGAAGACCGGCCTGCTCCCAAGGGTGCGACTCGACGACTTTGTCGGGTCCATTTTTCCGATTCGTCCTCGCGAACGGGACGGCCGGGATGACATCGAGCACCCGCGGGTTTTTTGAGGTCGTCGCGCTCTGACGCGCGGTGACCCGGCCCGTTTTTGCATCGCTGCTTCCCCTCGGCCTTTCCTTCCCGATTGCTTCGGGACCGCGAGGCCGAGGGTTTTTCGTTTCCGCCTCGAGCTTTTCCGCGCCGCGCGAATCGGCATGAAAAGCGAACTCGAGCGGAGGAAGGAGCGGCCGATGCAACTTCGGCTCGCACGCATTTCTGTCGTCGTCATTGGGTTCTGCCTCGTTTCCATTTCACAAGCCGCCTGGATCCCACCGGCCGGGTATACGCGCACGGGCGAATCGTTCGCCGGCGACGCGTTCGCCGTCGCGCCCGACGGGAAGGTCGCGGTCGCGACCGCCAACTTCGCCGCCGGCGGGGCGACCGTGAAGGTTTACGCCAACGCCGCCGCCGCGCAGGCGGCGGCGTCGCCGCTCCGGACGTTCACCGATCCGACCTTCCACGCGTGGGGCGATCTCACCTTCGCCGACAACGACATGCTGCTGTTCAGCGAGAATTTCAACAACGACACGGTTTATCGCGGGACCGTCAGCAGCGGCGCGATGTCGTCGCTGGCGCCGATCGGAAGCATCCCCAACGCGGGCGGGATCGCGCTCAAGGGCTCGACCATCTACGTCGCCGCGGCAAACAACCCGGGAACGGGCGCGGTCTACATCGTCAGCGGCGGCTCCGCTTCAGCGACCCTGTCGAACCTGGGCACCGGGTTCCTCGGGGGAATCGCGTTCGACAGCGCGGGAACGATGCTGCTGACGGACACGAACGACCCCAGCTTCGTGAACAATCCGGGAAAGCTTCTCCGCTTCGACAGCGCGTTAAATCCTCTTTCTACGATCGACCTCGCGGCCGGCGGCGGCTCCGACGCTTACGACGTCGCCCTCGACACCGAGGGGGACGCCTTCGTCACCACCAACTCCACCATCACGCTCATCCCGCACGGCACCACGACCGCGCAGCAGTTCGGCTCCGCGTTCACCGGCTTCCCGTTCATCACCAACCTGGATTACGTCGGCAGCGGTTTCGAGCCGAACAGCGGGAGCGGAAAGCTCTACGTGAACGCGGTGTTCAGCGACGACGGGTCGATCTTCTCGATCACGCCGATCCCTGAACCCGCGTCGGTCGCGATCGTCGGAGCAGGTGCGATCGTTGCGCTGCTACGACGGAAGCGAAATCTGAGATCTGAGATCTCAGATTTCAGATTTCAGATTGCAGCATTGCTTGCACTCGCCGCGAGCGGGTTTCTGTCCGCGACGGCTCGCGCCGATCACTTCTACGCGACGCAAGTCATCGACCGCACGGCCGGAACGCAGCAGCAAGCGGGTTTCACCGATCCGACGCTGGCGCTGGGCGGTCCCCGCGGCGGCGGATCGAGCTCCGCCTCGATCGACACCTACAACCTCGGCAACGGCGGCTCGCTCACGCTCGGCTTCAACGACGGCGACAGCCACCGCGTCATCTTCAACGGCCCCGGCGAGGACTTCATCGTCTCGGAGAATGCCTTCTATCAGAACGACGATCCGCACAAGAGCTTCGCGGAGTTCATGTTCGTCGAAGTCTCGAGCAACGGCTCGGATTTCGCGCGATTTCCGGTCTACTCCTCGACCCTCGCCGCCGTCGGTCCGTTCGGCACGATCGATCCGGACAAGACCTACTGCATCGCCGGCGTACACGCGGTCTACGCGAACGTGGACGAGAACACGATCGACCCGTTCGACCCGGCCGCCGCGGGCGGCGACGCGTTCGATCTGAACAAGCTGGTGAACAACCCGCTCGTCACCAGCGGGCAGGTCAATCTCTCGCTCATCCATTACGTTCGCCTGATCGACATCGTCGGCGACGGCTCATCCTCCGACGCCTACGGCCGGCCGATCTTCGACCCGACCGGCGCGGGCATCGGCGGGGCGGACGTCGATTCGGTCGCCGTCATCAACGGAACCAACAACCCCGAGCCGGCGCTGATCGCGCCGGCCGGGGCGTTTGTGCTGCTTCTCGCTCGACGAAGGTGATCGTCATGCTCCGGCGACCGCGCGCCTTCACGTTAATCGAACTTCTGGTGGTGATCGGGATCATCGCGATCCTGCTCGGCATCCTGCTGCCGACGTTGTCGTCGGCGCGCAAGCAGGCCGCGCAGGCGCAGTGCGCCTCGAACGTCCGGCAGTTGCTCATCGCCTGCACGGCGTACATCCAGGAGAACCGCGGCTACTGGCCGCCGGCTTCGCTGAACATCTCCTCGAAGAACAATAACCGCTGGCACGGGACGCGCGCGGGCGCCTCCGGCCCGTTCGATTTCGCCGGCTCGGTGCTCAAGCGGTATCTGCAGACCAGCGCGATCAAGCAGTGCCCGTCGTTCGAGCCGAGCACCTCCAACGGCTTCGAAAAAAGCTGCGGCGGGTACGGGTACAACCAGTATTACATCGGCACGAGCACGTTCGATCAGTCCGCAACGGCGATGACGCTGACGCTGACGCAGTACGAGAAAATGTTCGTGAATGTCCCGGCGAAGCAGAACATGATCCGCCGGCCGTCGGAGAAGATCGCATTCGCGGACGCGGCGATCTCGACTGGCCCGCGCGAGATCATCGAGTATTCCTTCATCGAGCCGCCGCAGTTTTTCATGTCCGGCACGCCGCAGAACAGCACGCCGAGCATTCACTTCCGCCACTCACGCCGCGCGAACATTGGTTGGGCGGACGGTCACATCACGGCCGAGCGCTTCGAGTGGACCTACACGGGAGCGAGCTCGAACGTCTACGGCGGCGACAACAGCTTCTACAATCTCGGCTTCTTCGGCCCGCGCGACAACACGCTCTTTTCCCGCGAATGAGCGGCTTTGCCGCATCGGTCACATCTTTTGCATCGGTGTACATTCCCCTCGCGACGGCTAAAATGACCGCCGCAAAAACAAATGCCAGGGAAGGCGTTCATCGGAGTGTAATGCAGCAGCAGACAAGACCGGGTGGTGCGTGGCGAATCTGAAGATCGACAGGCTGCGGGACAACATCCGCAACGTTTTCCTCGGTCACTCCAAGGCGGTCGACCTCCTGCTCATCGGGATGCTGGCGCGCGGACACGTGCTGATCGAAGACGTTCCCGGCGTCGGCAAGACGGTGCTCGCCAAGTCGCTCGCCAAATCCATCGACTGCAAGTTCAGCCGCATCCAGCTCACGCCCGATCTGCTGCCCAGCGACGTGCTGGGCGTTTCCATCTTCAATACGCAGACGCAGAAGTTCGACTTCAAGCCGGGGCCGGTTTTTGCCAACGTCGTGCTTGCGGACGAAATTAATCGGACGACGCCGCGAACGCAGTCGGCATTGCTCGAGGCGATGAGCGAAGAGCAGGTGAGCGTCGAGAACACGACGATGCCGCTCGAGCGTCCGTTCATGGTCGTCGCGACGCAGAACCCCTTCGAGTTCGAGGGCACGTACTACCTGCCGGAGAACCAGCTCGACCGGTTTATCCTCCGCATCGCCGTGGGATATCCGGAGCGATCGAGCGAGCATCGAATTCTGACGACGCAGCCGGGACGAAACGCGCTTGATCAGCTCAAGCCGGTGATGACAGGCGCGGAGGTGGTCGAGCTTCAGGACCTCGTGCCGAACGTGAAGCTTGATCCGGCGATCGTCGATTACATTTTGGATTTAGTGGAAGCGACGCGTCACGACGAGCAGTTGCACCTGGGCGTGTCGCCGCGCGGCGCGCTGGCGCTGACGCAGGCGGTGCAGGCGTCGGCGGTACTGAACGGCCGCGACTTCGCCACGCCGGACGACGTGAAGATGCTCTTCATCCCCGTCTGCGCGCACCGCGTGGTGAGCAAGACGTACCTGCACAACGGCGACGCCAACGCGACCGCGCGCGTGCTGCAAGCCGTGCTCGATCAGGTGCCGGCGCCGAGGTGAGGTGAAGAGAATGCGTGGATAGTAGATGGTGGATAGTGGATGGTGAGGTCACGACTACCATCGACTATCTACCATCCACGTGTTTATGCGAAGACCCCGTCCCATCCCCGTCCGCAATCCCGCCACCGCGACGGTGATGCACCGCAAGCCGTCGCTCGACTTCAGCATCACGGGACTCGTCTACTGCTCGATGATGATGTTCATGGGCCTGGCGGCGATGAACTCGCAGGCGTCGCTGCTGTTCGGCGTGTTCGGCTTGATGATCGGGATCCTGCTCGTCAGCGGATTTATCAGCCGGGTCGTTCTCAAGCGACTGCACCTTCATCGCGTGCTGCCGGAGCTGGCTGTCGTCGGGCAGCCGACGACGGTGACGTACGAGTTCACCAACGAGAAGCGATTCTGGCCGAGCCTTTCGGTTTCGCTTGCCGAGTTGGACGGCGCCGAGGCGTTCACGCGGCAGCCGCAGAGCTATCTCCTCCATGCCGCGGCGCATCACACCGCCGTCGTGCCGATCGAGGTGATGCCCAAGCGGCGCGGGTTGCACGAGATGAACCGCTTCCAGCTCGCGACGAGTTTTCCGTTCGGCTTCATCAAGCGCGCGGTCGAGCGGCAGCAGAAGGACCTGATGCTCGTTTACCCGGCGCTCGGGCAGGTCGACGCGAAGCTGCTGTCGCTGTGCCGATCATCGGATACCGCCGGCGCGACGATGCGGCCGCGGCGCGGCGGACAGGATGAGTTTTACGGCGTCAAGGAACACCGCGCGGGCGAGAACCCGCGCTGGATCTACTGGCGGCGAAGCGCGCGGACCGGCGTGCTGGTCTCGAAGGAGATGACGCAGGTCTCTCCGCCGAGGATGGCTATCCTCATTGACACTTTCATCGATCCGAACCAGCGCAGCGTCGAAGCGCACGCGAACATCGAGCGCGGCATCGCGATGGCGGCGTCGCTGGCGAGCCACGCGCTGGAATCGGGCCTCTCCGTCGGATTGCTCGTCCGGTCGGACGGCTTCAATCTGGTCGCCCCCGCGCGCGGCAAGCGCCACCGGCGTGATCTGCTCGCGGTGCTGGCTCGGCTGCCGCTGAACACGCAGCACGATGCTCAGAGCCTGTTGGATGAAAGTCGAAGCGCCGTCGAATCCGGCGCCACGCCGGTCCTCATCACGCCGCGCGATGTACACCTGGGATTGAGCGATGCCGTCCGCAGCGGTCTGGTGGTCGTTTCGGCCAAGGAAGACGCGTCGCACCGCTGGTTCCGATTTCCCGACAGCGTCCACTTCGACCGGTGCATGCCGGCGGATCAAGAGCCTATGATGCTGCAACAAAACTGAAGCCGACATGTACGACATCCGCCAATTCAAACCCGCGCTGTACCTGCTGCTGCTGCTGGGCATGACGGGCTTCGCGCTGGCGGCTTCCTGGCCGGGGGTGTGGGTGTTGTCGGCGGGGGGCATTCTGCTCAACGCCTGGCTGGTGAAGACCGGCCGCTTCACGCCGATGCCGCGCTTCCTCGCCAGCATCGTCACCATTATCGCGTTCATCTACATCTTCGACCTGGTCCTTCACTCGGCGACCACGCCGATCCTGATCATCGGGCAGTTCCTGGTGCTGCTGCAGCTCGTCAAGCTCTACGAGCAGCGCGCCAATCGCGACTTCGCTCAGCTCATCATCCTCAGCCTGCTGCTGATGGTCGCCGCCGCCATCAACACCGCGAGCCTGCTCTTCGGGCTGATGTTCATCGGCTACCTGTTTCTCTCGCTCTACGTCTGCCTGCTCTTTCACCTGAAGGTCGAGAGCGAGGAGGCGCGCAAGGCGATCGCGTTGCCGGAGGTCGAGCCGAATCCCGCGACGCTGCGACAGGACCAGCGATACCTCTCCAGCTCGATGCGCCGGCTCACTGGCCTGATCTCTTCCTCCGCCGTCGTCATGGCGGTGATGGTCTTCCTCTTTTTCCCGCGCGGGACGGGCGCGAATCTCCTGGGCCCGCTGCAGTACAAGCCCAGCCGCGCGCTCACCGGCTTCAGCGAACAGGTGAACTTCCAGTCCGTCGCGCGCATTACACAGAACAACGAGCTGGTCGCGCATCTCAAAGTCTGGCACAACGATCAGCCGGTCAACGGCACCGAGGCGATCTACCTCCGCGGCCTGACGCTGGACTACTACAACGGCAACAACACCTTCGGCCGATGGGTCCGCGCGCCATACCAGTGGACGCGCATGCTTCCGCCCGGCGCGGATATCAACGTTGACCACGACGGCGAAGATCACGAGCTGGTGCCGCAGGCGACTACGCCACCGGACGTATGGCGGCAGGAGATCGATCTGCAGCCGACCGGCAGCAGCGTGATGTTCGCCATCGCCGGACCGATCAGCCTCAAGCCCGTCCGCCACATGAGCCTGCGTTTCTCGCTTGCGGACGATTCGATGCAGGCGGCGGAGGGGATCACGTCGCCGCTGAACTACGAGGTCACCTCGACCGGAGTCTCGCATTACGTTCGCGTGCGCCGCGGTGACGGGTGGATGATGCGTCCCTGGCCCCGCTGGGGCCCCGCGGCGACCATGCCGACGTCGCGGCCGACCTCCGTCATTGATCCCAGGATCGCCGAATACGTGCGCGATCCGAAGGTCAGCGGCTACGGGCCCAACCACGTCCCGCTCGTGCAGCTTCGCGAGCAGGCGCTGCCGGCGCTCCGCAGCAAGGCGCAGGCGGAGGCGGAAGACCGCGGCGAAACGTTCATCGACCGCTTCGATCCGCAGACGCCTTATGACGAAGAGATCGCGCGCAACATCGAGACGCACCTGCGCACCACCTTCACCTACACGCTCGACCTCACCGACGCCAAACGCATCGAGGGCCAGGACCCGATGGTCGCCTTCCTCTACGACCTCAAGCGCGGACACTGCGAGTACTTCGCCGGCGCGATGACGCTCATGTGCCAGAGCCTGGGCATCCCGGCGCGGATGGTGATCGGCTTCCGCTGTGATGATTTCAACAATCTCAACGGCTTCTACCGCGTCGAGCAGAGCCAGGCGCACGCGTGGGTGGAAGTGCGCGGTGGGGCGGCGGACGAGCCGGTGTGGGTGCGGTTTGATCCGACCAGCGGCCGGGAAGATCAGCGCCAGCGCGTCGTCACCGTATGGTCGCGCGTGCGCAACGTCTTCGACTATCTCGAGCACACCTGGGCGACGAACGTCATCGCCTACGACCGCGGCACGCGCGACAGCCTGGTACAGAGCCTCGAGAACCATCTGACCAACACCGCGCTGAACTCCACGCAGCGCCTCAACACGCTGCCGGACTTTTTGCGCGCGGAGAACTGGGCGATCTCGTCGGGGCTTTTGACCATCCTTATCGCGCTGGCGGTGGTCGCGCTGATCGGATCGATCGGGTGGTTCGCGTGGGAGCGCTGGCGGATGTGGCGCCGCGCCGCCCGCATCGGCATCGACACGCTGCCGACCGATGAGCGGCTGCGACTAGCCCGCCAGCTCGGCTTCTACGATGAGCTGCTCCAGCTCCTCGAGCGCCGCGGCATGGCGCGGCCGGCGCACCTCACGCCGATGGAGTTCACCGATTCGCTCGCCTTCCTGCCCGCCGAGGTCTATCACGCCGTCCGCCGACTCACGGAAGTCTTCTATCGCATCCGCTACGGCCGCCAGCAGCTCTCGCCGGGGCAGCGGCAGCGCCTCGACGGCGTGATCGCGAACATCGAGGGCATCCTCGGACCGACGCCGACGTCGTGACGCAGGGATCGTTCGCTCTGCAACGTAGCATGGGCGTCTCGCCCATGCCGTCTCCCCACGGGAAAATGCATGGCCGAGACGGCCATGCTACGAAAGATGCGGCGTGTACAATGCTCGCCCCATGACGCGGACCTTCGTCATCGCGATCGTCATCCTCTCAATGACATCTCTTTCCGTCGGCGCGGAAAAGTGGAAGCCCGTCCCGCCGGTCGACTGGTCCAAGATCAAGCCCGCAGGTTTTTCCGATGACGAGCTCGATCTGCCGTACTACCTCGCGCGCTTCCACGAGGTGGCCAATGCGATTGTGGAAGAGGGGCCCGATCGCGGCTTCATCGCCAAACGCTTCTGGCGCAACGAGAAGGACAACAAGCCGTACAACGCGCGGGTGATGGAGAGCCACCTGACGCTGGCGTACATGTATTGCACGAAGCGGCCGTGGAACCCGTACTTCGCTTCGGCGGACGTGCGCGATCGCCTCGAGGCGATGCTGGCGCGCTGGTGCGACATGCAGAACGACGACGGCCGCTTCAGCGAGTACGGGCCGAAGCAGTGGAACCTGCCCGCCACCGCGTTCGCCACCAAGTTCATGGCGGAAACGCTGATTCTCCTCAAGGAAGCGGGCGACGCCGCGCGGATCGATGACGCGCTGCACAAGCGTGTCATCGCCGCCGATCGCAAGGCCATCATCGCGACCCTGACGATGAAGGACCTGTACGAGCACGGCAAGCGCTACACGAATCAATACACCAACGTCTTCGCCGGCGCGGGCGGATACCTGTCGCTCTTCCCCGACGATGCGGAGATCAAGGAGCTCATCGAGCATCGCATCGCCGACGTGCAGCGCGATTTCCAGAGCCCGTGCGGCTACCTCTACGAGGCCGACGGTCCGGACTTCGGCTACACGCTGCACACGTATCACTCCAACGCGGAGATGGCGTTTCACTATCTCGCGGGGACCGCCGTCGGCGAAGCGTTCGTCGAGATGGAAGGGCCCTGGAACGAGTGGCTCGGCTACAACCTGCTGCGCGAGCCGGACGGCTCGACGTTCGCCATCAACCGCGGGATCGAGACGCGGCAGAAGCACGCCGCGATCCGTCGCGAGGACGGCGCGCTCGCCGAGGTCGTGCCATCGGCCCGCGCGTTCGCGACGAGCAAGGAGGAGCACGCGAAAGAGGTCGTCCAGATGCGGCGCCAGCTCGCCGAATCGTGGGGCAAGTTCGATCATCCCAACGACGAGGAGCGCAACAGCCCCTATAGCCCGTACATCTTCCTCCAGCGCGAGGCCAAGCCGTTCTATCCGACGAACGCGCAGCGCGATGACGCGATCAAGCGGCTGCCGTATCTCGCGAAGCAGAGCTTCACGCACCAGCGCGTCGATTCGCGGAAGAAGGCCGTCTTCACATTCATTCGGCGGCCGACATACTACGCGACGTTTTCCAGCGGCGACCACATCACCGATCAGCAGCGTCTCGGGCTCGATCTGATCTGGCTTCCGAAGTGTGGCGCGGTCCTGCAATCGCAGACCGGCACCGCCGACGCCGCTTGGGGCACCCGTTTCGATGGCGCGGAACAGGTTTGCGAAGCGACTGAAATGCCGGCGACCTTTATCTTCGCAGACCAGGTGATCCAGCCGATGCCCGGCAACAAAGATCTCCCGATCGGCAAGGTCATCGCGCGTTACGCATTGCAGAAGGAACAGGGCGGCAAAACGATCACCTTCGACACCGATGCGATCGACGTCGCGGTCGATCACAAAGGCGCGTTCGTCGAACAGATCCCGCTGCTGACGAGAGCCGACAATCCCGTCGCCCTCGCAGACGGATCGGCCAGGTTGAAGCTGCCGCACGGCCAGGTACTGATCACCTTCCCGCCCGGCACTCAGGCGAATCTAACGCCGTCGGACCAGAAGCTGTTCAACGACAAAATCGTGACGGTGCTCACGCTGCCGGCCAGCGACACGCTGACCTACCATCTGCTGTTCACGATCAATCCGGATTAAGTAAAGCGCATGAACGCGATCATCCTTTCAGTCGGCGACGAGCTGGTGCTCGGGCAGACCATCGATACCAACTCCGCCTGGATCGATCAGCAGCTCGCCGCCGTCGGCTGTGAAGTCATCGCCGACGCGATCGTGGCCGACCGGCAGGAAACGATCGAAGCGGCCATCCGTCTCGCCGCCGCGCACGCGGATTTCCTGATCATCTCCGGCGGCATCGGTCCGACCGCGGATGACCTCACCCGCCACGCGCTCGCCGCCGTCATGGGTGTGCCGCTGGAGCTGAACGAGGCATGGCTCGCGCGACTCGAATCGTTCTTTCAGAAGCTCGGGCGAGCCATGCCGCAGACCAATCGCATCCAGGCGATGATCCCGCGCGGCGCCGAAACGATCGAAAACACCGCCGGCACCGCCGCGGGAATCCATGTCAAATCTGGAATCTCAAATCTCAAATCCGAGATCTTCGTCATGCCCGGCGTGCCGAAGGAGATGAAGATCATGTTCGAGCGCGACGTGCTGCCGCACATCCGCGCCAAAGGCGGCGGGGCGGTTATCCTCTCGCGCACGCTTCACACGTTCGGCCTGGGCGAATCGTCGGTCGCCGAAAAGCTGGGCGATTTGATGAAGCGCGACCGCAATCCGTCGGTCGGCACGACGGTCGCCAACGGCATCGTCTCGCTGCGCATCAACGCTCGCTTACCGTCGCGCGACGAAGCGCAACAGCAGCTCGATTCGACGACCGATGCGTGTCGCGCCGCCTTGGGTGATCTGATCTTCGGCGCGGACGCCGACACGCTGCCGTCGGTACTCGCCGCGTCGCTTGCATCTGCGCGAAAGACTATTTGCACCGCCGAATCCTGCACCGGCGGGTTGCTCGCCAAGATGTTCACCGACATCCCGGGCAGCAGCGACTACTTCGCGCAGGGCTGGGTCACCTATTCCAACGAAGCGAAGCACGATCGGCTGGGCGTCTCGGAAAATATCCTCAACGTCCACGGCGCGGTGAGCGAACCGGTCGTCGAGGCGATGGCGCGAGCCGCGCGCCGGCTCGCCAAATCCGACTTCGCCCTGTCGATCTCCGGAATCGCAGGGCCCAGCGGTGGAACACCATCGAAACCGGTCGGAACCGTCTGCATCGCCTTGGCCATTCCCCCTGTCGCTCCGGGAGGGGGTCGGGGTAAGGGCGGATACCAGGAGTCGCGGGTGAGCAGCAGAACCTTCCACTTCACCGGCGATCGCGAAATGATCCGCGACCGCAGCGCAAAGATAGCCCTGGCGATGCTGAGATTTCACCTGCTCGACAAGCCCATGCCGTTCTGATCCGCCGGCGTTTGCCGATAATGATCGGCAGTGCGTCTTCCCGCGAGCAGCATCGAGGTCGTTCCACCTCCCGCGCCCGCCGGTTCGTTCCGGCGTTGGCTCCGCTCGGACATGCTCACGCTGCGCTGGGTCTTGCTCGGCCTCTATGTCGCGGTGCTGGGCTTCTTCATCGTGATGGCCATCGCGTCATTCGAAGTCGCGCCGCTGATCGGCCTGGGAATCTTCTTCGCCGCGCAGGCGCTGTTCATCCTCGGCTCCGGGACGATGCAGCTCTGCCGGCCAATCAGGCGGCGGCGGCTGCTCATGCCGGCTCTCGTCGCGGGGACGATGATGACCGCGCTGCTGCTGGGCTTTTCGCTGGCGATGGTCGAGCTGTTCAAGGTCAACGACAGCAACGACTGGATCACCATCGCCTTCTGGGCCTTCATCGGCTTGAGCTGGATCGGGTGGGGCGTGCTGCTGTTCTTCCGCACGCGGGACCTGCCGCGCTATCGCGCGATGTCGAAGCTGACGACCTGCCTCTTCGCCGGCAGCCTCGCCGAGCTGCTGGCGGTGATCCCCGCGCACCTGATCGTCAGCCGCCGCCCGGGATGCCTGGTTGGACTGCTGACGATGCTCGGCATCGTCGCGGGATGCAGCGTGATGGTCTTCGCGTTCGGCCCGGCGATCGTGCTGCTGTTCCTGCGGCCGCGCTATCGCGCCGAGACCGCGCTGCCACAGGTGCCGCTGTGTCCGAAGTGCGGCTACGACTTGCGCGCGAGCAAAGACCGCTGCCCCGAGTGCGGAACGGCGATCGCGATTTGACGCGCGAACGATTGGGAGAGCGAGGCTCCTGCCGGGCCGGATTTTTTCCATTCCAACGGCTGGGCGGGAGCCTCGCCCTCCCATGCGCGCACGGCGCTCGCATGTCCGTCACCAGTGGTAGCCGAAATACCCGCCCGCGTAGAACTCGCGGACGTCGCCGCGGACCTGGTCCGTCAGATCGAGGTTGCCGCCCCACATGTACGACGTTTCGAATCCGGCGACCCAGTTCTCCCACATGTAGCCGATGCGGAGGAACGGGCGGACTTCCCAGGTCGTGTCCCACTCGCTGTTGTGCGTGTCGCTCCATCCCCAGAAGTTGTCCCAGACGGAGTAGTTCGCGACCGCCGCCCCGACGCCGACGCCCGGCTCGACGTACCAGCGATCGCTCGGGCCGAACGTCTGACGGAACGAGACCTGCAACTCCGGCTCGATGAGCGAAACCGATTCCCACTGATCGGCGAAGATCACGTCGGTGTGATCGCCGTGATCGATGGTGATGACCGTGTCGCTGTCGAGCTGGTGGTAGTAGCTGGAGAAGCCGACGCCCACGCCAAGGCGGAGCTGCGGCATGGCCTGGGTGAGGCCGACGCTGAAGCGCGGCTCGATGCGCAGTCCGTCGCGCTCGCCGAAGCTCTGCGACCCTTCGAGCGTGAGGTGCGAGTACTCGACGCCGAGATCGAACGCGAAATCCGCCGCCCGCGCGTGCGGCGCGGCGAAAGGAAGCGAGGCCACCGTCACCGCAATAACCAGCCACCGTGCCATCGTGAAAACTCCTTCCCTGAGAATGACCAGCGTCGCACGATATCGTTTGCCCGCGACCGCTGCCACACTGGCAGCCGCCCGCATCAGCCGGCCTCCTTTGGCAGGACTAAATCTCAAATCTGAAATCTCAAATCTATGATCTGTAACGACTTACGCATCCGTCGTCTCCGGCATGGTCGTTGTTATTGCACGCGCAGCCCATGGTCCAGACGCAGCAGACCAACAACCGCCTGACCGTCCTTCTTGCCAACGAGCAGGAGGGGTGGCACCAGACCGTTCGCGGCCTGCTCGAACCGCAGGGCGTTCAGACCCTCTCGGCCAAATCCGGGCGCGAGGCGCTGGAGCTGATCGAGCACCAGCCAGTTCACGTGGCGGTGCTCGATCAACAAATGCCGCAGCTCGGCGGGCTGCAGGTGATCAAGTTGATGCGCGAGATGCACAAGTCGGGATTTCGGGCCCCGCCCGCCATCCTTCTCGCGAATCAACTGACGAACCACCTGCTGCACGAAGCGCTCGGCATGCACGTGTTCACGGTGTTGGCCAAGCCGGTCGATTTCAACCTGCTCCTCGACGCGCTGGCGCGCGTCCTGCGGCGGTATCACGAGTCGCGCTGGCCGACGAATGAAGGATGAATTGGAAAGGATTGTCGTTTGAGGTTTGTTGTTGGAGGGTTTGATGCCAAGCCCGCAAACCTCAAATATCAAACCTCAAATAACAACGTTCCCTGCAAGGAGAGAATCGTCATGGCAAAGTTGCGTCCTCTCGGCGACAAGATCCTCGTCAAGCGCGTCGAGGCCGAGTCGAAAACCCCGTCCGGCATTGTCCTCCCCGACACCGCCAAGGAAAAACCCACGCGCGGCAAGGTCCTCAGCGTCGGCGAAGGCAAGCGTCTCGACACCGGCGAGCGCGCCCCCGTCAACGTCAAGAAAGGCGACGAAGTCATCTTCGCCTCCTACGCGGGCACCGAAATCAAGCTCGACGGCGAAGAGCTGATGATCATGAGCGAGGACGACATCCTCGCGATCGTGGAGTAATCGACGCTGTAGTTTGAGGTTTGTGATTTGAGGTTTGATGAATTCCTCAAACCCTCAAACTTCTAACCTCAAATAACAACAGGAGAAAAACCAATGGCAGCTAAAAGAATTGCATTCGATCAGGAGGCGCGCGAAGCCATCCTTCGCGGCGTCAAGAAACTCGCCCGCGCGGTGAAAGTCACCCTCGGCCCTTCCGGCCGCAACGTCGTGCTCGAAAAATCCTTCGGCTCGCCGACCGTCACCAAGGACGGCGTCACCGTCGCCAAGGAGATCGAGCTCGAAGATTCCTACGAGAACATGGGCGCCCAGATGGTCAAGGAAGTCGCTTCCAAGACCTCCAGCGTCGCCGGCGACGGGACCACCACCGCCACCGTCTACGCCGAGGCGATCTTCGCCGAGGGGCTCAAGAACGTCGCCAGCGGCGCCAACGCCACGCAGATCCAGCGCGGCATCCAGCTCGCCGTCGATGCGATCGTCGATGAGCTCAAGCGCATGAGCAAGAAGGTCGATTCCTCCAAGGAAGTCGCCCAGGTCGGCGCTTCCTCGGCCAACCAGGACCATCAGATCGGCCAGATGATCGCCGACGCGATGGACAAGGTCGGCAAGGACGGCGTTATCACCGTCGAAGAGGGCAAATCTCTCGACACCACCATCGAGCTCGTCGAAGGCATGCAGTTCGACAAGGGCTTCCTCTCGCCGCACTTCGTCACCGATCCCGGCACGATGGAAGCGGTGCTCGATGACGCCTACATCCTGATCCACGAGAAGAAGATCTCTTCCGCGCGCGATCTGGTCCCCGTCCTGTCCAAGGCCGCCGAGCAGGGCAAGCCCGCCCTGATCATCGCCGAAGACATCGACGGCGAAGCCCTGGCGACGCTGGTGGTGAACAAGCTGCGTGGCACGCTGAAAGTGGTGGCCGTGAAGGCCCCCGGCTTCGGCGACCGCCGCAAGGCCATGCTCGAGGACATCGCCATCGTCACCGGCGGGCAGGCGATCTTCGAAGAGCTCGGCATCAAGCTCGAGAACGTCGAAATCTCCCAGCTCGGCCGCGCCAAGAAGATCCGCGTCGACAAGGACAACACCACGATCATCGAAGGCGCCGGCGAGGTGAAGGCCATCAAGGGCCGCATCGAGCAGCTCA
>JAICTV010000359.1 GCA_025936175.1 Phycisphaerae bacterium
GTCAACGCCGTCCTCCCCAGCACGATGGACACACCCGCGAACCGCGCGGCGATGCCGAAGGCCGACTTCTCGAAGTGGCCCAAGCTCGACGAGGTCGCCGCGACCATCGCCTTCCTCGCCTCCCCCCAAAACACGGTCACCCGCGGCGCCCTAGCGCCGGTTTACGGTCAATCGTAATCGGGAGGGCGAGGCCTCCCGCCGAGCCGCTGGCGCGGACGCGAATACCGGCTCGGCAGGAGCCTCGCCCTCCCGTTGCAGACTTACTCGCGCAGGTCGCGATAAAAATATGTCGTGCTGCACGGCCTTCCGTCCGGCATCAGCGCGTAGTTCGGGATCACTCCGACCTTCGTCCAGCCGGATCGCGCGTACAGCCGCTCCGCGTCGCCGCCCGTGACGGCGTCGAGGACCAGCAGCGTCTTGCCGCATTCGCGCGCGGCGTCTTCCGCGGCGCGAAGCAGCGCTGCCGCAATCCCGCGCCGCCGCGCCCGGCGGTGGGCGAGCATCTTCGCCAGGTCCGCGCGGTGCGGCTGATTCTCCGGCAGGTCGAAGATGAGCTGAACCGTTCCGCACACGCCGCGCTGGTCTTCGGCGATGAGCAGCGCGCGCTTTCCTGATGAAACATCATCCGCGACGCGGCGCCAGAACGAGATCGCCGTCTCGCGCGTGATGGGGAGCATGAAGCTGACGGACGCACCGCCCTCGACGCAGTCGATCAGGACGTCCGCGAGGTCGTTCAGCAGTGACTCGTCCGCGCTGCTCACGCGGCGCAAGGAGATCCCGTTTGTGCTCATCAGAGGGAATGTACCGTTGCGCCTGCGGACGCTCCTCGTCTCTTGGGAAAGTCCCACGAGACGCAGTCACCACGCGAATAGCCCCACCCTGAAGGGTGGGGTTCCGTTGGTGCGGGAGAACGTGCTGGTTCGCTGACGGAACCCCACGCTTCCGCGTGGGGCTATTGTCACTTGCTCTTGTCGGTCACCCGCTCCCGTCGCAACTTCTCGCTCACAGTTACCTAACATTTCCCTTTCACCAATGTTTGGTACTTGTTAAACTCGCCGCCGGAAAGGAGGGACCAAATCATGGTCTCACAATCATCCGCATCCGACCGCCGCGCGGCGGCCAACGTGGTCAACGCGCAGAAGTCTACCGGGCCCAAAACCGCCGAGGGGAAGGCTCGATCCAGCAGGAATGCCCTCAAGCACGGCATCTTCTGCAAACAGCTTTTGCTCGAGGGCGAAGATGGCGAGCAGTTGAAGGAGCTCCGCCGGGAGCACATTCGACACCTCAACCCGCAGACCGCGCTGGAACTGGCGATCGTGGAGCGAATCGTGCAATCGCACTGGCGGATGGCCCGCTGCGAGGCGGCGGAGCGCGCCGTTTATGTCGATGCCGACAGGCTGCATTTCGAGGTGCGCATGAAAACGCTCGGCGAGACGTTTTCGCCCGCGAGAGAGGAGCGGTCTCCCACGCCGGGGCAGCTGCAGAGCAGCTTCGGCGGCGACGTGCAGCGTCAGCTCGACGGCATCAACCGCTACGAGCAGCGGCTGGAGAACACCGTCCACCGCTGCCTGCGCAACCTCGAGCGCCTGCGGCAATGGTCCAGCCGCTGGAGCGACTTGCCGGCCAGCCCATACCTGGAAGAGGACGACGAACCCCAGACGCAAGTGGAAGCGCCGCCGGAAGAAGCGACAGTTTCCGCGACCGTGCAACCATCATCGGATGTCGCGGAATGTCACTCGTCATGCGAAAATGAAAAACGAACCCATTGCGATGGCCCGGAACGGTCGCCCGAATCGATCGCGACAGCCAAAACGCCCCGATCGGAGGTGATGCGCTTCCCGTAACCATCCAATCCGTGTCCATCCGTGTTCATCCCTGGTTCCATCCGCATCGGATGCCACCCTGATTGCGCGCGGACGCGGGGGGACGCGGCGCGACGCGGGGATTCGCTTGAAAAACGAAGCAGTTGCGGCGGGCGTTTCGCACCCTAGAATTCGCCGCCGCCGTGTGTTCGTCGCCGTTTCCGTCGTCGTCTGAAAGGTGCGTACGCCGATGTCCCTCAAAATCTGGCTCGATGGCAACCTCATCGACAAGGAAAACGCCAAGATCAGCGTTTACGACCACGGTCTGCTCTACGGCGACGGCGTGTTCGAGGGCATCCGTGCTTACGCGGGCAGGATCTTCAAGCCGCACGAGCACCTCCGCCGGCTGTACGATTCGGCCAAGGCGATCCGCCTGGTGATCCCGCTGTCGCCCGAGCAGTTCCTTGCGGCGATTCAGCAGACGGTGAAGGCGAACGACTTCACCGACTGCTACATTCGCGCCGTCGTCACCCGCGGCGTCGGTTACCTGGGCCTCAACCCGGCCAAGTGCTCCAACCCGTCGGTCTTCATCATCGCCGACACCATCGAGATGTATCCCAGGGAGCATTACGAAAAGGGGATGGCGCTGATCACCGCGTCGGTCATCCGCAATCATCCCAACGCGCTGAGCCCGCGCATCAAGAGCTTGAATTACCTCAACAACATCCTGGCCAAGATCGAGGCCGCCGACGCGGGCGTGCCCGAGGCGATCATGCTCAACCACGACGGCAACGTCTCGGAATGCACCGCCGACAACATCTTCATCGTGCGCGACGGCGTCGTTTACACGCCCACTACGCACGACGGGATCCTCGAAGGCGTCACCCGCGGGACGATCCTCGAGCTGTGCAGGAAGCTGGCCCTGCCCTTCGCCGAGAAGACGCTGCAGCGTCACGATCTCTACACCGCCGATGAGTGCTTCATCACCGGGACCGGCGCGGAAGTCGTGCCGGTGACGAAACTTGACGGCCGCCCGATCGCGCGGGGAGAAGTCGGTCAGATCACGCGACGGCTGATGGAGGCGTTTCACAAACACGTGAGGGAGGGATGAAGGCGCGGGTATCGGGTGTCGGGGATGGGGTTTGGAAATAAAAA
>JAICTV010000270.1 GCA_025936175.1 Phycisphaerae bacterium
GCGAGCTCGCGCCGCGGGACGTTGTCAGCCGGGCGATCGTCGAGCAGATCCGCAAGACCAACTTCACTCACGTCTTCCTCGACGCGCGGCATTTGCAGCGCGAGGAGTTCCGCGAGCGCTTCCCGCAGCTCGCCAAGCTGGTCGATGAGTTCGACATCAACCCGTCGAAGGACCTGATCCCGATCCACCCGGCGGCCCACTACATGATCGGCGGCGTGGACGCCGACGCGATGGGGCGGACGAGCCTCGACGGTTTATACGCCGTCGGCGAAGCGGGATGCTCGGGGCTGCACGGCGCGAACCGGCTGGGCAGCAATTCGCTGCTGGAAGGCCTGGCGTTCGGCGCCCGCGCCGGCGCCGACGCCGCGAAAGCGGCGAAGGAGAACCCGATCAAGTTCCCGCAGCATCTCGAAGCGCAGGTCGCGCCGTCGAGCAAGACGGAGCTCGACATCGCGGATGTCAAGAGCAGCCTCCGCAGCGTCATGTGGCGCAACGTCGGCATCGAGCGCAGCGGCGAGCGATTAGCCGAGACGCGCGAGATCATCGCGTTCTGGAGCCGCTACGTGATGGACAAGACCTTCGACGCCGCGAAGGTCGGCGCCGCCGCGGCCGTCGCGGGCTGGGAGCTTCAGAACATGTTGACGGTCTGCCAGCTCATCGCCACGGCGGCGCTCACGCGCACGGAATCGCGCGGCGCGCATTACCGCACCGATCATCCGCAGCGGGATGATGCGCTGTGGCGGGTGCATCTGCTCTGGACGCGCGGGGCGGAGAAGGCGGCGGTGGAAGCCGTGAAGGATGCCTCCCCTTCGTAGCATGGCCGTCTCGGCCATGCCTTTTTGATGACCGATGAGCATCCGAAGCGGCATGGGCGAGACGCCCATGCTGCGTAAGGCATGGGCGCCGATTAAAGATCCGCAACCCGAAGCTTCGCCGCGCCGGGCTCGAACCACGAATACGTGACGTGCCCGTCGAGCGGATCTTCCGCAGCGGCGATGTAGCGGCCGCCAGTGCTTTGCAGCACGCTCGCGTTCCAGCCGGTGTCGATCGTGCCGGTGAGCCTCACGACCGAATTGGCCTTGCGGTTGTAATAGAGGATGTTGGCGTTGCCGTCGTCGGTGAAATAGAGCTGAGTATAGAGTCCCTGCGCGCCCTTGTTCGCGAGGCGCTGGATCGTCCAGCCGGCGCCGTTGAACTCGGCGTATTTCAGATCGGCGTTGAAGATGTCGTAGTAGCTGACCGCCGGATCGTCGTTGAGACCGAACGCGATGGAGGTGTGCGTGACGCCGCGGGTCTGCCCGTCGACGACGCCGCGCGTCCAGCCGGCCCCGCTGTCGCGGGCCGTCTTCAAGCGGCCGTGGCTCGAGTCCTCGTACGCGACGGCGAGCTCGCCGGTCTTCTTATCGAGCGCCAGATCGGTCGAGCGGCCGACCACCCCGCTGGAGTCGACCGTTTGGATGCTCCATTGCGTCCCGTCGAAGCGCGCGACGCGCAGATCGCCGCGCGTCTTCTGGAAATAGCTGACGACCGGGCGGCCCGATGCGTCGAAGACGAGCGAGGGATACAGGCCGACCGAGCCTTTGGAATCGATCGTCTGCACGTCCCACGTTTCGCCGTTGAAGTGCGCGTAGCGGAGATCGCCGGCGGTGCCGTCGAAGTACGCGACGGCGGGGCGGTCATACTGGTCGACGGCGAGCGACACGAAGCCGCCGACGTCGTCGGAGCTTCCATCGATGCGCGTCGCCGCCGACACGCCGTGATCGCTGTCGCGCGTCACGTACATCAGCGTGTGGGTGACGCTGTCGTAGTAGGCCATGTGAAGAACGCCGTCGGCGTCGTAGGCGAGGTCGTTGCCGTTACCGGCGGTGGCGACTTCCCCGGTGGCGGCGAGCGGGCCGGCTCGACGCGCCAGCGACAGGTCCACGCAATCGAGCAGGTCGAGGCGCTGAAAGGTGAGGTTCGTGACCGACCCGAACTCGCTGTCGCCGTCGAGGTTTTCCTTGCTACCGGCGTGGAAGATCGACTCGATGTCGCTGACGCGCAGGTTGGGGTTCGCCTGCCGCATCAGCGCGACGGCGCCGGCGACCATCGGGGTGGCGAAGCTGGTGCCGCTGACGGTCTCGAAATCCTCCGGGCCCAGGCTGGTCGTGGTGACGTCTTCCCCCGGGGCGAGCAGATCGAGGTTGCTCCCGCGCTCGGTGAACTCGCTGATCGTGTCGAACTGATCGACGGAGCCGACCGACACGACGTTCGGGTCCGCCGCCGGATATTCGACGCCGAAGGGCGTGCTGACGCCTTCGTTGCCGCTGGCGGCACAGACGACGACGTTCATGTTCTTCAGCGTGAGCAGCTCATCGCTGTAGCTGGAGGTATGCGTCCCGCCGAAGTGCCCGGAGCCGAAGGAGATGTTGACCGAGACGATGTTGTACGTCGCCTGGTTGTTGATCACCCAGCGCAGCGCGCGCTCGATGCGGTCGTCCGGCACGGGATCGTTCGCCGCGTCCACGCGGAGCGCGATCAGGTTCGCATCGGGCGCGATGCCGGAGTAGCGGAAACCGTCGGCGACGAACGGCGATGCCGCCAGCACACCGGCGACGTCGGTGCCGTGGCCGTAGGTGTCCATCGGGTCCGGATCGTCGTCGACGAAGTCGTATCCCGCGACCACCTTGTAGCCCGCGCCGAACCCGCCGCCGAGGAAGGGGTGGAGGTAATCGATCCCCGTATCGATGACGGCGATGCTCTGTCCGGCGCCGGTGAGGGTCGGGTGCCGGCTGGTCTCGAGGTCCTGGCGGATGAGCTTTGCGTTGCCTGACCACGGCGCCGACGCCAGCGGCGTGACGGGAGTGCCGGCGGCGGCGAGCAGCCGCCGGCGTTCCAGCGCCTCCAACTGCGCCGGCCCCCGCGCGGCCCGCGCGGCCCGCGCGGGCGAGGGATCACTGCGTTGATACGACATGCAAGTCACCGCGCTGCGCGCTTCCGCTCCTTCGTCAGCCACGCCCCGGAACAACTCGAACTTATTCTACCGACTTTGCGACGCCCTTGTTGAGCGCGTATCCTTTGCATCCACGATGGCGAAGATGTTGATCACCGGCGGAGCCGGATTCATCGGCTCGCACCTCGCCGAGCGACTGCTCGCCGATCTCCATCACGTCACCGTGCTCGACGATCTCTCCACCGGCCGCGCGGATAACATCCGCCACCTGCTGGAGCATCCGAATTTTCAGCTCGTGCGCGACTCGGTTGAGAATGAGACCACCGTCAATACATTAGTGTCGGCTACCGACGCCGTATTTCATCTGGCGTCCGCCGTCGGCGTGAAGCTGGTGGCGGACGAACCGGTTCGCACGATCCGTACGACGATCCACGGCACGGAGGTCGTGCTGGAATCCGCATTTCGTTTTTCGCGACCGGTTCTCATCACCAGCTCCAGCGAGGTCTACGGCAAGGGCACGCGCGTCCCCTTCAGCGAGGACGACGACGTCGTCATGGGCGCAACGCGGTTCAACCGCTGGTGTTACGCGTACAGCAAGGGGATCGATGAATTCCTCGGGCTTGCCTATCACCGCCAGTTCGGCCTGCCGGTGCGCATCGTCCGACTATTTAATACCGTCGGCCCGCGGCAGGTGGGAATGTACGGAATGGTCCTGCCCCGCTTCGTCGAGGCCGCTTTGACCGACCGGCCGCTGCAGGTGTATGGCGACGGCAGGCAGACGCGCTGCTTCTGCCACGTCGCGGATGTCGTGGACGCGCTTGTGAAGCTGATGGCGCATCCGAGCGCGGTAGGGCAGGTCTTCAACCTCGGCAGCGATGAAGAGATCTCCATGAATGATCTCGCGCAGCGCGTGATCGATCTGGCCAACTCCAAGAGCACGATCGAGCACGTCCCCTACGAGCAGGCCTACGGCAAGGAGTTCGACGACATGCCCCGCCGCGTCCCCAGGCTCGATAAAATCCGCGCGGCCATCGCTTTTCGGCCGACGAACGATTTGAACGCCATCGTTCGCAGCGTCCTCGACGAACTTCGGCCTTTGGCGAGGCGAAACAACGCATGACGCGGCAGGAATTGTCATCCCGAGGGATGCGGCTACCCGCTTGCGGGTGATCCAGGGATCTCGGCGTAAGAGAACGGTTCGACTCGGAGATCCCTCGCGGAATACCGCTCGGGATGACACGGTTCACGATCGCGGGTTTCACCAGGGCAACGTTGAGAGGGAAATGATCCACACACTCGCCCAGATCCCGACCACCGTCTACACCGCCGACGAGGTGGTCTCGCCCTACATCTACGTCTTCTACGCCGCCTTCATCGTCGCCTTTGTCTTCACGCCGGTGATGCAGACGGTCGCCAGCTACTACGGCATCATCGACGAGCCGGACAACAAGCGCAAGATGCACTCGCAGCCGGTCGCCTATCTCGGCGGGGTGGCCGTCTTCCTCGGCTGGATCACCGGGCTGGCGGTCAGCCAGTTCCTCTCGCTGCACCGCACCGAGCCGGGATTGCTCCCGCACCTGCGCGTGCCCTTCAGCATCGTCGTGGGCGCCTCGGTCATCGTCATCCTCGGGCTCTGGGACGACATCCAGCACATCAACCCGTGGGTCAAGATCGGCGGGCAAATCTTCGCCGCCCTGTGCCTGCTCATCGAAGGCTACAACCGCCACGGCCAGGGCAGCAGCGTCGGCACCTGCACGTATCCCATGCTCATTCCCATCGCCACGCGGCTGGAGAACTACCTCCACCTCTCGATCCTCGGTCACACCTGGTTCATGGCCATCGTCTACGGGACCAGCGCGCTATTGGTGATCTTCGCCATCGTCGGCTGCTGCAACGCGACCAACCTGATGGACGGCCTCGACGGCCTGTGCGGCGGCGTCACCGCCATCATCGCCGCCGGCTTTCTCTTCCTCGCCGTCAACCTCGCCATGTACGGCGGCGGCATGAAGAGCAACGACGACGCCCTGCGCGTGGTCCTGGGCCTGGCGCTCTTAGGCGCCGTGCTCGGCTTCATCCCCTACAACTTCAACCCCGCCTCCATCTTCATGGGCGACACCGGCAGCATGTTCCTGGGTTTTTCCTGCGCAACCCTGATCATCCTCCTCGCCCAGGAGCGCCCCAAGTGGTTCCTGGCGTCGATGGTGATGTTCGCCCTGCCGGTGCTCGATACGATCCTGGCCTTCGCCCGCCGCTACGTCGCCGGCCGACCCGTTTTCAGCCCCGACAAGTTCCACTTCCACCACCAGCTCGTCAGCCGCGGCTTCACCGTGCGCAAAACGGTGCTGATCATCTACGCCATCGCGATCGGCTTTGCTCTTCTTGGCTCGGCCATCGTCTTCACCCGCACGCGTTACGCGGTCGCGATCTACCTGGTCGTCTTCGGCTCGATCATCGTCGCCGCCTACAAGATGGGGATGGTCCACGAGCGCCCGCGCATCGTGAAACCCAGCGGCATCGATTCGGACGATCAGGCCACGCCGATGGGGGAGATCGATTCGAGCACGGTGCTGGAGATCGAAGACCCGCGGGAAAAGCAGAAACGTGAGAGCACCCGCTCGTGACGCTGACGCGAAACAATGAGCGCCGATCCTCTTGCGGCCGGAGATTCTTTCGCGATGCCGACGCCGATACGGAAGAACCTCGCAGTGAAGAACGAGGCGGAACAGAACTCGCCGCAAGAGAACCTCCCAGCAAAGAATCCCGCGCCGGACGCCATGCCCGCGGGGAACTTCTACATCATTTTCCTGACCCTGCTGCTCGGCGGCATTTTCCTTTTGACCGGGTCCATTTGCATCCTCCACCAAGGCGGCTTCCTGTTCCGACCGCACAAGTGGGAGAGCACCGGGAGCTACGTCGTTTCGCGCAGCGAGAATCCGCAGCCGTTCTGGGCCGCCGTCGTGATCAGCGGCGCGATCGGCATCCTCCTCCTGCTCGTCGACCTGAGGATGCTCGCGCGCCATCGGCGCGCCGGACGCGGCGGCACAACGAGGTTTTAATTAGCCATGACCATGCGAATCGGCCCCCCAACCCTGCCGCCGCGTGCGGAACTGTTTATTTCCGCTCCCCGCCCGCGCAAGAGCGCCGGAGAAGCGAGCGCACCGCCGCCGGTGGTCACTATTTACGGAACGCCCGCCGCGCTGGCGGCGCTCGGTCATTCGCTGATCGCGCTGGCCGAAGAGGACAGCGGGAGCGGCGAGTCCATCCTCCTCATCCGCCCCGACGACCCGGCCTTCGGATTCCTCCCCGGCAGCCGCGGCTTTTCCGCCTACCGCCGCAAGGCGGGACACGTTCGACCCTGAACAGTTGAAGCGTTCTCGCGTTCCGTGGCTTGTCCCGTGGCTTGGGCGTCCCGCCCGAGCGCTCGCCGCGATCAGCGGCATCCTGCGAAGATGCTTGAGATGAAGACCTTCGCTCGGCGATGCGACCGTGTCCTTCCGCGC
>JAICTV010000199.1 GCA_025936175.1 Phycisphaerae bacterium
CGCTCCCTGAGCGCATTGCTGCTTTGAGCACAACCGGATGCCCGGTCGTGGTCTCATCAGGTATTACCTGCCCTTTCGGGCAGCTATCCCTGACTCGGGGGCACGTTAGCGATACATTACTCACCCGTTCGCCACTGACGTATTGCTACGCCCGTACGACTTGCATGTCTTAGCCACGCCGCCAGCGTTCAGGCTGAGCCAGGATCAAACTCTTCAATTGAATTTCTTGGCACGAGTCGTTCCTGACGCCCGGTGTGACCGTTCGATTGCTCGTTGGGCTGACCGAGACTGACACTTTCACAACTCGTGTTTATCCTCGAAATGAGTTTGTCCAAACCGATCGAATTAAGACAATCCGAACGGCTGTTACTGCCCCGCCACCGGCTAGGGCGACAGGGTCAGTCGAGTTGCCTCACGTAAACAACCGTGAGCCAACTCGAATTGCAAGGCTCAAAACATCTTCTGGCGCCTCCAGGTGCGACCCTGGAGGTTCTCAAAATTGATCAAGGAAGATCACTTTGCGTGCACCACGAAGATGTCTTGAGTTCTTTAAGACTCGAGCTTTTGATGCGTGAGCATCGTCGACTCGAATCGGGATCTCGTCCGGACCATTTCAGTACACCGAAACGGCTCGGACCCACATCCTCGCGGCTTATTCGACTATTCACTTGTCAAAGAGCGTTACTTCTTACGCCGTAGGAACTTAAAAGCTCCTTCGGCGACTGATTTTCCCGTGACATCTCGGTCAGGGGGAGGCGGATAATATCGTCCACCTCTCGTCTGTCAATCGGTGTCGCTGAAATTTTTTCAGCGGCCCCGAATCGACGTTTCAACCGTTCCGGGACACGTTCTATCGGCACTCGGCCGAGACGAACTGCACCGGGAGACGTTTGGTTGCTTGTGTTGCTGATGCAACGAAGGTCAGTCGAACTCATTTATGCCGCAGTTGAAGGCACCGCGGCCAAGTCGACCAACACGGGTAGGACAAACCAACCGAGGGCGGATTATGCAGTTCTCCGCCGTCTCGTCAAGCCCCTCACATTGCGGAAGTGCCGACAATAGGTTTACGTGCATCCGCCGTCCCGGTTCAGCGTCGAAGTGGATATTCTTCGCAGACCAAGAGCGGCGATGGCAGCGGATGACGCAAAGCAAAAGGGGTGGCTTCGATGAAGATGGCGTGCCCGTCGTGCGGGCAGTGGCTGGAGATCCCCGGACGCGCGGCAACGTGCCCGAATTGTGGCAGCCTGGTGACGATTCCTGTCGCACCCCCCTTGCCCCCCCCGCCGCAGCTTCGAGATCAACCGGGCACAACCTTCGAGCGGCCTCGACGCTATCAGCCGTCGCCGCAGCGCGACGATCAGCCGATCATGCCGCCGTGGGTGCGAGCGCTGATCATCATCGGGTGCGTCGGATTGCTCGCGTTCATTTTGATCGAGGCGACGATCTACGGGGTGAAGAGCCGTTTCGCGGCAAAGCCGCCCCCGCCGCCGGCCCTTCCAACACCTGCGCCGACGCCCGTCTCGCCGCCGCAGAAGAACACGTCGATCTTCTCCGAATCGGCGCCGATGCCCTCGCCCACGCCGACAGTCGTTCCCGCCCCGCCGACAGCACCGCCCGCTCCGCCCGCGCCGCAGGCACCAGCGACCACGACGGCATCAGTGACCACCCCGACGGCGCCGTCGTTTCATCCGACGACGGCGCCGGCGCCGAAGGAGGAGATCGTCACCGATGAGGCGATCAACGCCGCCATCGCCAAAGGCGTCGATTACCTCGTCTCGCGCTTCGAAGACGGGAAGCTCAAAGGGGATCTCGGGCCGCAATACGTCGGCGCCGATGCGCTGTGCGTGCTGGCGCTGCTGCACGCCGGACAGGCGATCAGCGACGAGCGGCTGAACATCCACAACACGTTTATGGCCGGCGCGGTCGATGCGCTGCGGTCGATGCAAATCGGCGTCGGCGTCGAGACGTACACGCACTCGCTCCGCGCGCAGGCGCTGGCGGTCTACAACCGCAAGGAAGACCGCAGCGTGCTCGATGCCGACGTCCGCTGGCTTCTCGCCGCCAGCGTCAAGGGCGGCTACACGTACGGCAAGCCGCCGGAAGGCGCGACGCAGCCTTCGCAATCGCCGTGGGACAACTCCAACTCGCAATACGGCGCGCTGGGCTGCTGGGCGGCGGCGGAAGCGGGCCTGTCGATCCCGCCGAGCTACTGGATCGACGTGCAATCGCATTGGGAATCGTGCCAGGGCAAGGGCGGCGAGTGGCAATACCAGCAGCCTAACGGGAACGGCGCGCTGTCGATGACGTCGGCGGGCGTGAACATGCTCTTCGTCGCCAACGAGCAGCTCAGCGCTTTGCGGCCGGAGACGCAGATCGCCCGTCCGCCCTTCTCGCCCAACCTGCAGGCGGGACTCGACTGGCTCGCCAAGGGCGACAACTGCGTCACGCTCAGCGGCTATCCCGCGTACACGCTCTACGGCATGGAGCGGGCGGGGCTCGCGTGCGGGTTCAAGATGTTCGGCGCGCACGATTGGTTCCGCGAGCTCGCCGCCGCCACCATCAAGCAGCAAGCACCCAATGGCGCGTGGGGCGGCGAAATCGACACCGCGTTCTCGCTGCTGTTCCTCTCGCGCGGGCGGCATCCGCTGCTGATGAACAAGCTTCATTTCGTCGGCGCGTGGGACAACCGTCCGCGCGATCTGGCGAAGTTGACGAAGTTCACGTCGAAGGAAACCGAGCGACCGCTCAACTGGCAGGTCGTCTCGCTCGATACCGATTGGTCGCAGTGGCTCGACGCGCCGATCCTCTACATCGCCAGCCACGAAGCCCCGATCTTCAACGACGACGACTACGCCAAGCTCCGCGCGTTCATCATGGCCGGCGGATTGCTCTTCACGCAGGCGGACGGCGATTCGCCGCAGTTCAACCAGTGGGCCGAGGTGATGGCGATCAAGCTGTTCCCGACCGGCGAGCTGAAAGATCTTCCCCGCGACCATTACGTGTACAACGCGCTCTTCAAGCCGCAGGACAACATCCCGCTGCGCGCGCTGTGGAACGGGACGCGGCTGCTGATCGTCCACTCGCCGACGGACATCGCCAAACGCTGGCAGGCGAAAGATCCCAGGTCCGATCGCGCCGCGTTCGAACTCGGGGCGAACCTGTTTGTCTACGCGACCGGCATGCAGGTGCCGCGCAACCGCGTCGACACGCTCGACATCCCCGCGCTTCCCGGTAAGCCCGCCGGCACCATCCCGATCGCGCGGCTGAAGTACGACGGCGATTGGGATCCCGAGCCGTGGGCGTGGACGCGCACGTCGCGCTGGTTCCGCCGCAAGACGAGCATCGGCCTGACGCCGACGCCGGTGGACATCGAGAAGCTGTCGGTCGATGTCGCGCCCTTCGCGCATCTCACCGGCACGGCGCCGTTCAACCTGAGCGAGACGCAAATCGCCGCGCTGCGAAAGTACGTGCGGGACGGCGGCGTGCTGCTGATCGATCCGTGCGGCGGATTCCTGCCGGTCGCGCAGAGCATCCGTGCCGACATCCTCGCCCGCGCGTTCCCGGGCGTTGGGCCGGCGGAGCTCAAGACCGATCACCCGCTAATCGCCGGCCGCGGCGAAGGGATGGACCAGCTCGCGCGACCGCAAGTCCGCCCGTTCGTTTTCATGAAGATGGGCCAGAAATTCACGCGCCCGCTGCTGCTGGAATCGGGCAAAGGCGCGGTGCTGATCAGCGATCTGGACCTCACGAGCGGTCTGCTTGGCACGAACACCTTCGGCATCCTCGGCTACGATCCCGAGTACGCGCAGCTCCTGGTCAAGAACGCGATCCTGTGGACGGTGAACGGGAGGGGACCGGTTCACGCGTGGACCACACCGACGACCGAGGCCGCTGGGACGCAGCCGGCGACAACTGCGCCTTCGACACCGTGATCTGATTGGCCCATAATCGCCGGCACATGAAGCGACCCGCAGTTTTTTTCGATCGCGACAACACGCTGATCGCGTGCGATGAGTACCTCGGCGATGCGAACAAGGTCTGCCTGGTCGACGGCGCCGCCGACGCCGTCGCGCGGGCGCGGCAGCTCGGCTATTCGACCGTCATCTTCTCCAACCAGAGCGGCGTGGCGCGCGGGTACTTCAGCGAAGAAGCCGTGCATGCGGTGAACCAGAGGCTCGACGAGATGCTGGCGGAGAAGAATCCGAAGGCGGTGATCGACCGCCACGAGTTCTGCCCGTTTCATCCCGATGCGTCGATCGAGAAGTACCGGCAGAACAGCGCGCTGCGAAAACCGTCGCCGGGGATGATCCACAGCGCGGCAGAGGCGCTGGCGCTCGACCTGGAACGAAGCTGGGTGATCGGCGATGCGCCGCGCGATGTCGAGGCCGGCCACGCGGCCGGTTGCCGGACGATCCTGTTCACGGACCCGTCGCTCAAATCGTCGCCCGCCACGCTGGTCAACACGAAGGTCGAGCCGGATTATGTCTGCTCGACGCTGAAGGAAGCGATGGATTACATCGAAAAGAACACGGAGCGGCCGCCCGACGTCGAACAACCAGCGCCGCCACCGCCAACATCGATAACGACGGTCGCGTCTGTAGGGGCGACGCCTGCGCCGCCCGGTTCGGCGGACAACGAGGGGGACGCAGGCGTCGCCCCTACGGAGAAGCCGGCGCCGACATCACAGCCAAGCATCGCCAAGGTCCTCGCGCAATCGCAGCCGCATTCGACCGCGCGGTTGGAATCGCTGGTGAACGAACTCGTTCAGGAAATCCGCCGGCAGCGCGAGGTGCCGCACAATGATTTTTCGGTAAGCAAGCTGATGGCCGGCGTGACGCAGATCCTCGTGCTGGCGATCCTGTTCATGTCGTTCCTCAACCGAAATGATCTCAAGTCGCTCGTCCCGCTGATGATCTTCGCGCTGACGCTGCAGACGATGACGATCTCGCTGCTGATCATGGGGAGGCAGAAATAAGGAAAAAGGAAAAACGAGAAAAGGAAAGAGGGAACTGCACCAAAGAACGAAGGCGCCACTCCACGAGCGACGCCTTCGGCTTCAAAGTCTTTTTCCTTTTCCCTTGTGTTCCTTTTTCCTTTTTTCCTTGCTCAGCGATAGTGCACGCCGCAGCCGTACGACCTGGTCTCCGGCACGCTGACGCTCGAGCCGGTGGACAGCTCGGTCAACGCCTTGTCAACGTAGTTGATCTTGTCGGCGCCCTTGTTGCCGTCAGGGTCGTTATCGATGGCGCCTTCGTAGGCGATCTTGCCCTGCTTGTCGATGATGAACATGTGCGGCGTGGTCTTGGCGCCGTAAGCCTTGGCGACGCTGCTGTCTGAATCAGCAAGGATCGGGTGATTGACCGACCAGTCGCTGAAGACGGCCTTGTTGTCCGAGACGCTCTTTCCCGCGGTGGTGTTGATCGCGAGCCAGACGACGTCCTTGTCCTTCCACTTGTCGGCCGCGTCGTTCATCGTCTTGGCCTTGTAATGGCGCTTGACGTAGGGGCACTCGCTGTTGAACCACTCGAGCACGACGGTCTTGCCCTTGAAGTCGCTGAGGCTGACGGTCTTGCCGTCCTGGTCCTGAAGCGAGAACGCCGGCGCCTCATCGCCCGGCTTTACGCCCGAGGATTTGTCGGCGGCGAGCAGCATCGATATCGCGACGGCGATGACCGCAGCGCTGGAGAGAGACGTAACGATCTTCCGCATGGGGTTCCTCCGGTTCCGTGAGAATGTGCCTTTGACTAGGTCCGCCCGGCCGGCGCGGGTCATCTCTTCGCGGGCGCCGTCGCCGGGCTCGCGGCGCCGATGATAGGAATAGTCACTCGGTACGGTCCAACCAAAACTTCGACGTCCTTTGCAGTGACCTGCTGGCCTTGGAGGACGCGCGCTTCGACGGGATAGCGGGTCAAGTGGTGCGAATCGGTCTGCGGGGGCTCAACTTTCAGATCCAATCCTTCGATAGCATCGGGGAAGGCGAGGTCGGTCAGTTTTACGGTGGAGACAATTTCCGTCTTGCCCGTTCCGCTGGATAAGTCCAGCGGCTTAGCCTCGACGCCGACACCGGACAGCATCTCCGCGGGCACAGGAAGGCGCTTGCGCCATTTCTCGAACAGATCTTGATTCGCGGGCGTCGCCGCGTCGCCGCAGGGAAGGGACAGCTTCGCCGTGGCCTTTCCGGGGATGCATACTTTTTCGCACACGAGCCACGACACGTCAGCGGATAAATCGATAGCTTTCCCGGGCGCAAGATCGGCGGGGGGCGT
Organism: Phycisphaerae bacterium; assembly: GCA_025936175.1. Taxonomy (GTDB): domain Bacteria; phylum Planctomycetota; class Phycisphaerae; order Tepidisphaerales; family Tepidisphaeraceae; genus JAICTV01. Next base: position 6,267 of record JAICTV010000199.1, read on the forward strand.
GATGGTGGTCAGCAACATCACCTCGTCCTCGTAGCCGTAATTCACCTCGTCGCCCGGAAGCTCGATCCGCCTGGGGACGGGGTACTGCAGGTCGCCGGCCTTGAAGCCGTCGGGGAGGTCCCACTTCACCCGCGTCGGCGCGCCGGAATCGCCCGGGTTCTTCCAGTAGACGTGCCAGGCGGGCTTGATCGCGAGCCGGACGCCCAGCGTGAAGGGCGCGCCCGCCTTTATCGTCGCCACATCCGAAATCAACTCCACTTTAACGAGATCTTTCGGTGTCGCCGCGGGCGCGAAAAGCTGCGCAAACGCGACGGTCGCGATAAATGGGGCGATAAAATGCGCGCTGCGCGGCAATCGGGTGGGCATGGCTCTGTATTCCATTCGCTTTTCTTCGCGAAGTTGCAGTTGTATGATTCTAAGCAGACTCGGTGGGCGACGCGGAGGGACGAAGATGATCTCCGTCGAAAAATCGATCCGCGGATCGAGCGCGCTTTCCGGTCGGTGCTGCCACGAGGCGAATGTACATGAGCCACGGCCACGCACATCAACATCATTCTCACGCCGCGCCGGCCGCTCATCCCGCGGCGGCGGGGGCGCAGGCGATCGCCCTGCCTTCGGCGCTGGGGCATAACGTCCTGGTCCTCAACAAGTTTTATCAGGCGATCCGGGTGATCAACGTCCGCCGCGCCTTCTCGCTGCTCTGCCGCGAGCTGGCCGAGGTCGTTCACATCGAGACTGACGCGCAGGGCCACAGCACGTGGCAGAACTTTAACTTCGCCGACTGGCAGGAATTGTCGGCGCTCAAGAAGGAGTTCGAGCCTGAGGAGTTCGACTGGATCCACACGGTGCGCTTCCAGATCGCCGTGCCGCGGATCATCCGCCTGCTCGGGTACGAGAAGCTCCCGCGGCAGGACGTGAAGTTCAACCGCCGCAACATCTACGCGCGCGATTCGAATCGCTGCCAGTATTGCGGCAAGCGCATGCCCACGACGGAGCTCTCGCTCGACCACGTCGTGCCCAAGAGCCAGGGCGGCAAGAGCACCTGGGAGAACATCGTCTGCTGCTGCGTGAAGTGCAACGTCAAGAAAGGCGGCCGCACGCCGACGCAGGCGAACATGCACCTCATCAGCAAGCCGGTCAAGCCCAAGCGCAGCCCGGTGATCAACATCCGCCTGGCGGATGAGCGCTACTGGAGCTGGAAGCAGTTCCTGGATACGGCGTATTGGACGGTGGAGCTGAAGTAGCGCCGTTGACCGTTGGTCAACCCTCGTTGTACAGGTCGACGCGGAAAGTTCTGTCGACGGGCCGAAAACGCGGGCGAGCGTCAAGCAAGTCGACGCGGAAGGTCGCATAACCACCGGCGCGGCACTGCCGCCGCCGATGATTCATTCATTCCACTCCCCGCTGAACACTTCCGTCGCCGGGCCGGTCATGTAGATGTTGTTGTCGCCCTCGCGCCACTCGATTTGGAGATCGCCGCCGGGGAGGTGGATCATCGCTTTGCGCTCGGCGCGGGCGGTGATGACGGAGGAGACCAGGACCGCGCTCGCGCCGGTGCCGCAGGCCCAGGTGATGCCGCTGCCGCGCTCCCACGTCCGCATCTTGATCTCGCGCGGGCTGATGATCTGCGCCCAGTGACAGTTGACGCGCTTGGGGAAGGACGGATGCCGCTCGGCAAGCGGGCCGATGCGATTGAGGTCGAGCGCATCTACGTCTTTGACGAAGCTGACGGAGTGCGGATTGCCGGTGGAGATTGGCACGACATCCATCGCCTCGCCGGCGAGCTCGTAGCGGAAGACTTTTGGGTTGTTCGTCGGATTCGCCTTGCCCGGATCGAAGGGGATCTTCCCGGGCTCGAAAATCGGCTCGCCCATGTTCACCGTTACCTGTTCGACCTTGCCGGCGGTGGTTTTTAGCTCGAGCGTGAGCACGCCTCGGCCGGTCTCAACCCGCATCGGGTTGTTCTTCGTCAGGCCGTGGTCGAAGGCGTACTTGGCGACGCAGCGGATTCCGTTGCCGCACATTTCGCCCTCGCTGCCGTCGATGTTGAACATGCGCATGCGCACGTCGGCTTTGTCGGACGGGAGGATCAGGATCAAGCCGTCCGAGCCGATGCCAAAGTGGCGATCGGAGACTTTTCGCGCAACGTCTGCGGGGTCGGACACTTTCTCCTCGAAGCCGTTGACGTAGACGTAATCGTTGCCGATGCCGTGCATCTTGGTGAATTTCATCGCGGCGTAAGTGTAGCGACGCAAAGGAGCTTTCGCGAAGACGCAAGCGATCGATGCACGGTCACATCAATATTCACGGATGATCGCGCGTGTGTCCGATAAGCATTTATCGCAGAGGTTTTCGCGAAAGGACGTATCGCCATGCCGTCGTTGATGGAACTGGTTGAGAAGGTGAACAAGGGAGAGATGGTCGATCCGCAGCAGCTCGAGGTCTACCAGGACTCGAGCAATAGCGCCGAGAAATTCCTCGCGCATCACGCGCAGGCGATGCTCGACCTCCGCCGGGCGCAGCAGCACATGATGCAGAGCCTGGAGGCGATCGATTACGGCGATCAGAAGGTGCTCAGCCAGTTCATGAGCGTCAGCAGTTTCCTGGGTCTGACGGACCTGCGCGCGGGGCCGGTCGTGAGGTTCGGCGCCAGCGCGATCGCGCGGCGGGAGCTTGCACTGGGGCTGGAGGCGATTCAGAACGGCGTGACGTTCGACATGCAGCACGGCGGGGCATGGTCGAGCGATCGCGAGAACTGCCAGTTCGTCGCGTCGCAGTACGATCGCGCGGCGCAGTGGATCGGCTGGACCAATCAACAGCCCGCGATCTGGACGAATCGCCAGACGCGCATCGGCATCATCTGCTCAAGCATCGCCGACGAGGAAGCCGCCGGGCGGTTCATCCGCGGCTTTGCCAAGTGCCACGATTCGAAGCGATTCAAGCTCTTCATCTACAGCACCGAGTGCGGCGTGCGCCGCGAAAAGCAGCAGTTCGCGCAGACGACATCCCTTCAGCCGAGCAGCAAGCGCGGCGCGCAGACGCTGGAGGACCTGACGAAGCAGAAGATCATCACCTGGACGGCGCCGACCGACGGCGATGTGGTGACTGCGGCGAAATCGCTCGCCGCACAACTGATCAATGACAAGATCGACGTCGCCCTGCTTGACGCGACGCAGGCGGACCCGATCGCGTCGCTGATCGCACGGTGGGACACGGCGGCGGTGAAGGTGAACCTGGTGCGCACGACGCCGCTCTACGCCGGCAGCGTTTCGAGCGTGGCCTATCTCGACGCCGCCCGCTTCGAGGCGGATCAGCACTACTGGCAGAAGTACTGCATCGACAGCCGGTTCGTCCTCGAAGGCATCGACGCCGATGCCGCGCACGGCGCGATGCCGCAGCGGAGCGTCTACGGCATTCCCGAGCAATCGATCGTGCTCGCGACGGCGGGCAACGATCTCGATCGCACACTCTCGCACGAATTCATCGAGGCCGTGATCGGCATCCTGCGCTCCAACCCGCAGACGATCTACCTGCTCGTCGGCGACGGCGAGCTGGCGTGGCAGAAGCGCCGCTTTGATTCCGCCGGCGTCGCCAAGCGCATCGGGTACGCGGGAAAGCGGAAGGACTTGCCGGGATTCCTGCGCATCGCGGATGTCTACCTTGCCGAGTTCCCGTCGGCCTGTGCGAACGGTGTGCTCCAGGCGATGAGCGTCGAACGCCCGATCGTCGCCATGAAGTCCAATGCCGATGAGATGACGACGACCGCCAGCACCTCATCCATCGTCGGCTCTGAAGCGGCGGTGCCGGCGAACGATCCGGCGGCGTACGCCGAGCGCGTGACGAAGATCATCCGCGACGGCTCATTCCGGAAGAAGCTCGGCCAGTCGATGCGCACGCGGCTCGAGCAGCACTTCTCTTTCGCGCAGACCGCTCAGCAGATCGAGCAACTGTGCGAGCAACTGCTGCAGCGGCGGAGCGAGGCGGCGCCGGAAGGATCGGC
>JAICTV010000290.1 GCA_025936175.1 Phycisphaerae bacterium
GCGGCGTGGCGGCGGTGCCGGAGCCGGCGTCGATCGGTCTGATCGGCCTGGCGGCCAGCGCGCTGCTCGGCCGGCGGCGTCGCAGCATCCGCCGCTGAGGCGAACGAGCCGCCAGCCGCGGCCGTATAAACGCTACTTTGTGACAACTCCTGACGCGCACCACGCGCGTCAGGAGTTTTTTCAGAGTCGCGGCCGATGTAATGATTGCCCGGCGGCAGCCGTCCCTGTAACACCCTGACGTAGCACCCGTGAAGCCGTACCGACGTCGCAAGATCCTTCGAGCCGCCGCCTGCGCGGGCCTCTTCGCCTCCGCCGTCGGCGCAGCGCGCGTCGCGTCGGCGCAGGCGGTTTACGAGCCCTTCAGCTATTCGTCCGGTGTCTCCCTCGACAACCAGACCAATCCCGGCAACGCGCAGCCGTGGTCGAAAATGAGCGCGAGCGTCAGCGATGACGACATCCTGCTCGCCGGATCGAGTCTCCCGTACGCGGGCCTCGCGCCGCCGCTGGGCAACAGCGTGTCGTACGGCGGGGCGGGAAAATCGGAGCGGCTGAGCCTCGGCCAGCCCGTCACGTCCGGCACGATGTACTACTCGCTGGTGTTTCAAGTGACGTCGATCGGCTCGATGACGACGAGCCCCGCGTTCATCGGCGGGTTTACCACCGGCAGCGGCACGAGCGGATCTCAGCCGCAGAGCGTCGGCACGCGGCTGTACATCCGGCAGGTCGGCAGCACCAACACGTTCAATCTCGGCGTGTCGAAGAACTCGAACACCGACAACGGCATCGACATCGCGTGGGACGGCACGGACGCCTTCTCACTCAACACGCCGGTGCTGGTCGTCGGCAGCTACAAGATCAACGGCAACCCGCCCGGCACGGACGACGAGGCGAAGCTTTGGATCAACCCGTCGGCGTTCGGCGCCGATGCGCCGCCGACCACGGCGTCGCAGCCGATGCAGGCGATCCTCTCCGCCGGCGTCGCCGGAACGGATCTGCCGCGGCTCGATTCCTTCGTGCTGCGGCAGGCGAGCGGCAGCGTCCCGAACGTGCAGGTGGACGAGCTGCGCGTCGATCGCAACTGGGCGCAAGTCACGCCGCCGCCGGGGACAAGCTGGAACGGCAGCGTCGATTCAACCTGGTCGAACGGATCGAACTGGGCCGGCGGCGTGGCGCCGAATGCGGCGCTGGCCTTCGTGAACTTCGATCAATCCGGCGCGCCGAATCGAACGGTAACGGTCGACGTCGCCGGCGGCGTGGCGCTGAAGACGGCGAACTTCCGCGACGCCAATTCCTACACGATCAACGGCGCTGAGCCGCTCAACTTCTCCGGCGGCGGGAGCGCGATCAACGTCTTTGGCGGCAACCACACGATCGCCGCGCCGGTGACGATGGCCGGAGATTTGGAGACGAGCGTCGCCTTCGGCAGCACACTCACCGTCAGCGGCAACATCACGACCAACGGGAACGGCATCCTCAAGGTCGGCGCGGGAACGCTCGCGATCAAGAACGTGCGCGGGTCGCGACTGGACGTCACCGACGGCCGGGTCAACATCATCGCCGATGGCACCGCCGCCGGCGTGAGCAAGGTCGCCGCGCTGACGTTCAACACGACGATCGGCAGCAGCCTGCCGAACTATCTCTCGACGCTGAACCTTTCAAACAACGACATCGCCGTCGATTACGCGGGTACAAGCGCGACGGGGTCGTGGGCCGGCACCGGATACAGCGGCCTGACCGGCGCGATCGCCTCCGGCTACAACGGCGGGACGTGGGACGGAAAAGGCATCATCACCGATCAATCCGCCGCCGTCGCGCCCAACTCACTGACAACCATCGGCATTGCGGAGGCGTCCGATGCGCTGGGCATCGGGGCGACCGATACGGCGCCCTGGCGCGGCCAGCTCGTCGATGGCACGACCACGCTGATCAAATACACCTACGCCGGCGATGCGAACCTCGACGGCGTCATCAACGGCGACGACTATTTCCAGATCGATTCGGCATTCCCCCAAGGCCTGCGCGGCTACTTCAACGGCGATTTCAACTACGACGGCGTGATCAACGGGGACGACTATTTCCTGATCGACTCCAACTTCCCCGCGCAGGGTCCGGCGCTGGGCGGGGCGGACGTGCCATCGGGCGTCGCCGCAGTTCCGGAGCCGTCGGTGATCGGCGCGATGGCGCTGGCAATCGCCTTTGCCGCAACGGCCCGACAACGGCGCGCAGCTAACGCAGCCGATCGGACACCACAAAAAAATGTCATGCTGAGGTACCCCGAAGCATCTGCGTTCCGCGGCCGAGATGCTTCGGAGTACCTCAGCATGACGTTGCGCTTGGTCACGACACGCGACTAGCGCGCGCGAATCGTCGTCGTCGCGCCACTCAAGCCGTCTGAACTCGCCTTTAACGTGATTGTTCCGCTCTGGCCGCGTTTGGCGCGGACGATGGCCAGCGCCAGTCCGTTGAAGGCGTGCCGGTCGTGAAACTGAAATGATTCGAAGCTCGTCGGATCGCCGTTGTCAGTCGCAACGATCTCGCCCGGGCCGCTGATCTCGAACTTGATGAGATTCTTCGAGCGCGGGACGAGCAGGCCGTCCTTGTCGCCGACGGTAACGGTGACGTAGGAGAGATCCGATCCGTCGGCGGCGATGGAATCGCGATCGGGCTTGAGCGTGAGCTTCGCCGCCGCGCCGGTCGTCTTCACCTGGTCCTTCGCCCACTCCTTGCCGTTCTTGTACGCGATCACGCGCAGCTCGCCCGGCTCGTACGTCACATCGTCCCAGCGCAGGCGGTACTCGAACTCGCCCTTCCTCTTTCGTCCGAGCGATTTGCCGTTGAGGAACAGCTCCGCCTCGTCGCCGGAGGTGTAGACGTGCACCGGCGTGACCTGGCCGAGGCGATCGGGCCAGTTCCAATGCGGCAGGATGTGGGCCATCGGATAGTCCGGCCGCCAGCGCGCTTGATAAATGTAGAAGCGATCTTTCTTGAAGCCCGCGAGATCGATGATGCCGAAGTAGCTGCTGCGCGAAGGGACGCGGATCTTGCCCAGCGACTTCAGCTCCTCGCTCATCTTCTGACGCTCGGCGGCATCGGTGAAGTTGAGCAAGTTGCTCGAGTCGCCGTTGAAGGGCGTGGGCTCGCCGAGGTAATCGAACCCGGTCCAGACGAACTCGCCGGCGGCGAAAGGGTTCTGGTCGAGCATCTTGAACTCATAGTCCGGCGGCCAGGCCCAGCGCGGGGCGTAGAGGTCGTAGGAGCTGACCTGGAAATCCGCGCGGCCCCTGGATTTGTCTTCTTCGACGGGGAAAAAATACTCGCCGCGCGAGCTGACGCAGGAGGCGGTCTCGCTGCCGAGGACCGGCTGATCAGGATTGGCCTTGCGGAACTTCGCGTAATCGTTCTTGTCGTAGTTGTCGCCGAAGACGTCGATGTTCTTGCCGAAGCCGTTGTAGCCCGCCTTGCCGTTGTTGCAGGCGGAGGTGGTGGGGCGGGTCGGATCTTCCTGGTGCGCGATCGCCGTCAGCTCATCGGCCAGGTGAAACGCCGACGGCTCGCCCTGCTCGCGGATCTCGTTGCCGATGCTCCACAGGACGACGCACGGATGATTGCGGTCGCGGCGGATGTACGAGCGCATGTCCATCTCGTGCCAGTCGGGAAAGAGCAGGTGGTAGTCGTTCTTCTTCTTGCTCATCGCCCAGCAGTCAAACGCCTCGTCCATGACGACCAAGCCCATGCGATCGCAAAGGTCCAGCAGCTCCGGCGCCGGCGGGTTGTGGCTGGTGCGGATCGCGTTGCAGCCCATGTCCTTGAGGATCTCGAGCTGGCGTTGCAACCCGCGCACGTTGATGGCGCTGCCGAGCGCGCCCAGGTCGTGGTGATCGCACACGCCGTTGAGCGGGACGTGCTGGCCGTTGAGGAGGAAACCTTTGTCGGCGGTGAATTGGATGGTGCGGATGCCGAAGGGCGTTTCGTATTCATCGAGCTTCTTGCCGTTTTGCTCGATCGTAGTGACGGCGACGTTGAGGACCGGATCGGCGATGCTCCAGAGGCGCGGGTGGGCGATCTTGATCGTTGATCGGGTGTCTTCGGTCTTGCCGGCGGCGAGGGTGATATTCGACGCGTCCACGGACGCGGCGGCGTTTCCGCTGCGTTTGCCGTCGCGGTCGGCATCGTAGATCGCGGTGGTGACTTTTATACCCGTGGCATTGGCGCTCGAGTCGTTCGCGATCGTCGTCCGCACGTCGATCGTCGCCTCGTCTTTCGCAACCTCCGGCGTCGTGATGTACGTTCCCCAGTGCGCGACGTGCACCGGCGCGGTCCTGGTCAGCCAGACGTTGCGATAAATCCCGCCACCGGGATACCAGCGCGATGAATCCGGCGGATTGTCGAGCCGGATCGCGATCACGTTCTCATCCCCGCCGAACTTCACGTACGGCGTGAGATCGACGCTCCACGACGCGTATCCGTATGGCCAGCCGCCGACGTAACTGCCGTTGATCCAGACCTGCGCGTACGCCATCGCGCCGTCGATCTCGAGCGAGATCTGCTTGCCCTTGTCGGCGGAGTCGAGCTTGAAGTGCTTGCGATACCAGGCTACGCCGAACCACGGGAGCTTGCCGGTTTCGCCCGGGAGCTGCTGCTGGAACAAGCCTTCGATGCCCCAGTCGTGCGGGAGGTCTAATTTCCGCCAGGCGTGATCGTCAAAATCCGCGCGCGTGAAGGTGACGTCGTCGGCGAAGCTGGCCTCGGGCCGGCGCATCGCCAGGCCGGACTTGGAGAACGCGGCGGCCGTCGGGAGCAGCATCGGCTTGGCCTTCGCATAGGCAAGCTTGTCCTGCGGCGCGCCGGGCGGGTCGTTCTTCTGGAAGCGCCAGTCGGCGTTGAATGACGCGCGGCGGGATGAGCCGCCGCCCGTGCTGGCGCAGCCGACGGAATACAGCGTCGAGACGAGAACGATCGCGGCCAGACGAATGGTTGTGGTGTTCATCCTCAGCTTCCCTTGCCCCCTGCGATTCGAAGCGGGAGTATCGAGCATCACGCTTCTTGAGTCCACCATCGACGGGCGCAAGCGTCATTGAAGCGGCGGGTACATCTGCGATGATGACCGGCGCGATGCTGGCATCGGATCTCATCCTTACCGGCGGAAACTTCATCACGCTCGACTCGCGCCAGCCGCGCGCGACGGCGATTGCGGTGCGCGCCGGCAAGATCGCGCTCGTCGGCGACGATCGCGCGGTGCTGGCGACGGCGTCGCCGCAGACCCGGCGGATCGATCTCGCCGGCAAGACCGTCACGCCGGGGTTCATCGACTCGCATATTCACCTGCTCTGGTACGGGACGCAGCTTCTTCGCGAGGCGGACCTGGTCGGCAGCGCGAGCATTGACGACGTGCTGTCACGCCTCTCGGTCATCGCATCACGGACGGACGGCTGGATCCGCGGGCACGGGTTCGATCAGGACAAGCTGCGCGAGCGGCGGTTTCCAACCCGCGCGGAGCTGGACAAAGTCTCGAAAGAGCGGCCGATCATCATCTCGCGGATCTGCGGGCATGCCGTTGTCGTCAACTCAGCCGCGCTCGCGCGGGTGAGCGATGCCGAGCGACGCGCGGGTGATGCGGAATCCGGTCTTTACACCGAGGGCGACGCTTCCGCGTTCTATGCGAAGATCCCGCCGCCGAGCGAAGCAGAGATGGAGGAGGCGGCGCTGGCGGCGGCGCGGGTGGCGCTGCGGACGGGCATCACGTCCGTGCAAACGCTGCTCGACACGCCCGATCAAATGGTCGCGTACTCACGTCTGCGGCGCAGCGGCAAGCTCCCGATCCGCATCAC
>JAICTV010000335.1 GCA_025936175.1 Phycisphaerae bacterium
AGACGGCGCGCGCTCGAATGTGCCGTTGGGTTAGTTCTGGCACCCGCGCGAGTCCTTGCGGGGCAGCGCGATGGGTTCGTTTTGCACCGGCGCGCGTGCCGGACGCGACTCGTTTCCGCAGTATTGAGCCGAAAACGCGGTTTTGCGTTGGCTTCGATTGGGTTCGTTTTGCAGCGCGCGCTCGAATGCACCGTTGGCTTCGTTCCGCACAATTCGGCGCGATCGAGGGCGGCCCTGACGCGCGGCGTGAACGCCGCGCCTGAATCCGAGGTCCCAGGTCGCTGGATGATGCATTGAGTCATGGCGCAGTGTCTCCCCTTATTCCGGCGCGATTGCACAAACGTGATCACGAAACTGCAATCCGCGACGATTTTTCATGGATGAGCATTGTCGTCGACGTGAGCGAGCCATGGGTCTTTGGTCTCCTTCATCATCTGCCGCAGACGCTGCAGCAAATCCGCCCTGGTGGCGGCGAGCTTCGGGTCGTCGGCGAGGTTCTTCAGCTCCTGCGGATCGGCCTGCAGGTCGAACAGCTCGAATGCCGGACGATGAAGATACTGCTGCGGCGTCTTGCCGTTTTGAGCCGGCTGCTTCTGTGCGATTTTCCAGCTCGCCGAGCCCGCGATGTCACCGGCGATTGGGTAAGCCAGCGACGGCGCGAGGTTCCAGATCAGCTTGTACTGCCGCGTGCGGATCATCCGCATCGGGTAGTACATCCAGATCTCGTGGAACGTGTGCGAGGCGAAGACGGTGTCCCAGCCTTTGGGGTTTTCCTGCTCGAGGATCGGCAAAAGCGATCGGCCGGGCAGCGGATAGCTCGGCGGTTTTACGCCGGCGAAGTCGAGCACCGTCGGCAGCAGGTCCACAAAGCTGGTCATCGCCGCGCTGACGACGCCGGCCTTCGCGTCCGGCGAGCGCACGATCATCGGCAGATGGATGCCGGGGTCGTAGAGGTTGGTCTTGGCGCCGGGAAACGGGATGCCGTTGTCGCCGACGTAGATGACCAGCGTGTCTTTTGCCTTGCCGCTCTTCTCCAGCGCATCGAGCACGAGACCGACGCCCGCATCCATCCGCGCGACGGCGGCGTAGTACTCGCCCATGTCCTGGACGACCGCCGGATCATCGGGAAGGAACGCCGGCACGCGATCGACGGTGAGCGCCCGGGTCCTGCCCAGATCGAAGCCCTGCTTGGCGCGGTGCGGATCGTGAAAGCCGACGACGAGGAAGAACGGACGAGCGTCCTTTGCTTCGAAGAAGTTCGCGGCGGCGTCGCCGAATTGCCTGGGCGCTCGTGCCGCCGGGATCTCCTGCTGGTACGGATAGACCTCCTTCGGCGCGACGTGGTTCTTTCCGATCAGCTCCGTGCGGTAACCGGCGTCGTTGAACAGTTTCGGGAGGCTCTGCACCCACGGCTCCGTCACCTGATTGTTGGTCGCGTGTTGGAGTCCGTACTGGCCGTTGGTGTGGTTGAACAGGCCGGTGAGCATGACCGATCGGCTGGGGCTGCAGGAGGAAACGCAGCCGAAGGCGTTGGCGAAGCGCGTGCCGGTGGCGGCGAGGTGATCGAGGTTGGGCGTGGCGACGGCGGCGTTGCCGAAGCAACCGCCGTCGACACCGTGATCGTCGCCGATCAGAAGAAGCACATTTCGCGCACGCGGTTGTTCGGCGGCGAACGTCGTTGCGGCGCAAACGAGCACGAGAAGGCACGACGCGATGGATCGAGACGGCAGCATGGGTGGAATTTATCACATCCGGCGCGTGTGCCGCTTATCTCGTCGAATCTTTGCGCGAATCGCCGCAGGTAAAATAGAACATGGCCGAGACCCGGGCCGTATCCGATAACTGAAGTGGGGCGAGGGTTGGCTAGCCTTCGGCGGGAAAGTGATTTTGCAGCAACATCGATTCAAACGAGTGACGTTGGCAGACGTCGCGGCGGCGGCGGGAGTCTCGGTCGCCACCGCGTCGGTCGCCATCACCGGGCGGCGCAGCGGCAACTGCCGCGTCAGCGTTTCCGTGGCGGAAAAAATCCGCGAGACGGCGCGACGCCTCAACTACCGGCCCAACCTCCAGGCGCGAAACCTTTCCACCCGGCGCACGCGGACGATCGCGGTGCTGATCAAGCGCGCCGCCTGGCACAACGCGATGTTCTACGTGTCAGCCTGTCAGCGCGTCCTCCGCGAACGCGGCTACTGCGAGAGCGTGATGCTCTACCCGGACAATGAGCTGGCGAGCGAACGCCAGCACTTCGACCTGTGCATCGAGCGGCAGGTCGAGGGCGTCATCGCGATGCCGCTGATCGACCTCGCGGGCCGCGCCAACGTCGAGCTGTTCAACCGGCTGCGCGAGGACGAAGGCGTCCCGGTGGTGCAGCTTGGCATCGCGCTGGAAGGTTGCACCGCTCCGAGCGTCGTCACCGACGAGATCGGCGGGATGGCCAAGGCGGTCACGCTGCTTCACGCGATGGGCCACCGCCGCATCGCGCACGCCACAATGATCGGGTATGACGATCCCGGTGCGTTTAATCCGTTCCGAGCGGCCCACCTGCGATACCAGGGATACCTCAAGGGGATGAGCGAACTGGGTCTGGAGCCGACGGTCTTCGTCCCCACCACGGGCGCGATCGACACCGACACGCTTTACGAATCATCGACGCAGCTCTCGTCGATGATCCTCGCGGCATCGCCGCGCCCGACCGCCATCGTCGCCCTCTCCGATTTCACCGGCGCGGCGCTGATCAGCGGGCTTTCGCACGCCGGGCTGTCGCTGCCGGCGGACATGTCCGTCATCGCCGCGGGCGATCAGCCGTTCTGCAAGATGCTGCGGCCGGCGCTGACGACGCTCGCCCCGCCGTTCGAGCGCGAGGGAGAGCTGGCGACGCTGGAGCTGCTGAAGATGATCGAGGGCGCGGCGGGCGAATCGCACAGTCTCCTCCCCTCGCTGATCAACCGCGAATCGATCGCCGCCGTGCGATAGGCGCGCCCGGCGGCGGGCTTTATCCGCGCGGAGCGGTCGCTCTTGGGTTATAAACATCCGCCGGAGAGATGCCGTTCCACCTGGGTAAACCGATCCTGGTCCTGGCCGCCGTTGCGCTGGTCACCGGCGCGGCCGTTTCCATCCGGCCGGAGCAGCAAAAGGCCGACCTGACGCTGTGGGTCTTCGCCGAATCGCACTACCAGATCTATCGCCGGCTGCTGCCGAACTTCGAGGCGGAGAATCACGTCAAGGTCAACCTCAACCTGCTGAACGCGCGCGGGGAGACCATCCGGCTCGGGCAGCTCTTCATGGCGGACCTGGACAACCCCGAGCTGCCGGACCTGGCGGAGATGGAGATCAGCCTGGTGGGCCGATACTTCCGCCCGCCGGTCAATGAAGTCGGATTCCTTCCCCTCAACGGGTACGTGCAGGAAAACAATTACGAGGAGCGTCTGGTCAAGCAGCGGCTCGCTCCGTGGTCGAAGGAAGGCGTCATCTTCGGCATGCCGCACGACGTGCACCCGTGCACGATCACGTATCGGCATGACCTGTTCACGGAAGCCGGCATCGATCTCCCCGCCGCCAGGACCTGGCCGCAGTTTCAGGACGCTTGCGTGAAGTTCGAGCGCTACTGGCGGTCGAAGGGTTTTTCCACGCGGCACGCGCTGGAGATGTCGGAGTCGTCGTCGGAAAACTTCCAGGCGATGCTGCTGCAGCGCGGGATCAACCCGATCGACATGTACGGCAACGTGTACGTGGACACCGATCCGCGCGTGGCGCAGACGCTAGCCTTCTACGGGCAGCTCGTCGCCGGGCCGCGAAAGTGCACCGCGCAGACGTCGCAGGGGTGGGGACCCTTCTCCAAGGATGTCACCGACGGGAACCTCTGCGCGTTCCTCACGCC
>JAICTV010000213.1 GCA_025936175.1 Phycisphaerae bacterium
AGCACGCGGAGGTTGCGCGCGGTGTCGCGGACGACGCCGGAGAAATCTTCCAGGACGAAGAGGCTCAAATAGCGGTGGTAGTACATCGCCGCCTCCTCGCGCAGGGACTGGCACTCGGAGCCGGTGAGGTGGAAACCCAGCTCCGTGCCGTTGGTGCGCTTGTGCTCGCGGAGCTGGTCTTCGTAGTACTCGAGCAGCGAGTCGTGGCAGTGAGGCTTGGCGCCTTCGGGACGGCCGGTGATATACAACTTGAGCAGGCACAGGTCCAGGCGCATCTGGAGCTTGGGCTTTCCGTCCAGGCCGTTGACCTTGCGGACGTTGATGGTGCCGGGCTCGTAGTCCCAGCCTTTGAGCAGGGGGAGGATGTCCTTGCTCTGCGCGCGGGCGGAGATTTCGCCGTTGTTCGGCGGCGACGAGCGCGAGGCATCGGGCTCGCGTCCTTCGCGCTGTGGCTGTGCGTTTTCACCCTCGTGCGTCATCGTCTCACCACTCCGTGCGCTTCGGGGCGCGCCGCTCCGCGGCGCCCGCGCTGCGCGTGCATCGTGGACATGCGGAATTATAGCAATCGAGTTTGCGGCGAAGAAAAAATCGCGTCGCAACGCGCGGAGTTGTCCACAGGATGTTGCGAAAGATTGAGCGGTGTGAGTTTGACCGCGCCCGCCCGCCGCGCCAATGCGTTTGACCGATTGGAAAGATGGGCGAGAATGTGAGTTGAGGTGATCTGCGATGCCGACTGCGGATACGGCTTCGTCCGGTTCTGTCACGTCTGCGGTCAAGTGCGCGTGTGAGAGTTGTCACTGTCTCGTCCCGCCGGGCAAGGGCGTGATGCGGGAGGGGAAGCTGTATTGCAGTGCGACCTGCGCGTACGACTGCACGAAGACGACGTGTTTGTGCGTACACAACGGTTGCGCGGGGACGGGCACCTTTTCCGCGCCGTAACTCCTTCAATTACAATTAAACGTGCACGCGGAACAAGGCGCCTGTCCCCTTCCGCGCGGGCGTTCTGGGTCCAAGGGGACAGCTACCTTTTTCGCGTGAGGCGGTTATGGAAGGCAAAGAGCGTGAGGGCGCGAAAAAGGAGCCAGTCCCCAACAAGATCCTTCAACGGATGCTCGAGCGGCTGTTCGCGGCGCTGGTGAACGGGCCGAGCCTGAACGCGCGGCCGCACTCGAGCCGGCAGCGGATTGATCTGACGCAACTGGCGAAGCTCGGGGACCGCTCGGCAGAGGATGTTCTCAGGGAATTGCTGGATGAGAAGCACGCGTGTCGGCTCGTCGCCAGGATCCCGATTCCGCCGCACGCGTCGCCGAAGAAGCGGGGCGGAAACGGGGCAACCGAGGGTAACGGCGCGGGCGCGGATGAGGCCGAGGCGAAGCTGACGCCGGAGGAGAAGAGGGCGAAGGAAGCGTATTCGCAGCAGCAGTCGGTCGTTACGAAGATGCGGTCGATCGCGGAAGACGCGCGGGTGTACGAGAACGATACAGGCGTACACGTCTTGCAAATCGGGTTTCCGCTGCTGAGCCTGCCGCCGGGGTCGCTCGGCAGCAAATCCTTCGGCCGGCGGGTCCTCGCGCCGATCGCGTTCATCTCTCTGTCGCTGACCGCGCGCGGGGGGCCGAACGCGGCGATCGAGATGGAATGCCGCAACGAGGGGGCGGATCTCGTTCAGCCGAACATCGCGCTGCTGGCGTGGCTGGAATCGCTGGCGGGCAAGCCGATCGGGGAGCTGGACGCCGACGAGCACGGCGATCATCCGTTCAACGAGATCGCGCAGATCGTCCAGCGGATCGCCAGGCTGCTCGACATGACGCCGCCGGCGGAGTTCACGTCCGGCGAGGAGACGAATCGGACGCTGAAGCTTCACCCGTGCCCGCGCGCGGATGATGATGAGCTCAACAAGCCGCGGATCCTGTCGTCGGCGGTGGTCGGATTATTTCCGCTGGCGAACCAGGGACTGATTCGCGACACGCAGGCGATGCTCGCGGGCGAACAGGTCGATGGACCGATCGAGAGTTTTGTGAACGTCGGCGTTTCGCTCGATGCGACGACGGCGACGACCGAGGGCGATGGTCAACCACCGAAGCCGGTCGAGAAGCAGTTGCGCCGGTTCGACGACGAGCGGCTGATCGCCAGCGCCGATCCCTGCCAGGCCCGCGCGGTGAAGCAGGCGCGGACGTGTCGGGGGCTCGTCGTGCATGGTCCGCCGGGGACGGGCAAGAGCCAGACGATCTCGAACATCATCGGCGATCACCTGTCGCGCGGCGAGCGCGTTCTGTTCGTGTGCGACAAGCGGACGGCGCTCGATGTGGTGATGGATCGGCTGAACGCCGCCGGACTGGGTGAGCTGTGCGCGGTGGTCCACGATCCGCAGCGCGATCAGCGCGAGCTGTATCGCAGCATCAAGGAGCAGTTGGAGAATCTGGCGGAGCTGCGGACGGATTCATCGGCGGAGCGATCGGTCACGCGGATGGACGGGGAGTTGCAGGAGCTGCACGCGGAGCTGACGGAGTATCACGCCGCGCTGATGCGCCCGCCCGCGGGGGCGGGGCCCGATGACGTTTCGTTTCATGAGCTGATGGGCCAGTGGCTCGAGCTGCCGGCGAGTGAGGTCGAGTTCGATCAGTCGATGCTCGCGGGCGTGACGCTGCCGCAGCTTGATGCGCAGTCGCGGCAGCTCCACGAGCTGTTCGAGCGTGGCGTGGCGTGTCACTATCCGAAGAATCCGTGGACGACCGCGGCGGGACTGCCGCTGGCGACGTTCCTGGCGACGCCGATGGATCGATATCGGCAGGCGATGGCCGCGGTGGTCGATGGCGCGGCGGCGGTGGATCAGACGATCTCGCCGAACATTCCGCCGTTCGCGGAAGGGGAAGATGTCACCGCGTCGGCAGCGGCGCGGATGAAGCTGGCGGAGGGTTTGAAGAAGATCCTGCCGCAGTTTGACGCCGAGCTGGCGAAGAAATGGGCGGCGGCGGGGGAGAAGACGGCGCAGCAGGAATCGGCGCGGCTCGCGGCGCTGGGACCGCAGCTCGATCTAATCGCGCAGCGGCCGCTCGATCCGGAACTGGCGGCGGCGATGCCGACAACGCCTGCGGGGCCGTCGGTCGCGACGCTGAATCAGCAGATCGCCGCGCTGCAGGCGTACATCCCGACGGCGGGGACGCTGCTGGGATTCTTCGCCTTCGGCAAGAAAAAGGCGGCGGCGCAGGTGCTCGCGCAATTCGCGCTTGCGCTGTCGGGGGAGAACGCCAAACGCGCGAACGATTTTCTGTCGCGCGTCAAAGCTCGGCTGCTGGTGACGCAGGTCGTCAATCAGCTTACCGGCGCGCCGCCGACATATGCGCAGAGCGATGATCGGCTTGTCTCGGTCGCGACGGCACATCGGGACCTGTTCCAACTGCTCGCGTCGGTCTATTCCGATCCGCATCTCAGGCCGATCGCGGCGATCATCGTGGAGCGGTTCACGTCGAAGGAATTGATCGATGGATTGATCGCATCGACGCCGCGGGCGGAGGCGATTGTCGCGTTCGAAAAGCAGCTCGGCGAAGCCGGGATGTTCAGCGACGTGTGGCGGAAGGTCGTTGGCAAACACGTTCGCGCGGGCAAAGAGATCTCGCCGCACATCGAGTCGATGCGCGATGCGCTCCCGACGCTGGAGAACGTCCTGCGCATCCGCGAAGGAATCGCGAAACTTCCGGAGCCGATCCGCAAATCCGCGGCGAAATTGCTCGATCAGAGCGTCGCGGCCGACGAAGGCATCGGCATCCTGCGCAAAGCGGCGCTGGCGCTGGCGATCGCGCTGCGACTGCAGACCGATTCGCGACTTCAGGCGGCGGACAGCCAGAAGCTTCGCAGCGCGTTTCACAAGTACACGACGCTCGACGGGCAGCGGAAAGCCGCGACGCGGGCCGCGGTTTTGCATCGCTGGGGCACAAAGCAGAAAGAACGATTGCTCGCGATGACGGGCAGTCGATTGAACGGCCTGGGCGCGGATCTCGGCCGGCGGTTCGTCTCGCGCGGGGCGCGGGCGATGCGGTTGCGGCAGGTGATCACCATCGGACAGGAGACGCCGGACGGCGATCCGCTCTTCGACCTGCGGCCGGTATGGATGGCGAGCCCGGAAACGGTCGCGCAGATCTTCCCGCGGAAGCCACTCTTCGACGTCGTGATCTTCGACGAAGCATCGCAGTGCCGATTGGAGGAAGGATTGCCGGTGCTGCTGCGGGCGAAGCGCGTCGTCATCGCCGGCGATCCGAAGCAGCTTCCGCCCAGCCGATTTTTTGAGTCCGCCGTCGCGTCGAGCGACAACGAGGAGATCGAATCGGACCAGCAGCTTTTCGAGCAGCAGCAGGCGGAGATCGAGGATCTGCTCGGCGCGGCGCTGAACGTCGAGATCGATCAGTGCTACCTCGACGTTCACTATCGCTCGCGCAATTCGGACCTGATCGACTTCAGCAACCGCAATTTCTATGGCTCGCGCCTGCAGCCGATCCCGGGGCACCCGTCGAACCGCGCGCGCTACGCGCCGCTGACGCTGTATCGGGTGGACGGCCTTTACAAGGAGCGGCAGAACGAAGCGGAGGCGGCGAAGGTGGCGGCGATCGTGCGCGACCTGCTCCGCCGCGCCGAGCCGCCGACCATCGGCATCGCCTGCTTCAACATCACGCAGCGCGACGCGATCCTCGACAAGCTCGACGAGCTGGCTGAAGCGGATGCGTCGTTCGGCAAGGCGCTGGCGGAGGCGCGCTCGCGCCGCGTCGGCGGGGCGTTTCAGGGATTGTTCGTCAAGAACCTGGAGAACGTGCAGGGCGACGAGCGCGATCACATCATCATCAGCACGACGTATGGGCCGGACGAGAAGGGGAAGTTCTATCGACGTTTCGGGCCGCTCGGATTGGCGGGCGGAGGTCGGCGGCTGAATGTGCTCGTCACGCGGGCGCGGGATGAAGTACACATCGTCACGTCGATCCCGCGGGCGGAGTATTTGAATCTCCCGCCGGTGCCCGCGGGCGCGCAGCCGGGCGGGCCGTGGCTGCTCTTCTCCTATCTCGCCGAGGCCGAGCGGCTCGCGGAGTTGTACGAGGAGAACCATCGCATCCTCGAGCAGGCGCAGGCAGAGCAGCAGCCGACGCTCGAAGTGCACGCGACGAAGTATCCGTCGCGCTTCTCGAAGAATTTCGGCGCGGACCTGGTCCGGCAACACCACACCGGATCGACGGTCTATTGGGGCAACGACGGCTTCTGCATCGACGTCGCGCTGCACCATCCCAAGCGGATGGAAGACGTGACGATCGGCGTGTTGTCGGACCTCAATCGCTTCGATCAGGCCGCCGATCCGGTGGAGTGGGAAGTCTTTCGGACGATGATCCTGGAGAGCCAGAACTGGAAGCTGCACCGGCTGTGGACGCCGCAGTATTTCAGAGATCCGCGCGGCACGGTCGAGGCGATCCTGCAAGAGTCGCAGAAGATGGCGGCGAGCGACGACGAGAAGGATGCGATCCGCGTCATCGACAGCGGCGATCCTACAATCGAGCGGCCCTGATGAACTCTCTGATGAATCCACTGCTCGACATCCACCGCCAGGCCGGCGCGGAATTTCAGCCCTACGGCGAGATCGAGATCGTCTCCACCTTCGGGGAAGTGCCGGCAGAATACGCGGCGATCCGCAAGGGCTGCGGGATGATGGACCTGCCGCAGCGCGGGATCATCGAAGTCACCGGGAAGGACCGGCTGACGTTTTTGAACAACCTGATCTCGAACCAGGTGTTCGATAAGCAGACGAAGACGGGACTGGCGGCGGGGCAGGGCGTGTACGCGTTTCTGCTCGATGCGAAGAGCGGGCGGATCGTGAGCGACTTGAACGTGATCGAGCGCGGCGAGCGGACGCTGATTGCGCTGGACCGGCGGAAGGTGCAGCCGGTCATCGCGGCGCTGGATAAATATCGATTCGCGGAGCAGGTCAAGTTCGCCGATCGGTCGGACGGGCTGCATCAGATCGTGCTGCACGGACCCAGGAGCGGACTGCCGGCGATGGAGCCGAATCAGTCGCAGGAGATCGATCTATTCGATGTGGACACGATCGTCCGGCGCGACGACATTGCAGGTTCGCCCGGACAGCATCTCATTATCCCGGCAGATCAAGCGCGCAAGGTTTGGATGAGCCTGATCGCGCGGACAGAGCCGAGAGTCCGTCCGATCGGCTGGGCGGCGTTCAACGTCGCGCGGATCGAAGCGGGGCGGCCGCTCTTCGGGATCGATTTCGACGAATCGCTGCTCCCACACGAGACCGGGCCGCTGCTCAACCGCGCCGTCAGCTTCACCAAGGGATGCTATCCGGGGCAGGAGATCGTCGCGCGGATGCACGCGCGGCAGCAGGTGGCGCGGAAGATCGTCGGCCTCCGCATCGACGATGACGATGCGCTGCCGATCGCGGGCGCGAAGATTTACGACGATCAGCAGAACGAGATCGGCGGGATTACCAGCAGCACGATTTCGCCGGTGCTGTCGAACGCCGCCGTCTGCCTCGGCATCATCAAACGGCCACATTTCAACGTCGGCACAGTCGTTCGCGTGCCGGCGGAAGGGAAGGTGCGGACGGCCAAAGTGGTCGAGCTGCCGTTCATTTTGCCGGCTGCGCCGTAGAATCGGCGGAATGCTCAAATCGCCTTATCTCGTTCACCCCGGGAAGAAGCTCAAGCTCAACAAACTCGCGACCGACGACACCGGTGACTTCGACGACAAGGAAGACGCCGCGGCGGCGACGCAGAAAAATCTCGACAAGCTCGACGAGCTGCAGGAGCTGCTCTACGCCGAAGCGAAGCACGCGGTTCTGATCGTCTTCCAGGCGATGGACGGCGGCGGGAAGGACGGGGCGATCGAGCACGTCTTCAGCGGCGTCAACCCGCAGGGCTGCCAGGTCACCAGCTTCAAGGCGCCGACCGCGCTGGAGCTGGCGCACGATTTCCTCTGGCGGATCCACGCTGCGGTGCCGCGCAAGGGGATGATCGGGATCTTCAACCGCTCGCACTACGAGAGCGTGCTGGTCGAACGCGTACACGAGCTGGTGCCCGAGAAGGTGTGGAAAGGCCGCTACGATCACATCAACAACTTCGAGTGGCTGCTGGCGGATGAGGGCACGACGATCATCAAATTCTTCCTCCACATCTCCAAGGACGAGCAAAAGCAGCGCATGGAAGCGCGGCTGGAGGACAAGGCGAAGAACTGGAAGTTCAACGTCGGCGACCTGAAGGAGCGCGCGCTGTGGGACGACTACATGAAGGCCTACGAGGACGCGCTGGAGAAATGCTCGACCGAGGACGCGCCGTGGTACATCGTGCCGGCGGACAAGAAGTGGTTCCGCAACTGGGTCGTCTCCGACACGATCGTGCGGACGCTGCAGTCGCTGGACATGAAGTACCCCAAAGCGGAGGAGGGGTTGTCGAAGATCGTGGTGAAGTAGCGCTCTGGACTACGACTGCCGCCTGGGCGGGATGCGGAGGCGAGCGTTCCGGGCCCGGGCGGCGCGCCAGTCGCCGAGCGATCCCTGCTCTTCTTCATCCACCGGCGAGAGCATTTCTGGATCGGACGCGGCTGCCGTCAGCGCGGCGAGTTCGGCTGCTTCGAGATCATCGGCGGAGCTTGGCGTTTGGTCGGATTGCACGAGGGTGAAAGTGGGTGGACGCTGCTCCGGCGGGAGGCTCGGTTGTCCGACGCGCGGGCTCGCGGGCGCGACGTCGATGAAAGTCCAGCCATCCTCGCGCTTGGTCGGCACCAGCCCCTCCTTCATCCGCTGAAGCACCTGATCCAACGGAAGGCGCCACAGTTCGGCGGCGAGGGTGGGCACGACCCAGCAGGACATAATGCGAGCGATCCCTTGCTTGCTTGCTCAATAATTCATCGGCGTGCGCTTCGAGTTCGCTTGAACGGGGCGCGCGGCCGGTTCTCCGGGCGGTTATTATCGGCTTCAAATACCGCATGTCACGCAGCAACGATGAGAAAATAGCAGAAGCGATCAAGCATCACGCCGCCGGAAGCTTCGAGCAGGCCGCCCAGGCGTATGCCGCGCTGTTGCGCGACGACCCGCGGCAGCCGGAGATCGCGAGCAATCTGTCCGACGTGCTGCGGCGTCTGGGACGATTGCCGGAGGCGGAAACATCCGCGCGGCGGGCGCTCGAGCTGCGGCCGACCTTCGCCGACGCGCGGCATAACCTCTCGCTCGTGCTCGAAGCGCAGGGTCGGGTGAGCGAAGCGGTTGACGAGGAGACGAAGGCATGGCGATCGTCCCCGCAGTCATCGATCTTCCGCCTGCGGGTTGCGCACTTGCACGCCGACGCGGCGGCGAGCGCGGACGAGGACTCCGATGCGGCGCTTCACGCGTGTCGGGCGGTCGTCGAAGCCGCGCCGGAGCTGCCGGAGGGCTGGTGCAATCTCGGCAGCGTTCTGCACCGGCGATTGATGCTCGACGAAGCGCAGGCGGCGACCGAGCAGGCGATCGCGCTGCGGCCGAATTTTCTGCAGGCGCACAAGAACCTGGCGTCGATCCTGCTCCGCCGTGGCGAATACGCGCGGGGATGGATCGAGCACGAATGGCGGCTGACGGATCCTGATCGGACGCGTTTTCCGCAGCCGCGCTGGGACGGCTCCGATCTGCGCGGGCGGACGATTCTGGTTCATGCCGAGCAGGGCTTCGGCGATGCGATTCACTTCGCGCGCTACCTGCCGATGATCAAGCAACGCGGCGCGGGCCGGATCATCCTCGCCTGCCGTGCGCCGTTGAAGTCGTTGCTGTCGCGCGTCGAAGGCGTGGATGAGATAGTCACCGTGGGTGAGGCGATCCCGCCGTGTGATTGTCATCTTCCGCTGATGAGCGCGCCGCTGGTGTTTCAAACAGGCGCTCAGACGATTCCCGCGCGGGTGCCGTACCTGCGGCTGGACGAGGCGAAAGTGCGACGCTGGCGCGATCGTGTGACGTCGATCGGCGGCGGCCGAAAGATCGGCCTCGCGTGGACGGGCAATCCCAAGCCCGATCCCAATCGCACCATTCCCGGCGAGTTGCTCGCGCCGCTGGCGCGGGTGAAGGACGCTCGCTGGATCAGTCTGCAGGTGGATGCGCGGCGCAACTTGCCGCCGGCGTCGCTCGAGATGATCGACTGGACGAATGAGCTGCACGATTTCGACGACACGGCGGCGCTGGTGGCGTCGCTCGATCGGGTCATCTCGATCGAGACGGTGACCGCGCACCTCGCCGGCGCGATCGCGCGGCCGACGTGGACGCTGCTGCCGCATTTTTCCGGCTGGCGCTGGCTGCACGAGCGCGAGGATTCGCCGTGGTATCCGACGATGCGGCTGTTCCGCCAGTCGCGTCCGCGCGATTGGCCCGCGGTGATCGAGCGCGTCGCCAACGAGCTGGCGTCGGTGTAGCATCTGCCTCCGCTATGACACCCGATCGAGACAAACTTTTCGCGCTGCTGGATCAGTTCAACATCGAGACGCCGAGCTGGGGCTACGCCGACACCGGAACACGCTTCGGCAAGTTCCTTCAGCCCGCGGCGGCGGGCACGATCGACGAGAAGCTCGCCGACGCCGGCACGGTCCACAAGTTCACCGGCTGTTGTCCGACGGTGG
>JAICTV010000127.1 GCA_025936175.1 Phycisphaerae bacterium
ATGCCGTTTCGATCGATGGAAGCGCTGACGAAGACGGCCGGAATTTCTCCCGGAGCGAACAGGTGCTCCTCGATGCTGCGCGGCGATCCCTGGCTGGGATAGTGGTAAAGCGTGTCGGCGCCGTCGCCGCCGTCGATCAGGTCGTTGCCGACGGAGCCGGTGATGTAGTCGTCGCCGGAGCCGGCGGAGATCTGGTCGTCTCCACCGTCGCCTTGCAGCGTGTCGCGTCCGCGGTTGCCGATGAGGCGATCGCGACCGCCGCCGCCGGTGATGTTGTCGTCGCCGTGGTTGCCGATGATGCGGTCGGCGTTGTCACCGCCGTCGAGCAAGTCGTCGCCCCAGCCGCCGATAAGGGTGTCGGCGCCGCCGTGGCCGAAGGCCCAGACGCGGAAGGGGACGTACTGGGCGTCCACGGCATCGTTCCCGGCGAAGGCGTCGATGTCGGCGAACTGCACTTTCGTCAGATCGAACCACCGGCGCCGGTCGTTGAGCTGGACGAGGACGCGGTCGCCCCGGCGGATGAGCGAGATCGTGTCGTTCCCCTCCGTCCCGTGAACCTCGATGGAATGTGAGTCGGCGTCGTAGTAGACCGCCGACAGAAGCCTGCGCGCTTCGAGATGCTCGATCATGTCCCCGTTCCTCCCGCGTCGCACGAAGAGACGACGCGGCCCGCCCGGACGTAACACGGCGGCGTCGCGCGGCTATCGCGCCGGCCCATGCGTGCCGGTCGGATCGCCCAGTTTGACATGATAAACCGGCAGGCGGATGGTGAAGCTTGAGCCTTCGCCCTGCGTGCTTCTCGCGGTGATCGCGCCTTCGTGTTCGTCCACGATTTTTTTGGCGACGGCCAAACCTAAACCCGTGCCGCGGTTGCCCTTGGTGGAGTGGAACAGCTCGAACATGTGCTTCATCATCGACGGCGCGATGCCCACGCCGTTGTCGATCACCTCGATCACCGCCGAGCGCGTGTCCCCCTCGTAGCGGCCGACGACGCGAATCAAACCTCGGTGCGGCTCGACGGCATCTAAGGCGTTGCCGAGAAGGTTCATGATCACCTGATGCATGCCGTCGGGGTCGAGCGGGACGGCGGGGGTGTCGCGGTCGACGTCGGCGACGACCATCACACCCTTCTCGTTCGCCGACGGCGCGAGCAGCTCGACGCACTCGTTGATCAGCACGCGCGGGTTGATCATCTCGAGCTTCGGCTCGCGCGGGCGCGAGTAGGCGAGCAGGTTCATCGTCAGGTTGTAGATCTTCTGCAGGTTGCGCTCGGCGACGCGCCAGCCTTTCGAGACCTGCACCATGTTGTTGCCCTTGATGCCCATCTCAACGACATCCGCTCCGCCGCGCAAAGCCTGGAGGATGTTCTTGATCGAGTGCGATAGCGCCGCGGTGGTTTCGCCGATGGCGGCCAGACGCTCGGCCTGCAGACCCTGGAGGTACAGCTTGCCGTTCTGAATCGCCAGCCCGGCCTGGATGCCGATCGCGGTGAGCAATCGCAGTTGATCGGCGGCGTAGGTGTAGTTCTTGGCGGAGCTGTCGATGTAGATCACGCCGATCACTTCATCGCCGCCCTTGGCGTCGAGCCTGCGCGCCTTGATCGGGACGCACAGCGCCGAGCGGATGCTCATCGCGTGGACGCTCTTGGATTTGCTGAAGAGTTTGTCGGTCATCGCGTTGCTGGAGAGCACGCCTTCGCCGTTGTTGATCACGTGGTTGATGATCGTGCGCGAGGCGTGGATCTTCTCCGGGGGCTCGGCGGGCGGCGAGGCGGGGCTGCCGTCCTCTCTCACGACCGGGATTGCGGCGTTGGTGTCCTCCTTCGCCTTCTCCATCGCGCGGCGTTTCTCGTCTTCGTCTTCGCGTCGGCGGACGACCTTGGGGACGACCTCGTTGGTTTTCTCGTCGATGAGCAGGATGATGCCGCGGTCTGCCTTGACGTGCTCGAAGACCAGGTCCATCACGACTTCCAGGACGTGATCGGTGTCGAAGCTGCTGCCGAGGGCCGCTCCGAGCTGGTAGAGAATGCGGAGGTTGTTCATCGCCGCCGCCGCGGGCTCGGGGACGGCCAGCACCATCGAATCATCGTTGCTCGGGACCGTGTGCATGATGGAGGCGTCCATGCCCGCTTCTTCGCCCGCGAGCGAGACGTCCCCGCCGCGCGCTTTGGTGACGCCCGGCTGGCTGCCGAAGACCATCAGCGTGCGGCCGACGCGGATCTGGTCGCCGAGTTTCAATGTGTAGCGGTTGGTGACGCGCAGGCCGTTGATGTAGGTGCCGTTGGAGCTGCCGAGATCGCGCAGCACCCATCCGTCATCGCCCGGCACGAGCTCCGCATGCCGGCGGGAGACGGTGTTGTCGGTGAGCGGAAGCTGGCGGCTCTCGCGGCCGACGAGCGTCGGATTGTCCGGCAGCTCGAACCGCCGGCCCTTGTCCGGACCTTGCAAGACCATCAACGTGAGCACGTTGACAGTTTAGCGGGCGCGGAAGGGGGTTTGTAGGGAATCCTTTTCGTCGCGAGCACACACCGACGGCGCGGACTGTAGGCGCGACGCCTGTGTCGCCCTCTTGCTACTTCGAAATGGTCACCGCCGAAGAGGGCGAGGCAGGCCTCGCCCTTACAGCAGCGCGTTAATCCGGCACCAACGCGACGCAGCGATCGATCCGCCGCAGCGTGCTGGCGCGGCCGAGGAACTCGAGGCTCTGGAAGATCGGCGGGCTGATCGTCGTGCCGGAGACGGCGACGCGCAGCGGCTGCGCGACTTTGCCCAGGCCGAGCTGCTTCTGCTCGACGTAGGTATTGATCGCGTGCTCGATCGATGGCGTCGACCAGTCGCTCAGCGCCGAAAGGATGCCGCGCACGTCCTGCAGCACAGTCGCGCCGTGCCGATCGTTCTTCCGCAGCACCTTCTCGATCGCGTCGGCGTCGTACTGAAGCTGATCGTCGGCGGCGAAGAGGAAGCGCGCGGATTCATCCACCTCGCGCAGCAGCCGAAAGCCCTTCTTCATCTCCAGGATTTTGCCGAGCTGCTCGTCGCTGGCGCGGTTGAGCGGCGAATCGGGATTGATGCTGAGATAATCCTTCATCGCCGCGACCAGGCGCTGCGGCGTGGCAGCGGCGGCGGCCTCGGTGTTGAAGGCGAGCAGCTTGGCGCGGTCGAACTTCGCATTCGACTTACCGATGCCGGCGATCGAGAAGAGCTGCACCATCTCGTCCATCGTCATCCGCTCGCGATCGCCGCCGGGGTTCCAGCCGAGCAAGGCGAGGAAGTTTAAGAGCGCTTCGGGAAGGTAGCCGTTCTTGCGGAAATCGTGGACGAGGATTTCTGGAAGATCCGATTCCTTCAGACCGATCACGTGCGTCAGCGCGGACTGCTCGGAGATGTCGAGCTGCTGCTTGGAATCCTTGATCCACCCTTCCAGTCGCGAAGACCCAAGCGACGCGGCGGCCGCCACGTCGGATGGGGACTTCTTCGACTTGCTGATGTACAGCTTCACCGCATCGCGGATTTTCTTGTCGCGGTCGCGCTTGCTCATCTTGGACCCGTCGAGGTTCATGATGATCGGGAGGTGCCCGTACACCGGGCGCGGGTATGAGAGCGCTTCCTGCAGCGCGATGTGATTGACCGTGTTGAGCAAATGCTCCTGCCCGCGGAGGATGTGCGTCACGCCCATCTCCGCGTCGTCGACGACAACGGCGAAGTGGTACGTCGGCATGCCGTCGCTCTTGCGGATCACGAAATCCTGCACCTGGTCCGCCGCGACGCCCTGGCCGGGGCCCAGCACCGCATCATCGAATCGGTAATCTTTGACGGGCGTCGCGAAACGCACGACGTGCGGCCGGCCTTCGCTCTCGTGGCGGCGGAGCTGCTCGTCGCCGATCTCGCGCCGGCGGTAGATGAACGAGCGTTTCTCGCGCTCCGCGGCCTTGCGCATCTCCGCCAGTTCGCCCGGCGTGTCGTACGCCTTGTATGCCAGGCCGCGCGAAATGAGCGAGTCGATGATCGCGTTGTAGACGTGCGATCGCTTCGATTGGTAGACGAGCTGCTCGTTGTCCCAGTGCAGCCCGAGCCAGCGGAGGTCCTCCAGAAGCTGCAGCGTCGCCTGCTCGGTGCTGCGGGCCAGATCCGTGTCTTCGATGCGGAGGAGAAATCGTCCGTCCCCACCGTGATGTCGTGCCAGCAGCCAGCTGAATAGCGCCGTGCGCGCGCCGCCGACGTGAAGATAGCCGGTCGGCGAAGGTGCGAATCGTGTCACAACGGCGCTGGCCATGTCGGCGGGCGATTATGGAGAGGACGGCGGCGGAGGCAAGCTCGCGGCGGACCGTCGCGATCGCGCCAGCAGCCACATCGCCAGCCCGTAGAACGCGTAGACCAGCATCCCGATGCCGAGCGTGTACTGGTGCCAGACCACGAGCAGCAGCAGCAGCACGACGACGAAGATCAGCCGCCCGAACGATCGCTTCCCGCGCAGGTAACGGTTGACCACGTGCGGGTAGCGGATGTCGCTGACCATCAGCAGCCCGGTGCTCAGCACGATCAGCGGCAGCACGATGAGGCACGCGCGGGCGAGCAGCGAAGCGTCGTTGTGGCGAAGGTCCTGCTGCATCAGGATCCACGCCGCCACCGCGCCTCCGGCGCCGGGGCTGGGCAGGCCGAGAAAACTGAAGTGGGCCTGTTCGCCGTGCTCGTTGGAGACGTTGAAGCGCGCCAGGCGGATCGCCGCGCAACTGAAGTAAAGCGCGCCGATCGCCCAGATGAAGCGCGAGACGACGATCGGCACGTTTGGCATCTCCGCGCGGAAGAGTTGCAACGCGATGAACGCCGGCGCCGCGCCGAAGCTAATCACGTCCGCGAGGCTGTCGAGCTGCCCGCCGAAGTCCGTCGTGTGCCGCGCGAATCGCGCCAGCCGGCCGTCCAGCGCGTCGAAAACCATCGCGACGAAGATGAGGTACGCCGCCGCCACGAAGCCGTGCTCCGCCCACAGCCGCGTGAGCGGATCGCGGAAGATCAGCGCGGTCCCTTCTTTGAGCGAAAGCGCCGCCAGGGCCGCGACGTACATGGCGCCGAAGCCGCAGACGGCGTTGCCGAGCGTCGCCAGGCTCGGAAGAAAGTAGATCGACCGGATATACGCCCGCCGCCCGTGGCGTCGGATGCGCCGGCGGCGGTGCTCCTTGGAACGCAAGGATGAAGGATGAAGCGCAAAGGATGAAGAATCAGACCCCTCGTTTTTCATCCTTCATCCTTTTGGCTTGGTCGTTCGCCAGGTCATGCCGGCGTCTCGCGCCCGACCAGCGGCTCGAACTCCTCGCTCACCGCCTTGCTCGCATCGGTCGTCTGAATCGGCTTGCCGAGCATCACGATCACGTCCGCCGCCCCGCGCACCGTCTGCCCGACCTGAACCTTGGCGCTCGGCTCCAGCCACATCGGCACGTACAGCTCGGTCCGGCTGCCGAACTTGATCATTCCGATGCGATGTCCGCGCTCGAGGAGATCGCCTTCCTTCGCGGTGAAAATGATCCGCCGCGCGATGAGCCCGACGATCTGCTTCACCACCGCGATCGACCGCCCCGTCGTCGCCTCCGCCAGCACCACCGTATTCGACTCATTCTCATCGCTCGCTTTCGCGTGGCTCATCGCGTTGATGAACTTGCCCTTTTTGTACTCGACCTTCACGACCTTCCCGTCGCAAGGCGAGCGGTTGACGTGAACGTTAAAGACCGAAAGAAAGATCCCCACGCGCAGCGCGCGGACCCCGCCGAGCAAATCGCACTTCTCCACTTCGGTGATGTCCGAGACCGTCCCGTCCGCGGGGCTCACCATCACGTGCTGCTCGCCGGGCACCGGCCGATCGGGATCGCGGAAGAACGCGAACAGCCAGATCAACACCGGCAGCACGATCAGCGACACCGGCCACGCGAGCGAATACCCCAGCCCCACGGCCAGCGCCACCAGCACGACCGATCCGATCAGCATCTCGCGAAAGCCGTGACGCGTCAGGGGAACCATGAGTTGAGGCTAAGAGCGCGGGGTGGGGAGTGTCAATGTAGGATCAAGCCGCGCGAGATCGCTTCGGCGGCTTCAGCGCGACCGTTTCGCTCTCGCTCACGGGCTTGGGCACGGGGAGCCCGCGTTCGCGAAGATCTTCGACGTGCAGCTTGATCGCTTCGCGGATCAGTTTTCGCACTTCGCGCACCGTCTTCGCTGCCGCAACGCAGCCCGGAAGGTCCGGCACATAAGCGCCGTAGCTCCGCGATCCTTTTTCGATGATGACGAGGTATTTCATCATCTCTCCTTCAGTCCCGCTTGCCGCAGGACGCTCGCCAGCGTCTTCGGCGGCACATTAACTGGCGGCTTGCCGGCCACGGTCACCGTTCCCGGATGGCTGCCGGTCGTGCGCACATGATCCCACCCGTCTCGTTCGATGAGGCGGATGATCTCGCGGACCTTCACCGCTACTTCGTAAAGAACCGCTTGATCGCATATACGGTCGCTTGACGCTGAACAGACGCGATCGATTCCAGCAGCGGGATGTCCTTCGGGCAGACTTCGACGCAGTTGCCCGCCTTGCTGCAGTCGGCGACGCCGCCCTCTTCCATCATCGTGTCCAGCCGCTCGTCCTTCAGCGCGGCGCCCGTCGGATGGGTGTTGAAGAGACGCACCTGGCTGATGATCGCAGCGCCGACGAACTGGTTCGCCGGCGTGTACTGCGGGCACGCCTCCAGGCAGCACCCGCAACTGATGCAGCGCGACAGCGGATAACGCTCCTCCTGCTCCGCCTCCGATTGCGCGGGGCCGGGGCCGAGATCGTACGTCCCGTCGATCGGCACCCACGCCTTCACGCGTTTGAGGTCGTTGAAGAGCCGCTGGCGATCCACGAACAGGTCGCGCACCAGCGGGAATTTGCTCATCGGCTCGAGCGTGATCGGGTGATCGAGCTTATCGACCAGCGCCGAGCAGCTCTGCCGCGTCTTGCCGTTGATGATCATCGTGCAGGCGCCGCAGACCTCTTCCAGGCAGCCGCTGTCCCACACGGGCGGCGTGACGTCCTGCCCGTCGACCGTCCGCGGGTGCGCGGCGATCCACTGCAGGCACGAGATGATGTTCATGTTCGCGCGGTAGGGGACCTCGAATTCCTCCCAGCGCGAAGGTTTATCCGGCCCGTCCTGACGGCGGATGCGAATGCGAACGCTGCGGGTGGGTTGCTGAACGGTCGGTGTCGCTGACGACGGAGTTGCTGCGGCGGTCATTGCAACGGGATCGTATGAGGAGGGGGAGGGCGTGACAAGGCGACAAGGTGAAGGGGTGACAAGGTGAAAAAAAGCAATCAGCTCTTGCCATTGTCACCTTGTCACCGGGTCACCAAGTCACCTTGTCTTTTTCATCGCGCCCCGATCGGACCTCCGCCCGGCGCGCCGACGCCCGCCGGAGCGCCCGGTACCGCCGTTCCCGCCGCCACCGCGGCCGCGGCCTTCTGCTGCGTCACCGTCTCGTTGAGCGCTTTGAACAGCGGGTCCTGGCTGTCGGCCTTGTAGCTGCGCGTCATCAGCTTCCCGTCGTTGTTCACCAGGATGATCTGCGTTTCGTTGGCGCGATCGTCCTGGCGGAAATCGACCACCGTCCACGGCGTGGAGTAGTCCACGTCGCCCTTGGTCGTGCCGATCTGGTCGCCCGGCCGCACCGTGAAGCTCTCCTTGTGCTGCTGGCCCTTCTCCCACTTGAACACCGCGAAGTGCACCGCGTCGCTGCCGGGGCTCTTGCTGCTCTCGACGAAGAAGTTGGTCATCGGCGGGATGGTGATCGCCGTGCTCCATTCGCTCCACACGCTCGCGACGGCGAAGACGTCCGCCAGCGAGTCCGGGTTGGCGACGTTGCCGGCGCCGAAGATCGGGCTCTTGATCTTGTAGCGCATGCGATACTTGTAGGTCTTGCCCGCGGTCGCGGTGTCGTCGTGCGCCCACGCCTCCACGGTCTTGCCGATCCACTGCGAGGGGTCGAACTCCCCGTTGGGATAATCGGTGCCCGGCTGCGGGAGGTTCTGTGGCATCGGGCCGCCGAAGGCCGCTCCCCCGCCGAAGCCGGCGTTCTCACCGTCCATCCCTTCCATGCCCGGAGGCGCGCCGCGATAGATGCCCGGGGGCGGGCCCGGCCGCGGCGCCGCGACGCCCGCCGGTCGCGCAACCGGCGCGGGCGCGTGCGACGGCGGAATGTAATTCGGGTTCGGCGCGAACGCCGCGCCTCCTTCGTTGCCGGGTCCCCCGCGCGGACCGCTCGGCGTGCGCGGCGTCGGAGCCGGACGGTTCGCCTTCTTCTGCTCTTCCTTCAGCTTGTACGCGTCCTGCCGCGCCTTGAGCACCGCCGCCTTCTGCTCCGGCGTCAATGTTTCGAGCGGGCCGGTATACGTTGTCGGTTCGAAAAGCTGGCCCGCCATCGCCTGCTGGCCCGGCTTGGTCCACTGATCGCCCTTGGTGATCGGGTAGTAGAGCGGCTCGAGGATGTCCGGCGTGTTCGCCGCCGCCCATTGCAGGTATGCGCCCGCCGCCTGTCGCTGCGCCTGCACCGCGGCCGCGTCGGCATTGGGCGGCACTTCCGCCGGCAGCGGCGGGGGCGGCAGGTTCTGACGCCACGCCGCGATCGGCGGCAGCGTCACCGGCTGACCGATCTCCTTCCCGTCCGCGTCTACCTCGACACGCTGCATCTCGACTTGCAGGAACACCGTGCGATAGAACGACGCCTGCGGATCCCCGACAGGGATCTTCGCCTGCTTAAAGGCCTGATCGATCCCGCCCATGTTGATCTTGAAGAGCTGCGTAATCCAATCCTTGTCGATCGCGCCGGGCACGTCCTGCCCGGGAACGATCTGCGGCATGGGCTGGCCCGGCGGGGGAGGCGGGACCACCAGCGACCGTCCGAACTTGTAAGAATCCCACACCGGCGCCGGCGGGACGGGCAATTGAGTGACCTTGCCCGGATCGGCGACCACGCCGCCCGGCGGTGCAGTACCCGGATTGGTGCCGCCCGCGACCGCCGTGTTACCCGGGGGTGTGGTGCCTGGCGCAGTACCCGGCGCCGCCGGCAGCGTGATGTCGGCCGTCTCTGACTTCGTCCAGGTCCCGGCCAACTGCACCGGCGAGGACGTCGCGAAGGACATCTTGTCCTTGAACGCCTGCACGTACGTCGGCACCTGCACGTCGATCTTCCCGCCCTCGGCGATCGCCTGCTCGAGCTGCTTGCCCGCGTGATCGAGCGTGTACGGATCGACCTCGCCGGGGGTCAGCTTCTCGCCGCCAACGTCGACGACCGCCGCCGGTTGCAGCACGTACGACCAGACCATGAAGAGCATGAAGACAAAGCCCAGACCGATGACGATCCACTCCACCTTCTGCTCGAGGAAGTCGATGACTTTTTGCATAGCGCACCTATTGGTTCATTCGCGGGACGGCGAGGCTCCTGCCGAGCCGCTGCCGTTGCCGCCAAAGCGGCTCGGCAGGAGCCTCGCCCTCCCGAGATTACTGTGCCGCCGCCGCCGCAGGTTGAGCCGCCGGCTGCGCGGGTTGCTCACCGCCCGCCGGCTGATCCGGAATGCCCAGCCCGTCCCGCACCGGCTTGGGCATCAGCAGCGCGTTCCACTTGCGCAGGTACAGGTTTTCGCATCGCATGTGAACGCTTACCACCGGCCTCGAGCCGTACACGTGGCCTTGCGCCAACTGCGTGGCGTTGTCTACGCTGCGGACGTCC
Organism: Phycisphaerae bacterium; assembly: GCA_025936175.1. Classification (GTDB taxonomy): domain Bacteria; phylum Planctomycetota; class Phycisphaerae; order Tepidisphaerales; family Tepidisphaeraceae; genus JAICTV01. Next base: position 9,738 of record JAICTV010000127.1, read on the forward strand.
ACCCAGAGCGGCGTGATGAACCGGTTGCGCCCCAGCGCCTGCAAGAACTCCGGCAGCCGCGCCTGATCCACGTCCGCGTCCAGCTCGAAGTGGAAAACGTCATACAACCCGTTGCACACGCGACCGGTCGGCGAATAGTTGATCTCCTTGGGGAGCTGGCCGTCCGGATCGTTGCCCGGCGTCGCGCTCTTGATGAAGTACGGATACACCGTGACCTTCGTCAGTTGCTTCACCACCGCGTCCGGGATGCTCTTGGCGTCCTTGTTCGCGTCGTTCACCGCCGCGACGATGTCCTGCTGCAGCCAGAGCTGAAGCTGCGCCAGGTAGATGTCGAGCGGGCCCGGCGCGCCCTGCGCCTGGAGGATCGCCGTGTACGGATCGAACGTGTTGGGCTGGATGTAGACCTTGCTCGTGTCGGCGACCTTCTGCCGCATCTGCTCGGGGAGTTTCTTCGCCTGATCGGCGATCTTCGCGTCCACCTGCGGTGCGTTGCCCGGCTGGCCGCTGGGGAGCATCCACTGCTCTTTCGCGCGGATTTTGTTCGCCAGGTCGTTCTGCGCCGCGGTGATCTCCTCGGCGGTGGGCGGCATCCCCGCGTGAAGGTCCTTGGCGAACTGCGACGTCGTCACGCTGGCCGGCGGGGCGGGGAAGAAAAGCTGGTACGCGTTGCGGAACCCCGCCGCCGCCGCGAAGTTCTGCGGGTTGGGCAACGATCCCGGCACCAGCGGCGTGTGGATGTTCATCTGCACCGCCGCGTCGCGCATCGCGGTGCTCTCCGTTTCCACCTTCTTCGTGATCCCTTCGCCCTGCTCGATGATCTTGGCACTGGGGAACTTGGTGAGCTTCTCGGCGGTGGGGTGATCCGGATCGACCGTCGGGAGCGTGCGGTCCTTGGTGAGCAGCCCGTGCAGGGTGGTGAAGGTCTGCGCTCGAGCGGCGAGCTCGGTCTGCAGCGCCTCGCGGCGGCCGGAGACCATCGTGAACGCGACCGCAATGGCCGCGATCGCGACCACGATCGCGATGACGCTGATCAGGTTTTTCTTAACGATGTCCATCATGACGGATGACCTCGGGCTTTTTTTTTGATTCGACCCCGGCGCGACTACTTCGGTGCCGTCGGTGAAGTCCCTTCGGTGCCCGGAGGCGCCGCGGGCGCCGCGGGTGCCGCAGGCGCCGCTGCCGGCGCCGCAGGGGTTGCTGCCGGCGTGGCGGGCGTTGCCGGAGTCGCGGGAGTCGCAGCAGCGCCGCTCGCCGCCGGTGTAGCCGGCGCCGGCGCCGCGCCTTCTGCCGCGGGCGCGGGCGCGGGCGCCGCGGGCTCGCTCGCAGCCGGTGTTGCCGGCGCGCCGCCGGGCGCTGCCGGTTGCTCGCCCGCCGGCGCCGGCGCGGCGCCTTCCGCCGCCGCCGCTTTGGGCGGCGGGTCGAGCACGACGGTCACGACCGCGACGAACTCCTGATCGTTGCGAATGTCTTCGTCCGGGAAGCGGCGATCCTTGAAGGCGAGGTCCTCGACCACCGGCGCCGCGGCGCCGGCTGCGCCGAACCCCGGCCCGCCGCCAAACCCTGGGCCGCCGCCGCCACCGAAACCGGCGTTCTCCCCTTCCATCCCGCCACCACCGAACCCGGGCCCGCCGAATCCGCCCGCGCCGCCCGAGGGCGTCGGCGTGAACGTCCCGTTCTGCTTGGCGCTCGCCGCCGCGTCGAACGCGGATTTGATGTTCCCCAGCTTGGTGGTGTTCATCTTCAGCGGCTGCAGGTACACGATCTCGGCGCGGTCCACGTAATATTTCTTGTCGGCGGGGATCTTGTCCTTGCCGAGCTTTTCACGCAGCGTCTTGATCAGCGTGTTCTCGAGGAATCCCGCGGCGGGGGACATGGGCGTGGTGCCGTTGATGGTGATGACAAAGCCGCGGCCCTCGGGCCCGGGCGTCGCGCCCGCCGTGCCTTCCGCCGGCGCGGGTGCGCCTTCCATCCCCGGACCTCCCGCCGCGCCGCCGCCGAATCCCGCGTTGCCGCCGCCTTCCATTCCCGCCCCCGGCGCGGCGCCGGTGTTGAACTGCTGCCCGTTGGGCAGGGTCTGTCCCTGCGCCGGCGGCTGCGCGTACTGCCTCAGGTCCGTCACGACCTTCATGTCCGGGAAGTACCGGTTGTACAGGTTGTCGATCAGGATCTGCTGACGCTGGTTGCGCGGCGTCTGCTTGAGCGTCTCTGCGGGCACGTTGGTATTCGGGATCGCCGCGTGCAGGTCAGTCAGGATCTGCAGGTAGATGTCCCGGTAGTCGGTGAGCGAGCGGATGTTGAGGATGCGCTGGCGGTCCGCCGCGCCGGCGCCTTGGATCGCGTCCCACTTGCCGCTGAGATCATTGGCGGTGGTTTGGATCGCCTGGATCTTCTGCCGCGCGTCGGCCGCCCCCTCGTAGCTCATGTTGCCGAGGAAGATGCTGCCGAAGCCGATGCCGGTCCCGACGACAAACAGTGCCGCGGCGGCGGCGAAGTACTTCTGCTTGTCCTGCCACAGCCGCTCGCGCCGGATGCGCGCCGGCAGGAGCGATGAGGTGATCTTCCCTTCGCCCATCGCCTGCAATGCAAGCCCGTAGGCGCCCACGAGCGAGAGGATGTTGTCCTGATACGTGGCGGCGGCCTTCGGATCCGGCGGCGCGCCCGCGCCGAGCGTGTCGAGGCGCTCGACATCAAGCTGGAGGTTCTGCTGAAGATACTTCTGCAGCCCCGGCAGCTTGAACGTCCCGCCGACCGCGAGGATGCGCTTGATGCGCGAGTCGCGGTGCACCGATGCATAGAAGCCGATGGAGCGCTGCACCTCCGCGACAAGATCGGCGAACACCGGCCGCATCGCCTGGAAGATCTGCCGCGCGTACTTGCTCGTCGCCGCGTTGCGCTTGAGGTCTTCCGCCTTGGCGAAGTTCAGTTTGAAGCTCTTGACCAGCGTCTCGGTGAAGTTGTTCCCGCCGATGGGGATGGAGCGGAGCCAGATGGTGTCGGCATCGGCGATGATCAGATCGGTGTTCTCGGCGCCGAGGTCGATGATCATTGTCGTGCCGTCGACGCGATTGTCGTACGCCATCGCGTTGTAGACCGCCAGCGGATTCATCTGAACGGCCTGCACGTTCATGTCCGCGTCGGTGAAGAACTTGATGTGCTGGTTGATCAGTTCCTTGCGCATGGCAAAGATGCCGACCTCGACGTCCGGCGAATCGGGCGAGCGGAAGAGCTGATAGCTCCACTCGACGTCGTCCAGCGGGAAGGGGATCTGCTGGATGGCCTCGAAGCGGACGATCTCGGGGATCTTCTTATCTTCGACCGGCGGGAGCTTGATGAAGCGCGCGAAGCTGCTCTGGCCGCTCACGCCGATCGACACCGCGCCGCCCTTTATCGGGTGTTTGAGCACGAACTGCTGCAGCGCGGCGGTGATGAGCGAATCGCGGTTGTCGCCGCTGTTGGAGAGGACGGTCTCGTGCTCGATGAGGTCAAAGTCATCCACGCGCATGCCGTCGCCGTCGCGAACGAGTTTGATGGCTTTGAGGGCGCGGTTGCCGATGTCGATGCCCCAGGCGAAACGGGGGGTGGCCATGTGGGACTCTCCTCACGCCCGACGTGCACGCTCGCGCTCAGCAGCAGCGCGCCGATCGCCTTCCCGCGATCGAATCGCGCGCGGCGGCAGTCAGGCAGTATGCGAAGGTTCGCCGTGGAAAACTGGTGTGTTGGCGGCCTTCAAGGGTGCTCAATCCAAGGGTGATAACCGCTCTCGCGGTGCACTTCAACTTACGCTCGAAGCTACGACTTACGCGTCGTCGCAAGCTTCAACCGATCGCACAAAGTTATGAGACGCGCGGCGCGTTACGAAGGTTCCGGCGTCCGTGCTGCTTCGCCCGATCGATCTTAGCTTCGCTTTGTTTGATTGTCCCACTTCGCAGCAGTTCGCAACGTTTGCCGCGAACGGGTAACTCCACGCGGTCGCGGCGTGGCTCGGTCTCACGTGCCGGAGCCGGTTCGGTATGATGGATCGAATGATTCGGCTGGAACTCCGGCGGCCGAAAAACACACGCAACTTTGGTGTCGGCTAATCTGCCAATTTCGGGCCTGCACTGTCAAGAGAATTTCGGACATGATTGTCGTCGTCCAACGAGTACTCGAAGCAAAGGTTGAAGTCGAAGGCGAGACGGTCGGCGCGATCGGGACGGGCTTGCTCGCGCTGGCGGCGGTGGTGAAGGGGGACACCGATCGCGAACTGAATTGGACCGCCGCCAAGATCGCAGCTTTGCGCGTCTTCCGCGATGCCGCCGGCGAGAAGCACTTCGATCGCGACGTCCGCGAGGCTGGCGGGTCGATCCTGCTCGTGAGCAACTTCACAATCTCCGCCGCGACGCGACAGGGACGCCGCCCGTCGCTCGATCGCGCCGCCGAGCCGGCGGTCGCGAAGGCGATGTTCGAGAAGTTCGTAGAAGCCGTTCGCCGGCAGGGCGTGAACGTGCAAACCGGGCGCTTCGCCGCCGACATGAAGGTGTCGCTCGTCAACGACGGTCCGGCGACGTTCATCATCGACAGCAGCGCTTCCGCCACTTGACCGCTATCATTCATCCCGATGCCGCTCCCGATCCTCAGCTCGCCTCACGCCACGCCGGAAGATCTGATTCGCTTCTATCACCGCTGCGAGTTGCACTGGTGTCGCCAGACGGCGGAAGACGAGACGGTGCTCGACGTCGGCACGGCGCTGTCCAGCCGCGCGCTCCCACTGGTTCACAGGGCGAACGTGGTACTGGATGCGTCGCTGCCGGAGGGTGTGGGCGCGGAAGCGGCGGCCAAAGAAGTCGATGACCATTTCCGCACCGCCGCGAACACGCGCTGCTGGAAGTGGATCCTCAATCCCTCCGCGCCGGCGGATCGCAAAACGCCGCTGGCCGATTATCTCACCGCGCACGGCTACGCGCGGCAGGACTACGACATCATGTACCTCGGCGGCGGCGCGCCCGTCCGCCCGATCGAGGAGATCCCGGGACTGACGATCATCCCCGTTCGCGCCAGCTTCCGACACGCGCGGCGGCTCGTCGAAGAAGCGACCGCGCGATGGAGCCTGCCGCAGGTCGTCGAAGCCGACATGCTTCACTTCGAGGACCCTCAGACCGATGCGCTGCTGGCGATGAAAGATGGCGTGCCCGCGGCGTGGGTTTCCGTGCTTACGGTGGGCGAGATGGGGTGTATCGAAGACGTATTCGTCTCCGAGCCGTTCCGCCGGCAGGGGATCGGGCGCACCATGATGAGCCGCGCGCTGGAAATCTGCGCGAGGTCGCTCTTCAAGCACGTGTTTCTCAGTTGTGAGCCGACCAACGCGCCGGCGATCGAGCTGTATCGCCAGATCGGCTTCAACCGCATCGGCGCCTTCACGCACTACCGCGCGATCGCGTAATTACGCGCGCCCGTGGAAGCGCAGACCGGCGCCGGGCGCATCCTCCGGCACTTCAACTTTTTCGCCCGCGGCGACCTGCCGATAGACGTTTCGGAACTGGTTGACGAAGCGGGTGAAGCTGAAGAACTCGTACGCCTCCGTGCGGGCCATGTCGCTGATCTGCCATTGCAGCGACGAGTCGTTCTGCAGGTCGAGCATGCGCTGCGCCATCTGGCGGGGCTTGGCGGTCGGCGTCATCATTGCGGTGTGGCGGTCTTCGAGCAGCTCGCTGACGGTGTATGTGACGGCGGCGACGATGGGCAGCGCCGCCGCC